>JBLHGQ010000152.1:0-6728 GCA_047614505.1 Rhodothermales bacterium | reverse complement strand
TGCCGGTGCTGGAATCCGGACAACGCACGTCAATGAAATTGCACCGCTGGCGGCAACAGAGCGTCATGGTCGAAAATCAATTCAAAATTCCAGAACCCGCGCTCGAGCCGGTGGTTGAAACCTTAAATCTCGATCTTTTGCTGATTCCCCTGGTTGCATGGGACAGAAAGGGGCGCAGGCTAGGCATGGGGGCGGGCTATTATGATCGGCTATTAACGCCTTTGCGGGCCATGAGCGGTCCACGTTTGATCGGCGTAGCTTACGGCGTGCAGGAAGTGGATGAAGTACCTGTTGATCACTTTGATGTGCCGCTGCATGGATTGATAAGCGAAAATGGCCGGATTCAATTTTAATGAGAAGGAAAACAAAACCATGTCCTACTGGTTAATGAAAAGTGAGCCCGATGCATTCAGTATCGATGATCTACGCAGCTCAAAAGGTAAGAAAACGCACTGGGATGGCGTAAGAAACTATCAGGCCCGTAATTTTATGCGGGACGATATGAAGCCTGGAGACGGTGTGTTTTATTACCATTCCAATACTGATGTCCCCGCAATCGTGGGCATTGCTGAAGTTTGTTCGGAATCTTATCCGGACCACACCGCTTTTGATCCACTCGACCATCACTTCGATCCTAAAAGTGATCCAGAGAATCCCCGCTGGATGATGGTGGATATTCTGTTCAAGCGGAAACTCAAAAACCCGATCAGCCTTGCACAGTTGAAAGAGCATATGGATGAGTTGGACGGTTTCGCATTAATCAGGCGCGGTAACCGTCTTTCTGTGATGCCGGTGAGCAAGCAACACTGGGATTTTGTTCTTTCTCTGGAAACATCATGAGTCAGGACGAAATGAAACGGGAAGTTGCTCAGGCTGCTGTGCAATTGGTTGAAGAAGGCAGCGTAATCGGCGTTGGAACAGGTAGTACAGTGAATTGCTTCATAGACGCACTTGCTCAAAGTGGTCGGCGCATTGAAGCTGCAGTTTCCAGCTCCGATGCCACCACTCAACTACTGAAAGCCCACGGTATCCGGGTTCAGGATCTCAACCAAAGCGGTGATCTGGATCTTTATATTGACGGTGCGGATGAGTTTGACACTCACCGAAGGCTGATCAAGGGCGGTGGTGGTGCTCTTACTCGTGAAAAAATTGTTGCCGGTGCAAGCCGCAAATTTGTCTGCATTGTCGATGAAAACAAAAGGGTTGGCATTCTCGGCGCTTTCCCTCTACCGATCGAAGTGATTCCCATGGCACGTAGTTTTGTTGCCCGCAAACTGGTCGCAATGGGGGGTCAACCCCAGTGGAGGGAAGGCTTCAGTACAGACAATGGCAATTGGATTCTGGATGTTCACAATATGGATTTGATTGATCCCGTATCCACGGAAAAACTGATAAACAATATTCCTGGAGTGGTTACCTGCGGATTATTTGCCGTTCGCCCGGCCGATCTGGTGCTGGTGGCAGGAACTGCAGGCGTCACTCAGCTTTGATGATATTCAAGCAAAGGTTGGGCAAAGCAGGAAATTTGCACTAGAATTAAGTTAAGGGACCTCTGATTTATTCTGAGCGAAGTAGATTGTGATTCAAAATATTCAGAGTCAAGGCGCGAATCGCAGGTAATAGCTGGCTATTGCCGAGATTTGCAACGTAGAAGCTGGAAATTTTGGACGCAAGACACGAGTTCATGAATAATTCAGCGGTTCCTAAAGGGAGTAATTTGCTTTAAGCACAATGGGCAGGAAGCCTATAGTGGATGTTTCCCGTAAGTATTTACCGGGAGATTTAAAGCGCTGTACAAGGATGTCACAGCATGAGGCCAGGACGGCTCTTCATAACTTTTCTATTTTCGGGCCTTGCCTGGAATCTCGCTTGTGCGCAATCGACAGCCCCTGACTACTTCATCGTGCCGCAGAGCACTCCAGTGGCGCAGTCTGAGCGTGGTCAATCAATAGGCAAAGAATCAGTTCCCGGAAGTGAATATATTCTTAGTGTTGGCCAAAGCCCTTCATTTGATCTTGAGTTCGTAGATGTCAAAGACCAGACCGGAACCGGTTTTGATCACCCACAATTAGGGAGTGAGCGCAGAGCAGTCGCCGTGGCAACATTTGCGCGGATAAGCCAGGTACTCAACGGAGAACCCGGATCTGCGAAAATCCTGATAGATAGTCGTAGCCCGTGGCTTAACCAAAACACTCTGGCCGTCGGTATCCCCTTTTTCCAATGCGTGGATGGCTTTCAAAAACCAATTATTTATGATGCCCTTCGAAACAAAACCCATGTTCATACCCACGAAGGCGAGTTGCTGGTTAACTTCGACTTTCCTCTGAGTGCATCATTGGGTTCACCACCGCCCCATGAATATGACCTTTATACCTTACTGTTGCATGAGATCACTCATATTCTTGGCTTTGTTGGCTTTACCGTTGAGGCCGATGGTCAACCACAGGATTGTGGCGGCGCGCGCATGTTACCCGCAATTGCGGGCTTTACCCGCGATGCGAGCGGCAAGAAAATGTGGTCCGAACTTGAGGGTCAGGTTGAATATGTTGGCAATCCATTAAGTCTTCCCACTGCTCAAGCCCCGGTATCGCTTGATTTGCCCATCGATTTTGCGACAAAAATCAGACTGGCAACTAGTAGCTTGCGGGTCAGCGGACACTGGTTGCCGGAAGACTTTGTCGACCGCACTGGTGTCCTGATGCTTAAGGAGCCTTTTCCTGCAGGCCAGACCCGAAGAAACATGACACCGGAAAGCAAAAGTATTCTGGAAAATATTCTCGGTTATCAGGTCAATCAGGAGCTACGCGGGCTGACAGGGTCGTGGATAGATTCAACGCTTAACGGACAGGGTGTGACGCTGCATTTTATCGACGAGTCCAGCTTTGTAATTTATTTTTTCGGCTTTGGCAATAACGGTAGCCGGCAATGGATGGTTGGTTTGTACAAGGGTGGTTTCAATCTCGGCGAATCAATCAGTATTCCCCTGTTTGAAGTCAGCGGCGGACAGTTTGCCCCGATGGGCGCATCAAATGTAGAAGAGTCACCCTGGGGAGTTCTGGAACTTCGGTTTCTGGATTGCTTCACCGCCCAGGTGAGCCTGAATGGGTTGGATGGAATTCTGGATATGACGCTTTCGCAACTCGCACACGTCGATTCTCTGGAGTGTTACTGACTGTTACAACATCGGGTTTGCTCTTCTAATCAAGCCCAACAGGAGCAAGCTGCTCTTTTTTTCGACATAAACAAGACGAATTGACAATTTTGTACTAGAATGATGATGAAGTATTCAAAAATAGCCGGGCGGGATGCCCAATATGGTTCATGCGGTGGAATTAAAACCGATGACACCAGGCTCAGATGTACAGGGAAGTACGTATTATGAAAACCACTCTTTTATTGGCAACGACGCTATTTCTGGTGACTGCACCTGCACCTGATGCGAAAGGCATTGCTGAGCTGACTTCTAATTTCATTGTGCCGCAGAATGTTCCGGGTTTGTTGGCTGCCGAAGAAAATTTGGATGTTAGCCAAACCTCGGTTACAAAAAAGGATTCAAATACAGTTTCTGCTGAACCAACCAAACGCAGCGATTAAGCTCAAGCAAACAATACCAGGCTAGGAGATCAAACCTCAAATGCCTGATTTTATCTCGAATATCGGGCCTGCCTAAGGTCCTTCCGGTACCTCCTCATCCAGCAGGCCTTCCAGATTTTGGGAGAAGGCAATCTTAAAATCATCATAATGTTGTCCGGTACCCGGGCCTGAGAAGCCGGTATGTATTTTGCGTACCTTTCCGGTTCGGTCAACAAATATCAGGGTTGGAAACGCCAAAACATGGTTCAACATGGGCAAGGTTTTAGATGCGGCATCTTTATCCGAGCTGCCCGCTACCAAAACATTAAAATCAATATCATGTTTAGCCACCAGTGCCTTGCCCTGCTGTGCGGCGAGAGTAAAATCCTCGAAATGCTCAAAAAGAAGAGTCACTATTTCCAGTCCTTGTTCACGGTGTTCTTTATAAACCTTTGACAGAAACTCCATTTCGTCTGCGCAGTTGGGACACCATGTTCCGGATAAATTGACCAGTACTACCTTATTACGAAACTGCTCATCGTCCAGAGTTACAGGAAGCCCATCCAAATCGGGGAAACTGAATTCGAGTCTGTCAAAGCCCTCCTTCAGGTACGTAAGTGCATAAGCATCGGGTAATCGTGCCTCAAAGTTTCGGCTTGCCACCCAGGCCTCATGCCAACTGGTGCCGGACCAGAAGTCGCCAACCAGCGTGCCATCAGTTAGCATTGTTGCTGTAAATACAAATGCGTGTGCGCCATCAAAGGTCGAAAGTCGCATCACATTTCCATCTACCTCTCCAGCGAGATAACGATAATCACCCAGTGGGGTCAGGAAAGTTCCTGAAACAGTTGCTCCTTGCTGATCGAATTCGCCCACGCCAATTGATTCCTTGCCCTCATCATCCGTGAATCCAACCTCCCAGCGACCAGTGAAGTCAACCAGAGCCTGTGCGTCTTTTGTAAACCGAAAACCTGCATCGGGTTCAGCCTCAAGAGGCATGATTTGTTCGTATCCGCGTTTGATCAGAGTCAGACTGCCTTTCAAACCGGTTTCTGTTTCTTCCAACACCATGGTGTTGTTGAAAGTCGGAAATCTTAGTGTCCAGGTTTTTCCTTCATGCTTAATCTCAGGAACCTGAACCCTTTCTGCCCCATTGGCAAACCACGCTTCGCTACTGTCATGCGCAATGTATAAGCTAACGGGAAGATCAATATCGGGCAGTGAAATCGATACACGCCAGACTTTCGATTCACCAAAACTGGAAATTGGCTTCGAAACATCTTCTTTTGAGCACGCCGATAGAAGGATAAACAGAGCAATAAGAAAATAACGCATGAATTTGTTTCCTGATCCAGCCACTGACATGACCGGCAAAATATCAATTGGTGGGCAAAATGTAATCAACTTGTTTCAAGTCATGAACTAATAGGCCAAAGATTGAATCAAACATGAACAGGAGTCAAAATTCCGGTAAAATTCACCGGTAGAAAATTCTTAATTTATCAAACCGAACAAAATTAACACGAGGTTCAAAATGAAGTTTAATCGCTCCAGCTATTCTTGTATGACATTATTGTTTTCCATGTTGATGTTTAGTGGATCTGTCCTGGCTGCTGACGCCGAAGCAGGCAAAACCAAGTCCGCTACCTGTATGGCTTGCCACGGCGCTGAAGGTGTCAGTATGAACCCTATGTGGCCAAACCTGGCAGGTCAGAAAGACATGTATCTGTCCAAGCAAATGAAAGATTTTCGTGATGGTAAGCGTAACGACCCGGTAATGAGCGCAATGGCAAAGCCGTTAACTGATGACGACATTGCAAACCTTGCTGCGTACTATTCCAGCCTTAAATGAAAAAGCTTTATTTGATTTACCAACAAACCGCCCGGCGTTATGCGCCGGCGGTTTGACTTGTTCAACCAGCCGCCTTCTCAAGCAACAATTTCTCGTTCAGTTCAGTAAGTGTGCCAATTGTCGGTGCCTGCGCTAAAGCACTTACAGGTAGCAAATCACGAACCAATTCATGAAATTTGAAAACGGTATCTTCTTGCATGGATAACGGACCGGGAACATAACCCGGCGTTTTCAAACCTTTTTGAACCCTCGCACACAAGGTTATATCTTCCTGGTTCACCAGATTGTTGATCAACAAATTCAATCGGATCAATTCAATTTCTTCCGGAGATCGATCTTTTGGGACATAGAATGAGGCGCGTACCAGGGTTTTTTCCAGTCCAAGCGGGATCAATTGAAAAATGTCGAGCATTTCAGGATAAAACTCAATGCCATGGTTTACCGGAAATGCGATTTGCACCCACTTTCCTTTAAGCTCGTCCGGGACTCTGCCAAAGGAGTGGTGGAACAGTTCCTGATATAAACGTTCGTCTGGATCTTTGGATGGTTTGTCTCTCAATACAAACGTTCCATAATTGAGCCCATTACTAAAATCGCCGAATTCGTCGTTCTCGCATAACAACCTCTGCAAGCCCGGGTGCCCGATAGGAATGTGGTAATTTTCCTGGTAATTGTCCCAGGCCACTTTCCAGTTAACATCCCATACTTCTTCTACCGCCGGTTGGAGTTTTTCATATTGTGCAATGCCGAATTTTTCAAAAAACTCTGATGTTGCGCCAAGATCTTGCTCAATACTTGAACCACCAGGCAATACACGCACAAACAGAAGCCCAAAAAACACCTCTAACTCCACTTGATTCAAGCCCAACTGGGTACGATCGGCATCCGGGAAGTTTTGTTCCTGCGGAATAGTCTTCAGTGAACCATCGAGCTGATAGCTCCAGCCGTGGTACGGGCAACGGATAACGCCCGGACAGGTTCCGCTTGCTTCCAGAATTCGTGAACCCCGGTGGCGACAAACATTTAAGAACGCTCGAAGCTCACCGTCATTCCCACGCATTACAAAGACATTGGCCTGGCCGATATCTACGGTGAGAAAGTCACCGGCTCCAGGAAGATCATTTTCATGACCGGCAAATTGCCAGCGTTTAAGAAAAAACGCCTCGTATTCGAGGTTAAAAAGTTCAGGGTTTGAATAAGTCCATGGCGCCAAAGGCTTGCCTGGCGCACCGGTTTCCCGAACGGGTCTGATATAGTCTGATTGGGCTTGCATATTTGCCTCTTTTAATCGGTGGCCCAGTAT
>JBLHGQ010000151.1:0-6754 GCA_047614505.1 Rhodothermales bacterium | reverse complement strand
GCCCCGAAACACGTTTCCGCGGAAACGTTTCTACATTAACTGCAGAAAACGTTATTTCTGGTTTGCAAATCGATTCAAAAACGACAATTCCGAAATGGTATGGCGAACGAATGGACGATCAAATGGCAGTGGAGGGTCTAATTCAGCGCGAATCCGATTGAGTATAGCTTCGATATTATCAGTACTGTGCGGCTTTATTGGCAACGGCCGAAAGCTGGCGCATAGGAATTTACTCAGTCGCCATTCCGGTTTGCCGCTTCGCGGCTGCATTCAAATTCGCTCCTGGCGAATTGGTCGAACCTCAGGTTCTCACCTTTACGGTCTCACATCAATTTGAACTACCGCCAAAACCGGCGGTAATGTGCTTATTGAGACATCGCTTACAGATTATTCCGGAGACATGGTTTACACATAACAGCATTTGGGGAGTATCCAGATGCCTTGGAAAGAGTGTAGGCATTACCGTTGATGAACACCAGATCCGCCGGGCTCGCGGCTAGCACGTCGGTGGCACATATCAGGACATCTCTGCCAACTGGTGGTAACAGAGTGACTTCGAGGAATTGTAATCGGAAAATTTGCTTGATAATGGAGACGGTATCTATACTCTTGCTTGGTGGGTGTCCGGTTTTTCGTTCGGTTGTTCGCTTCCCCTTTCCTGGTCTGACATATGAAAGCAGCTATCGCCAAGCAGAATTTTGAACACGCCATGAATCTGTTGCACCTGGGGGACCCGGTAAAGGCGGCTGATGTGTGTCGCTCGTCATTGATTTCGAACCCGAATGACGCAGACTTCCTGACCCTGCTGGGTGCAGCCTTGCTGGCTTGCAAGCAACCCGCTGATGCAGTGGACCCTCTACGCCAGGCGGTAAATTTGGCACCCCAGTTTCCGCTGACTTATGAGTACCTTGGCCAGGCATTGATCATGTTGAACCAGTTAGAAGATGCAATCGACCAGCTTCAGCGTGCCGCAGTGCTCGACCCCGGATCAAATTCCATACGCACAAAAATCGGGCATGCTCTCGCAGCCAGCGGCAGGGGTGAGGAAGCCGATAAGATGTATGAGCAGGCGTTTGGGCTGGCCCCTGACCGGCAACGGCTGGCAGAAGCAGGTGAAAAATTGAATGCCGGTAAAGTAGATGAATGTGCTGACATTTGCCGGGATCTGCTAAAAAGTAACCCCGACGATGTCAATGCGCTACGTTTGCTGGCCAAAGTAGCAGGAGAGAAAGGCCGATGGGGTCGTGCAGAGCAGAAATTGCTGCGTGTGCTGGAATTGGCACCCGCTTTTCTCGATGCCCGGATTGACCTGGCACGTGTTTACAAACAGCAGGATCGCTTTGACGAAGCCGTGGCCGTTACTGCTGACGCCATGAAACGCAGCCCCCACAATGCTCATGTCACTTACATGCATGCCAGCATGCTGGCAGTGGCGTTGCGTTTTGAAGAAGCGCTGGAAGCCTATCGCCTGTCCATCGAATTGCGTCCATACCATCCTGCGGCTTACGTGGGTATGGGGCATCTGCTGAAAACCCTCGGCCGTCAGCAAGAGGGCATTGACGCCTACCGAAAGGCCATCGAGCAACGTCCCAATTTCGGCGAGGTGTACTGGAGCCTGGCCAACCTCAAGACCTTTCGTTTCACCGATGCCGAGATTCAGGACATGGATCGGAGGCTGGCAGAACAATCGCTGGACGAGGAAGCTCGGGTACATTTTCTGTTTGCGCTGGGCAAGGCACGGGAGGACCAGGGGCAGTTTCAAAAGGCATTTGAGCACTATGATCAGGCCTGTGAAATTCAACGGATGAAGATTTCTTACGACCCGGTCGAAACCAGGGTTGTCAACCAACGCATTCGCTCGGTGTTCACCGCCGACCTCATTACTCGGCACAAGCCCCAATGGCAGCCGCAGCCGATGCCAATATTCATCGTCGGCCTGCCACGTTCAGGGTCAACCCTGATTGAACAGATTCTTTCCAGTCACAGTCAGGTGGAAGGAACTGCGGAATTGCCGGACGTGGGCAAAGTCATCGGCAGCCTATCCAGCCGGTCTGTTGGTCCTGCCTACCCGGAAGCTGTGCAACAACTGGATGAAGGCAACTTGCGCGAACTGGGTGAAGCTTATTTGCGCACAACTCAACGCCACCGTCGCGGATCGCCGTACTTTACCGACAAAATGCCCAATAATTTTCCAAGTATTGGATTAATCCACCTGATGTTACCAAACGCAAAAATTATCGATGCGCGGCGGCATCCACTGGACAGTTGTTTTGGCACACTTAAACAGCACTTCGCTCATGGCCAGACCTTCAGTTATGACTTGTTTGAATTGGGCGAATACTATCGGGAGTACCGCAGCATGATGCGTCACTGGGATGAGGTTTTGCCGGGCCGGGTGCTAGAGGTGCGATACGAGGAATTAGTGAACAACCAGGAAGAACAAACCCGCAGGCTGCTTGAATATTGTGGCCTGCCTTTTGAAGAAAGTTGTCTTCGATTTTACGAAACGGAACGCGCTGTGCGCACCGCCAGTTCAGAGCAGGTACGGCAGCCAATCTTTAGCACTTCGGTTAACCACTGGCGCAATTTTCGAACAGAACTTGCTCCATTGATTGAAATGCTGGGCGATGAGCTGGAGGGTTGGGACTCATAAACAAAACGGCCGGGAAAGTCCCCGGCCGTTTGGCAAGTTGAACCGGCAGTCTGACCGCCGGTATTGATTAGCTATTTGAAGTAATGTCTAACGTTCACACCATAGGTACGCGGCTGACCAGTGCGAACGTTATCTCGGCCCCAGTAAAGGTCAGCATTGGTGTCGTGGAACAAAGTCTGGCGCTCATCGGTCAGGTTATCTGCAAAAAGGGAGATATCCCAATTTTCAAAAGCCAGACCAGCGCGTAAATCCCAGACCTCATAACCTGGCTGATATGAGCGGCCGCCATAAGTGGTTCCGTCTGGGTCACCATCATTGTCAAGCAGGCGATTGTACGAAGACCCCGTATGGCTGTACTGCAATCGCAGGTAAGCATCGGCGCCATTCATTTTATTTACTACCCAGTCGTATTCAGCAAAGGCAGCAAGGTTCAGATCTGCGACCAATGGCAGGCGTGTACCCTTGGGAATTTCCAACGCAAGGTCACCCGGGCTTCTCGCGTCAAACACAGCGATATTTTCGTTGATCTCGGCCTTGAAGAGATTAGTGCTGACCAGACCCAGAGTCCAACCCGGGGCCGGCAGCACGCTAATTTCGATATCCATACCGTCAACAACTGCATCACCTACATTCGCGATGACCGTCTGGTAGGGCTCACCATAGGCCCAGCTTGGGTCCGTCAACTCCAGCTGCATATCCTTCCAGACCTGGTGGTAACCGATGATATTCAGCTGAACTTTCCCTTCTTTCCATTGAGATTTCATGCCAAATTCATAGTTTTCGAGTAAATCCGAGTTGTACTGAACTGGCAAAGTCGGGTTACCCCGGGCGCGATTGATGCCGCCGGTGCGGAACCCTTCCGAGTACAAGGCATAGAACATGCGATCATCTTCAGGGAAGGTCTGTAATCCGATCTTGGGCAGGAAACCACTATCACTGCCTGAGGGTTTCGAGATACTTGCGGGTGCTGTACCCGGATTTCTTAAAGTGTAAGTCCGTTCGACGTCGGCCTTGTACCAACGCCCACCCAGTAACATCTTCCACTTGTCACTAATATTGATGGTTGCCTCACCAAACAGCGAACGATCTTCACGTTTGTTCTTCTCGCGGGAGCTCCATTTGACATTAGTAGGTTCAAGGCCACCGTAAAGAGCGTTGAAGGCTGCCCATGATTCTGTCTTGGTGTAGTCATCAATGGTGGTTTTGTAAATCCATTCCTGCTTGGCTTCCTGATAGAAAAATCCAGCCGTCCAGTCCCAACGGGAATTACTGCCGGAAAAGCGCGTCTCATGCGTCCAGCGGGTATCACGCTGATCGTTTCGCCACGTGGCTGTTGGATCGGCATCATCGGTATCATAACCGGTGTAGTTCAACTCACAGGCCGTGGCAAAATCATAAATATTGTAATAGGCGTAGTAAGGGTTGCTGCCACAACTACCGCGTCCGTAAAAACCCAGGGCAGAATGGTAATAGGCAATACCGTTGGTACCGTCAAATTGATAAGCCGTGTCCCGCTCAAAGTAGGACGTGGACGAGGTGAATTTGCCGAAACCAAGATCACCATCGAGGGTTAACTGGAAATTACTCCAGTTATCGTCCCATAACTCATTTTTAAATTTAATGGTTTTCAGGTCACCCTGTGTAGGATCATAATCACTATACCCATTGATTTTGGAATCGCTATTGTTGTAAATGCCGGTCAGTGACCAGTCTTCGTTAACATTCCACTTTGCCGAGATGCGGGCACCTTTCCAGTCTGCGCTGTTGAAATCTTCCTCTACCAGAGCGGCATTGGTTTTATTGCCCAAAATCTGTTCGCCTGAATTGGCGTCAAAACGGCCCGGCGTATTGGAAAGCACATTATCAATGTAGCCTGCGTCTTTGGCTCCAAAACCTACCAACCGGATAGCAAACTTGTCCTTAATCAGGGGAATATTGACCATGAAATCGGCATCCCAGCCGGTATCGCCACCTGAAACGCTGTGCATACCACCACCGACATTTGCATCGAACTCAGATGTGTCTGGTTTGGCAGTGATATAACGAACCGTTCCGGACTGTGAACTGGCACCGTAAAGCGTGCCTTGAGGACCAGCCAATACTTCAATTCGTTCCAGGTCAATTGGTCGAATTTCAGGAGACTGAGCACCTGTTGTCAGTGGTTGTTCATCAAGATAAATGGCTGATGATGAATCGGCGATAAACGGTCTGACTGAATCGGCCAGCCCACGAAATACAATTTTCTGCAAGCCGGCAGATGAACCCACCACGGTCATGGAAGGTGCGAATTTGGCCACATCATCCAGGCCCTTTATGCCTATCTTGGCGATATCCTGTTGGCTGAAAGCCTGGATTGATTGCGGGATGTCCTGAATATTCTCGTCGCGCTTTCGGGCGGATACAATGACTTCTTCAATTCGGTTTTCGTCGGTTTCGTTTGCATTCTGTGCCAGAACGACTCCTGGCATTACCGGAGTTAAAGCGGCTGCAATGGCAGTAACTATAGTGCGTTGTTTCCATTCAAACGAACTATCATTTGTTGTATCCATAGTCATAAATAATTCCACTATTGTTCGCCAGAAGCGGTTGTAGGAGATTCCCTCACTGGAGCATATGCTTCGTATTTTAAAATGTCTACTGCATTTATTGCATAGCACTCAGGGAATCTGGGTTTGCCGGCCAGGGCAAGTAGGCGCTGAAATATACGATGACCATTAATCTGTAATATCAGTCAGGTGCAGCGTAAACCTGCCGGCCTTCCAGATAAGTGGCCAACACCTTCGCATCGGAGATTTCAAATGCTGGAATTGTCAGCAAATTACGTTCCAGCACCACCAGATCGGCCAGCTTGCCCACCTCGATGCTGCCGGTGGTTTCATTCAGAAAATTGGCAAAGGCCGCATGGATCGTATAGGCAGCAATGGCTTCCTCCACGCTGATACCTTCTTCAGCAAATAGCGGCTCACCCTTGTTACTCAGGGATTCAATGCGCGTTACTGCGGTCTCCATGATTTCCAACGGGTCAGCAGTGTCTACTGACCAGTCGCTACCGAAAGCGATGCGACCGCCACTGTTCAAAACACTTTTAATCGGATACAACCAACGTGCCCTTTGCTCACCTATCTTCGGGATGGTCATATCAACAACATAGGTATCCTGGTACGCCCATTGCGGCTGAAATACGCCGATAACATCCAGCTTGGCAAAGCGTGGAATATCCTGCGGATCAATCAGCTCCAGATGAGCAATCTGATGCCTTGAGTCCCGTTCGCCATTGGCCATGCGCGTGGCTTCGATTGCATCGAGACTGTCACGGATAGCGCGATCACCAATGGCGTGTATATGCAATTGAAAACCAACCGAGTCCAACGCAATGGCAATGGCTGCGAGATCTGCTGGCTCGTGCACTGCAGGCCCCCGATAACCTTCGCCCAGGCCAATATAAGGCTCGAGCATGGCCGCCAGACCGGTTTCCATCACACCGTCCTGGTATAGCTTGATGCCGCCGGCCTGCAAATAGCCGCCACTGTATTGTTTTCGCAAACTTTCAAGCCGGGGAATCTGTTCTGAAATACCCTCATTTGGCTCCCAGTACATGTCAGCCCTCACACGCAAGGTCAGTTCACCGCGATCGGCCATGATCCGGTAAGCCGGAAGAACCCGGTATTCACTTCCGCCCCTGGTCTCTGCCAGAGGATCCTGTACGGCGGTGATGCCTAATGAATTCAGTTTGGTTTGGGCAAACCGGACACCTTCAACAAGTGTCTCATCGCTGACCGGAGGTAAAAGCGCACGTATTAAGTCCATGGCGTTTTCATGCAAACCGCCAAGTAACTCGCCTGTTATCGGGTCACGGTCAATTCGACCGCCTTCGGGGTCAGGAGTGGAAGCATCAATGCCCATCATTTCCAATGCCCGGGAGTTCACCCAGGCGGCGTGGGCATCGTAAGACCAAAAGGCTGCAGGTCTGTTGCTAATCAGTTGATCCAGTATCTTGCGATCCGGAATTCCGTTCGGCGGAAAAATGGCTAAAGTCCACCCCTCGCCAAGCACCCAGCCTTCACCGGGTTGACGCTCAATACAGTCGTCGATAGCCAGCAG
>JBLHGQ010000150.1:0-6758 GCA_047614505.1 Rhodothermales bacterium | reverse complement strand
TTGGATCAGAACCATTTCACCAATGCAGTTGCCGAGTTAACAGTTAACTGTGGCGCCGCCGAATTACTCAGCATATTAAAAAAAGTGGAACTTGATATGGGGCGTGATCCTGATGGTCGACGCTGGGGCCCCAGACAAATTGACCTTGATATTCTGTTATTCGATGGGAAAATATTGCATTGGGTGAATTTAACTGTGCCCCATCCGCGAATGCATAAAAGAGCGTTTGTACTGGTGCCTTTATATGAACTCGAACCTGAGTTGATGATTCCGTCTCGTGGTACAGTCAGATCCTGCCTGGCTCGATTGAGAGGCAATAACACAGTTCAATCTTATAATGATCAGTCTGGGATCGAGCAACTCTCTGAAGAATTACGAATATGAATTTAGAGGCCGGAATCGTCGCTTTACTAACTTTTGAATGCCTTTGCAGATTCAAAGATTTATTGTTAATAAAGTTGGCATTAATGCCTATTAGTGGTATTATTACCACCTTCCTTGGTGAAACTGCAACGATTACCAAGGATATAGGGCGCATAATACAGGTACATCACTCCAAAACCCTGCCTCTCCTCTTAACTGGGGAGAGGCTTTTTTTTGGCCTTAAATATCGTTACGTAAAATGGATAAATATCCATAAGATACAAATAGATAAGCTCTATACAGGGTGCCTGATCAGAGCACCGTCTGAGCAAGTGCAATTCCCCGTGATGAACTTTTCCTGTCTGAAAACCTGACCAAAATGAAGCTAAAGGCGCCGGATTCAACTATGTCAAAATTAATGTCATCATCAGTGCAAATATTGGAACTGTTGCAAAAATACAACAAAAAACTTAAAAACATTCCGTTGGCAAAGCTGCTTTGTGAGCCGGCACGGTTTGAACAATTCAGTATTGGGATGGAAGGGATGCTGCTTGATTTCTCCCGCACACATCTTGACCAGGAGGCATTGGCTTTGCTGTTAAAGCTTGCGAAGGCCAGTGACTTTGAGCATTACCGTGACAGACTTTTCAGCGGAGAGGACGTCAACTTCACAGAAAACCGCCCTGCAATGCATATGGCGCTTCGTTCGCGTGAACTGGGCAACCATCTTCCAGCTATTGAATTTAACGCAATGGAAGAAAGCATGCATCGAATGCTCGAGTTCGCTGGGCATTTTCATAAAGGAACGCATCCGAATGAAGGGGAGATGCGAGTTCGTAATATTGTGCATATTGGAATTGGGGGCTCCCTTTTAGGAACAAAACTTTTGTGCGATGTTTTCGGTTCAGGCGTATCCGCATCATCTGCCTTAAAGCTTCCCAAGGTCTATTTTTTGGGTTCGGTCGATGCTCATTTCCGGGAGGATTTGCTTCGAACCTTGGACCCTGCGGAGACGGTAGTCATACTCGTTTCAAAAAGCTTTACCACCGGCGACACTCTGATGCACGGGAAACGGCTTCAACAATGGTTGGCAAAAAACCTGGGTGATGGTGCTGTCGGTAGAAGGCTGTTTGCTGTGACCGGAGAAACCAATCGGGCAATTCAGTTCGGCGTGCCGGAAGGGCAAACACTTTTCCTGCCTGCCTGGGTTGGTGGTCGCTACTCGCTGTGGTCGCCTGTGTCTTTGGCCGCAGCAGCAATCGGTGGTCCAGCGGCGTTCGACGAATTGACGCAAGGTGCTGCAGAAATGGACAGTCATTTCCAGCAGGCAGAACTGCACGAGAACCTGCCGGTAATCATGGGTCTGCTCGGAGTCTGGCACAGGAACATTTGCAATTATTCCAGCTGGGGGGTCATTCCTTATGATCAGCGGCTTCGTGCATTGCCTGCACACCTTCAGCAGTTGATTATGGAGTCCAATGGTAAGGGCGTTGATGTCAGCGGCTTACCGGTCGTCCATGCAACCGCACCTGTGGTTTTTGGCGAAAGCGGCACAGATGCGCAACATTCCCTGTTCCAGGCACTGCATCAGGGTACCGATATTGTTCCTTTGAATCTGATTGCTGTCATTCGCCCTGACCACGATGATCGAGAAGCACATAGTGAACTGCTCGCTAATATGCTGGCTCAGGCCACCGCGCTTGCTGCAGGCAGATCTGCAGAGCAGACCCGTATACAAATGGAATCGGAGAGCGCAATAAAATTGTCGGAAGCCAATGAAGCCTTGCTTGGGCATCGAAGTTTTACAGGTAATCGACCTAGCGAATTGTTGTTGCTGGATGACCTTGGCCCACGAAATCTGGGTAAATTACTTGCACTTTATGAACACAAAGTATTTGTAGAAAGCATTATTTGGGGAATCAATGCCTTTGATCAGTGGGGTGTTGAATTGGGCAAATCATTGGCGCCTGAAATTAAAACCGCACTGGAGGGTGGCGCGTCAGTGTCTCCTGACTTGCAAGGACTCATGGCTTATATCCGGCACAGGAATTAAGCATCGGGCATCTCCACATTGATACCTGAATACAGGCTTAAAAGGTCTATCTTAAGAACACCCATAAGGCCCGGAAGATCTGTCGGCCAGGTGAATTTCACATGGTTCGTAGCGCGTTTTCAATAGAACCGATTTTACGGCAAGTGGTTAAATCCGTATGATTGGAAGGCAACTCAGTAGTAAACTGTTATTTGAAGTACATAATGAGGGAAATGAAAATGAGATTTAAAATATTATTAATTACATTTGCGCTGGCTTTTGTTCTTGCGGCCTGTAGTAAATCTGAAGAGCAAGCGGGTCCTGTTGCAGAAGCGGCAACTGAAGCTGTCGACAACGCAACAGAGATGGCTTCTGATGCAGCAACGGTTGCTGGAGATGTTATTGAAGAAGCTACTGATGGTGCCGCAGATATGGCAGAAGATGCGATGGGCAAGGCTGAAGGTATGGCCGGTGATGCAATGGACGCAGTTGAAGGCATGGCTGAAGATGCAGGCGACGCTATTGAGGGGGCTGCAGAAGATCTGATGGATGATGCAGCCGAAGCAGCTGAGGAAGCCAAAGGTGGTGACGGCGGCTGATATTTGCTGAACAATCCAAACTGAAAAGGCGGGCATTGTGCCCGCCTTTTTTTATGGGGCTTTTTTATCGCATGGCTGTCAGTTAAGCTTCCTGTCTTCATTCGTACATCATCATAGCCAGGCAACTGATACATGGATCAACAACCTTATAATCCCGCAGAAATTGAATCGCGGATTCAGCAGCGCTGGATTCAGGATGAGACATTTGTCGCACGCGAGGAGCCCGGCCTCGAGAAATTTTATTGCCTTTCAATGTTGCCCTATCCTTCCGGTGCGTTGCATATGGGCCATGTTCGTAATTACACCATTGGAGACGTTATAAGCCGCTACCAGAGAATGCTGGGCAAAAACGTATTGCAGCCCATGGGATGGGACGCATTTGGCCTTCCAGCAGAGAATGCAGCTATAAAAAATAAAACGGCACCCGCCAAGTGGACGTACGCAAATATTGAACATATGAAATCTCAACTTGAGCGTCTGGGATTTGCATACGACTGGAATCGTGAATTTGCGACCTGCGAACCGGAATACTATCGCTGGGAGCAGTTGATGTTCACGCGTTTGATGAAAAAAGGACTGGCATATCGAAAAGACGCAGAAGTTAATTGGGACCCTGTAGATCAGACCGTACTGGCTAATGAGCAAGTGGTAGATGGCCGTGGCTGGAGATCCGGTGCGGTTGTTGAGCGAAGGTCGATTCCCCAGTGGTTCTTGAAGATAACCGACTATGCCGAAGAACTACTGAGTGGTCTGGATACCCTGGAAGAATGGCCTGAAGCGGTCAAAACCATGCAGCGCAACTGGATTGGCAGATCTGAAGGCGCCGAGTTTGTGTTGAAGATTTGCGATGAACATGGGGAATTGGATAAGCAGGATCTTGCTATCCAGGTTTTTACTACCCGTCCGGACACGGGTTTTGGTGTTACCTATGCCGTTCTTGCGCCTGAGCATCCACTGGTCGTTCAGATTGTATCGGCACAACAGAAGCCTGCCGTTGAAGAATTCCTTTCTGCGCTCAGTGGAAAAACGGAATTGGACCGTATTGCAGAAGATGGTGAGAAACGTGGCGTATTTACCGGCGCATATGTTTTAAACCCATTCAATAGTAAAGCAGTACCGGTCTATCTGGCTGATTATGTATTGATGGGGTATGGGACCGGAGCAATTATGGCGGTTCCGGGCGAGGACCAGCGGGACTGGGATTTTGCCAAAGCTCATGGACTGGACATTATCCGCACCGTGCAGCCAAGCGAAGGCTGGGAAGGTGATGCTTTCACTGGCGATGGACCAAGTATCAATAGCGAGTGGCTGAATGGACTTGAAGTAGAAGAAGCACGCTCAGCAGCGATTGATTGGCTGGAAACACAGGGGTTGGGCGAAAAGACAGTGAATTACCGCCTGCGAGACTGGGGTGTTAGCCGTCAACGATACTGGGGGTGTCCGATACCGGTAATTTATTGCACTCAATGCGGTGCTGTCCCGGTTCCTGAAGACCAATTACCGGTTGTACTGCCGGAAGATGTCGTTTTTATGGGCGTCCTGTCACCAATCAAGTCTGATCCGGAATGGAGAAAGACACAGTGTCCGCAATGCGGCGCAGAAGCCGAGCGTGAAACTGATACATTTGACACTTTTATGGAATCCTCCTGGTATTACGCCAGGTATTGCAGCCCCGGTGCAGATTCCCAGCTTGATGAACGTGCCAACTATTGGTTGCCGGTCGATCAATATATCGGCGGAATTGAGCACGCGATTTTGCATTTGATGTATTTCCGTTTCTATCACAAGCTGATGAGGGACGCAGGCATAGTCCAAAGTGATGAACCTGCAACGCGATTGCTTTGTCAGGGCATGGTGGTGGCTGAGACATACCGACAGGATCACCCGGATGGCAGTACGACCTGGATCAATCCGGCCGATGTCGATGTTGAAAGGGACAGCGAAGGGAAAGTAATTGCGGCCAGGCTTAGCTCAAATGGCGATTCTGTGGCAATTGGTGCCGTAGAGAAGATGTCCAAATCCCGCAACAATGGTGTTGACCCGCATGACCTTGTCGATTTATATGGTGCCGATACTGTTCGCCTGTTTTCGGTTTCAAATTCAGCACCAAAGAACTCTCTGGAGTGGTCGGATTCGGGGGTAGAGGGAGCATTCAGGTTTTTACGCAGGCTATGGTCTTTGGTTAGTGCACACGTCGCAGGCGGTGAAGTGAGTGAATTAAGGAAAGATGAACTTGATGACGATCAAAAACGAATTCGCGGCCTGGTGCATGATGCGATTGCCAAAGTTTCAGACGACATCGAACGGCGACTGACATTCAACACCGCCATCGCTGCGGTAATGGAATTAAGTAATCATCTCGGTCGTTTTGAGGGCCGGTCAGAACTCGACAGGGCAGTTCTGGATGAGGGTTGGAATACTATCGTCAGGTTGATGACCCCGATAACCCCTCATATTTGCGAAGAACTCTGGCATAAACTTGGACATTCAAAGCCAATTACTTCAACCCGTTGGCCTGAAGTTGATGAATCGGCGCGGGTGAAATCAACGATTACCATTGCGGTTCAGGTGAATGGAAAACTACGTGCCAACATTCAGGTGCCGCCAGGGTCGGATCAGGAGTATGTTCAGGCCACGGCAATGAGTGAGATCAATGTACAACGTCACATCGAAGATAGATCAATTCGTAAAGTGATCCTGGTCCCGGATCGACTTCTCAGTATCGTGGTAGCTTAGTCAAAGTGATGAAATCAACCATCAGAATTATTCCCATCTTTATTGCTGCAATTATTATTGCCTCATGTGGATTTCACTTGCAGGCAGAAACCATTCTGCCGTTGGAAATGGCACAAACCAGGCTGGAAATACAAAATCCGTACAGCCCGTTTGCACGTCGTTTGTCAAACCTGCTCGAACAAAGCGGAATAAATATAGTTGAAGCAAGTGACAGCGGAGCGGTACTTGAAGTGCCACTTAACGTAGTGAGAAAAGAGATTTTGACCATAGGAGATAATGCCCGGGTGAGGGAATACAGGGTTCGGCACTCGATAAGTTTTCGGCTGCTTGATTCCAATGGACAAATTCTGATTCCGGACCATAAGCTGGAACAAAGCAGGGTGATCAGTTTCGATGAGCAGGACATTCTGGCCGCTGCTCAGGAAGAAGAATTTCTTAGAAAGAACATGGCAGATACATTGTCCAGGCTGGTCATCCGCCACCTGGGTACAGCGGAGAAATAGTCATTGCCTCTACGAATTGATCAGCTTTCAAGCGCTCTTCAGCGGGGGTTGGCACCTGTCTATCTTTTTGGCGGTGCGGAACCGTTACTGGTTTCCGAGTGCAGGGACCAGGTTCTGGACATTGCTAAACAACAGGGTTTTCTTGAAAGAGAGCTATATCAGGTAACTGGCAAATTTGACTGGACGAGTATCGATCAAACCGGTTCGAGTGGCTCATTATTTGCTTCAAAAAAGATTATTGACCTGCGCCTGCCAGGAGGCAAACCGGGCCGTGTCGGGGCAAAAGTATTAAGCGAATGGGCGGCACAACCCGATCCCGATGTGCTGCTCATTGTCAGTTGTGAGCAATGGGATAAAAGTTCCCGTAGTTCAAAATGGGCGACTTCCCTGGAAAAAGCGGGCACCCGGGTTGATATCTGGCCTGTGTCGCCACAAGAGTTGCCCGGTTGGATCAATAATAGAATGCGCGCAGTCGGACTTGAGCCCGAACGCGAGGCAGTGCTCGTATTGGCAGAGCGACTGGAA
>JBLHGQ010000149.1:0-6939 GCA_047614505.1 Rhodothermales bacterium | reverse complement strand
CGCGCATTTATTGAAAATTACCTGCAAAACCTGGATCAACCGGTGGACATCAATGAGCTGTTCAAGCTGTCCACTGCAGAAACTCTGGCTGAACGCTTCCAGCTCTTTGTTGAGAAGGGAAAACTAAGCACAGAGCTGTCAACTGAAGAGATTTGTGCAATTCGACCCTTAGTGCATGCACATATGGCCAGGCAGGCTCGCGGCACGCTGTTTGTGAAATCGCACAACTTCCTCGGCGAATATAAAGGCTTTCCCTTACACAATTCTTCTGTGACTTCGGGCGCAATCTACATCGTCAGGAATCCACTGGATGTGGCCGTATCGATGGCCAATTATTTTTCTTATCCGATTGACGAGGCCATTTATCATATGGCTGAGGAAATGTCAGGCACACCCAATGAAGCTTTACACGTACCCCAGATCATGAGTTCCTGGTCAAGCCATGTTCAAAGCTGGACGGCGAAAGCAGAGGCGCAGATTTTAGTGTTAAAGTACGAGAAGATGCTGGCTAACCCTCTTAAAGAATTCAGGAAAGTAGTTTCATTTCTCGGTCAACGCAAGGATCTTAAGCGTCTACAAAAAGCTGTACGGTTTTCCTCATTTAAGCAGCTCAAAGCACAGGAGGTTAAGCGGGGCTTTGTTGAAAAATTTGAGAACGCACAGTCGTTTTTCAGGCACGGACAACAAAATGAGTGGCGGGAAAAACTGAGCGATACGCAAGTTCGCAGGATAGTTAACGATCACTTTGAGCAAATGGAAAGATTCAAATACTTACCCCCGGAATTTTTGACAGACAAATAGGGTCACATTGTAATGCGGGCAGAAGTTTTACCCATTCATGCCTCAGCTGCTTTTGCGATGTCCGACACTGATTTGGCTCTGGCGGTGGGAGAGCGCAACTCCCAGAAATACTGATGTGAGTCGTATTGGATGTAATCCATATCAATACTGGCCATGTTATCAGGGTCATCTACGCTGAAACTGCCTGGCGGGTAACTGGCCAATTTCTTCACCTCATGCACTGGCTTGCCATTATGGTGATGGAACCATGCAGTCACGTCATGCTCCAGCTCAAACTCAAGAGGATAGTTGACGGTGTCATCCGGCATGGCAATTTCATTGACCAATAATATGGTGTTGAATGCCCCCTGGCGTCTAATGCCATACTTTTCCATCGCAAACAATGCGATCTCGTCATAGAAAACTTTCCACCCACCCGGCATAAACTTATCTGTCGTGAAAAACTTCATAGCCCAGCTAATAGCTGGATACTTTCCAGCAGATGTTGTGATTTCATCCAATAGATCATGCAAAAAGTCCAACGCTGAAATGCCATGCTCCCACTGCAAATACCGCATCACATACCTGAGTGTTGAATAGCCGTCAGCGACAGTGAACACATTGTAAATTGTCTTCATTGCTTTCAGTTCAGTCTCAGAAAAGCTGTGGCAGGAAATAATGAAGTCATCCTCATCGACCTTGATCTGGTATTTCTCCAGATACTCAGGGTCCGCCATGGGACTATTGGGCAATAATTGGGTTGGGTAGGCTTTGGTGGATACGTCTACATCAAAATAACGTTGCAGGTCACGATCAAATGCCTCAGGAGTGATACCAGGAAGGCCTATCATCAGGTCAGTAGACAAGGGCAGGTTAGCATCGGCAAAAACAGCACTGAGCTCGTCGTATTTGTCCGTTTTAATGTTCTTGCGATTAATAACTTCAAGCGTTGCCTCATCGGTGGTTTGAATGGAGATGATGCCTTGGCTGATAATGCCTCCGGAAGAAAATGCCTTGATAATTTCAACTAACCTGCGGGTGGTGTTCTTGGTGTAATTAACCACCACTTCACGAGGGTACCCGTGTTTCTTCTTGGTCGCTACGATATGCTCTGCAAGCTCTATATCGCGATCATACATACCGAAATTGGCATCAGCGATCCACAATACCCTTACGTTGTTCGCGCCAATCCATTCGATTTCCTGCTTGACCCTTTCCAATTCAAATTTCCGGACTTTTTGGTTGGTTGCCGAACCCCAGTCGCAAAAAGTACAACCAAAGGGGCAGCCTCGATTGGATTCGATAATGGCAGCCTCAACCTTTCCGTCGTAGGAGTCGAAAACACCGGTTAAATAGGGAGATGGAATACTGTCGGGCTCTTTAAGCCGTGTACGGGGCAAGCTTGTTACCAATCCACCGGGGGCATCATTTTTGCGGAACGTAAGGCCTTCAACTTTTCCGAGTTCGGCAGCTGAAAATTCAATAAGACCTTCTGCATTCCGTACCAGCTTTTCAAGCACTTCAGTTACCGCAACTTCACCTTCACCATGAACTGCGATATCAACAGAACTATTGCGATCCATAAAAGCAGCGCACGCTGCAGGATATCCGGGCGTACTTGGGCCGCCATGGATAGTCAGGCTTCCGGTGTCCCGGGTCTTGAGCATGGCGGATATTTGCAGATTGATATCCAGCGACCACATGTAATTGGAAAACAGCCATATACCCGGCCCGAATCGCTGGTAGGGGCCGGTAAACAACTCCTGCGGTGACAGATAGGAAATCGGTAGCAATTGGAAACGCTTGAGCAGATCCCCGTTTTTGTAAGCACTTATCGCTGCTGCAATCATTCCCAGCGCCAGCGGATAATGATTTTCCATGTGAGGGGTAAAATAAATCGGGATGCGATCGTCGGGTTGCATATCCTGCCATCCAATGCCGCGTACTGCCGATCGAGCGACATTGAGTTGCTCAGGACCGCGCGTGGGCATGACTGGCTTGTGATCCGAACGGATCAGGAGGCCCGCTTCAAGTAGCCACTGAATTCCTTTGCTGCGATCTGAGGCAGTACCGAATTGTGACTTTGATGTGATGACTTCGGCTGCAGTGCTATCGTTCAAAAAAGAAACCATCAATAGCAGTAACTCAAGGCCAGGGTAAAAATGCTTGCGTCTTGCAGGGCTCCATATCTGGAATGAAGCGGTTGCCGGTTTAATGGCGATGTTCACGCCCAGTCGAAGGCGGGTGCTGTCATCGAGGCCGGGTAATTCGGCACAAGCTTGCAAGTTAACAGGCTGTTCGTGTGCCGGCACTTCGATCAAGCCGGAATCACCGGAACTCAGAACCTGCGCCTGAAACAGCTGTTGAATTCGGCCCAATAGTGTTTCAGCTGAAGGCACTGAAGGTAGCAGGCGACGTGTGCTGCCACCAAGAATTTCGTGTACTGCTTTTTGAGGCTCAGCTGTCCGAAGAAAAAGACTCAGAATCGCGATGTCGAATTCAAGCAATTGCACAGGCTGTGCTAATCCTGAAAGCTGCCCGGCAAACAGCACGCCTTTGCGGTGAAGGATCTTTATTTTCGGGTTAAGTTTGAGCGTGCGAGGGATCAAATGATTCACCTGGGTTATGAGAATGTAGAGGCTTTGCGAGCCGGGCGGTCAATCAGTGTAGCGATTTCCTCACGTGCAGTCAGCAGGATTGAGTCCTGATCCAGTGAAGCAAGTATCTCGCGAACCGTTTCTTTCGGCCCTGCATCACCCCAGGATTTGCCATGTGCGAACCAACTGGCCGCGACCGTACCGGTCAAATACGTTGCATACCATGCCAAAGCGCCCTGGGCGGTAGCTGTTAATGCCGTTGATAATCCTGCAGAAACAGTCTTAAGCGCGCTGGAGACGAGGTTGATTCCCCAATAAGCACCCATTAACGCTGCCAGTTGCGTGGCTATGGTAAACAAAAGCCGTGTGGCCTCACGACGGGACAGGGAAAATCCATAAATATCACCAAGGTGAATAACCAGGGCAACATCAATTCCGGCAGCAGCCAACAGGTCGGCAACAGGCACCGGATTGACTGCAACTGCGAGTCCCTTGGTAATACAATAATTTCGAATCACCCGCTCAGCTACGGCTTGTCGGGCAGCGACGATCCGGTCTGCTATCTGTGAGTCAAGTTCGCTGGCAAACAGAGCAGCATTGAGAGCTGCAAGCGTTTTTCCTTCCCGCTCAAGCACTGTCCAGAGCAGTGTGCGTAATTGATACACATCTGCTGTTCGAGGTCGGCTGGATTCGCGCTCATGACCATCGGCAGACTGGATAATCACTATTTCGGGTCTCGGGTCTGCTGACGCTGTAAGTATCCGCTCCGGAGGCAGTAGATCAGTGCACCTCTGGCGCAGCCGCCTGAGCAGTAATTCCAATTCTTCACGGCTATATCGATCCGCCTTATTAAGCACCAGAATCAACGGCCTTTTACGTGCCACTAAAGACTCCAGTGCCAAAAACTCTTTTTCTGTCAGATCAGCTTCGCACACCATGATCAAAATATCAGCGCGTTTGGCAAGGTCGTTTGCCAAAGCCTCGCGCTCCAAACCATCAAGCTCATCTATTCCTGGAGTATCAATCAACTGTACGTGATCTTGGCTAATAGCCGACCAGTTAGCCCTTTTTGCATCACGAGTCATGCCGTGCAACGGACTGGTTTCGAAAATATCCTTGTCTATCAGCGCATTTAATAAAGAAGACTTGCCCGCGCCAACCCGGCCGAATACAGCGATATGAATTTCTTCGCGCCGTAGTTTAGTCAGCATCTCCTCAATTTCGTTAAACTCCGACTCCAATTCAAGACGTACCTTTGCAGGAATGCTGGTGTCCTCCAGCAATTCACGCAGGTTCCTGTTGGCTTCTAAAAGATGCCGATCAGGTAGGGTCCGTACGGGTTTTTTGCGAAACCGCAAGTTTTGCAAAACGTCCCGCACCTGATTCAAGATTCTCACGTAGTAGTTCCTCAAAGGCTTGTGCTGCCGGATAGGGGCGTAACTCCCCGCGACTGGATAAGGTTTGCGCCGCAGCCCGGCCCAGGCTGTCAAATATCAGGCCGTAGGCAACTGCATGCAGCAATCCACCTGAAAGAGTGCCGATTCCCGGAAAGGCCTTCATCGCGTTTCCTGCAATGGCCATAGTGATGGCACTCATATTTTTCAGTTTGCCACCGGCCAGCTTGATAAAGGATTCAATTTGCACCTCCTTAACTGAAACACCATAAAGTTGGCAGAGTTCCTGTACCAGGCGGGTTGCCAGGACACCCTGAATGACCAGATCGGATCCAGGGGCGACTGCTGCCATTGCTCCGATCACTGCACGCCGGGAGTATTTGCTGACCAGGCTTGTGGCCTGTGCCTCACGGTGTTCATCCCGTGCCACATCAAGTTTCTCCGATGCCAGAATTAAAACAGCGGTATCTCTCAATGCTTCCATTAACTCCAGATTCTCATCCAGATGTCTTTGAATTGCTCTTCTGAGTGAGTCGATGTTTGAAGTGCGCGCGCGGGTCTCGGTTTTCTCCGATCCATCACTTAGCAATCGCACCACTTCTTCGCGACCACCAGTCTGAATGGCCAATAAATCTTCACCTGGTAACTTGACCTGCTCACCGATTCTTTGAAGAATCAGAGCCGCTTCATCGCTCGAAAGCCGATCAACTTTGTTTACAGCCAATAGTATGGGTTTATTCAATGACTGTAATTTCTTGAGTTGCTCCCCCTGGCTGGCTGTCAGGTCGCTGTCACAAACGAATACCACCAGATGGGCCCGACGGGCTTCCTCGAGGATACGATGGTCGTCATCCAGGTTAAAGCCCGGGAGATCGGTGATGATGACTTTGTCGCCGGAATCTGCCGACCAGGAGTAATGATTGATTTCCGTGGTTGTGCCAGCCCTCGGGTCGCTGTTAATTGTTGCGTCGGGTAACAAGGCATTGACCAGGCTACTTTTGCCGGCGCTGACCTCTCCGAACACAGCAATGTGGACTTCGGCAGACAGTTTACGCCTTCGTTGTTCACGAATTTCGGCCAGTGCTGCAGTTACATTAACACCGGACTGAGCAGATTCGAGAAGGTCATCCTGTAATGAATCGGAATCGATTGTGGTACTGCGTTCCCGGGCCGGCTTTTTCTTTGCCGGGCTTAGCCAACGCCACGCAAGGAGGGTGCTTGCGGTTGAAACCAGTACCAAAACAAACACATAGGCAATTTGCAGCCACAAAGGCGCAACAATAAGTCTTTGCCAGACAGACAGGGCCGTATCGGTAGCCACCAGCGCCAGAAAAAGCGCCAGCATTGCAACCAATATCAGAATAACAAAAACAAAAAACCTGACCGACATGGCTTAATCTTAAGTGGCTGAGGTCGATTCAACCATAGGCCATAGGCTTATGAGTGATATTCGGGGCTGATTTCAGCAACCGCATCGACCAGGCTGGCAAGATGTTCGGGTTTAACATCGGGCGTTATGCCATGCCCCAGATTAAAAATATGACCATTGCCGCTGCCATAACTTTTCAATGTCGTGGCAACCTGTTGGCGAATAACTTCAGGTGAGGCAAGCAAAATCGACGGGTCGAGGTTGCCCTGAATTGCGGCCCGTTCCCCTACTCGTTGTCTGGCTTCGCCAAGCGTTATGGTCCAGTCAACACCTACGGCCTCACAGCCGGTGTCAGCAATTGCTTCCAGGTGCCCGTTACAAGCTTTACAAAAGAGAATGACAGGAACTTTGGATCCATCCGGTGCAGTGTTCAAGCCAGCGACGATGCGCTGAAGGTAATCCAGAGAAAACTCCCTAAATGCGTCGTAGCCAAGCGCGCCTCCCCAGGAATCAAATATCTGTACAGCTTGAACGCCGGATTCGATTTGCGCATTGAGGTAATCGGTGACCGAATCTGCCAATTTTCCAAGTAACTCATGTGCCGCCAATGGTTGCTCATAAAGCATGGCCTTGACCTTTCCAAAATTCTTGCTGGAACCACCTTCCACCATGTAAGTTGCCAATGTCCATGGGCTGCCGCTAAAACCGATCAACGGCACTTCACCATTCAACTCTTTACGGATCAGACGAACTGCATTCATCACGTATGCCAGTGAATCGTTAGGGTCAGGCCTGGGCA
>JBLHGQ010000148.1:0-6949 GCA_047614505.1 Rhodothermales bacterium | reverse complement strand
TTTAGCTCAAGAAACAGAGCGTCACGCTCATCACCATCACGGCTTCTGAGGTATCTTTGTGCTATCAATCGCAGGGCCCAACAGCAACTTTCATATTCAATTCCAACTTGTGCTTCAAGTACGTCCGAGTCAGCCAGAGAGTACTTTAAGCGGCTCAAAAAATTCCAACGTTCGTTAACAGGCCAGTAATAACGGACATCAAACTGGTCCAGACGTTCGCGCCGGAATCGATATTCAAATCCAATACGGCTTCCTTTTTGTGCAAAGTAATCAAAACCGAAGGTGCCAACATCCAGCTGACTTTTTTCCCAGTTGTACTGTGCCCCGATTCGACCGGTGAACCGGGTAAACGGATGCCAGCTGAATTCAGCCACGATCGGTGAGGTATCCAGATTGTCCGGCATCACACCGTTTAAACCAACTCTCTGGTCCTCAAAATAGAAAATCTGACCGGCACTGAAACTCCAGCGTTCGTTCCCCGACTCCGGATCAAGTGATCGCGTGGTTGCGGCAATGGTCAAGCGGTTGGCATCGGACTGGCGGTCAGCCCCGGTAAATCGATTGGTGTGGAATAACTGGTTAAAGCCAAAGGTGAATTCTGCAGTATCAAAGTCAGGTAGCGCATCCTGGTTTTCATATGGTACGTATAGGTAGAAAATTCTTGGCTCCAGGGTCTGCACAAATCCACTTTTACCGGTGCGCTCAAAATACATGCCTGAATCCAGGCTGAAAATTTCAGTGCCCCGATCCAGATTTTCATTTCCTGGTAGCCCCTGAAGGTCCAGCTCATAGTCTGTGAATCGATATCCGATACTGCTGCGCAAGAAGCCCCAAAAACGTTCTAGTCCCCAGTTCAGGCGAGGATAGAAATCTGACCGTACACCCGTGACTCCAACATCGCGGTCAAAGTTGACAACCTCCGAATCAAGAGCAAATTGAATTCCGCTTTGCCCTATCGGACGATCAACATTGTAGGCAATGCGTGGAAGCCTGCGATATGGTTCCCGGGAAACGGAAACAGCCTCATCAATTACCTGGAAATCATCAGCCAGCAAGCTGAAAGTCCAGTAGTGGCCACCACCGTCTATGCCGACCCTTGAATGAAGAAACTGACGGGCAGTCTGGGCCAGGCTTATACCAAAATCCTGAAAATATTGATTGTCACTGGTCCGGTCGATTAATAAGGTGGATCGCCACTGCTGATTTATCGCGGTGGTGTGTGTGAATTTATAATGATTCCGATCCTTGTTGGTTTTTTTATCATCGAATAAATAGTCAAACTCAACCAGGCCTGCCATACGTTCGGTCATCATTCGGTATTCGCCGGTGAGCATAACGCCACGGTCAGTAAAATAACGGGGTGTTAATGTGGCATCCTGATTGGGTGCAATATTCCAGTAATAGGGTATTCCAATCTCGAAACCATTGTCATTGGCACTGCTGACATGGGGATAAAGGAATCCATTTTTTCGCCTGCTATCTATCGGAAAGCTCATCCATGGCAAATACAAAAATGGCACATTCATAAACTTGAGCTTTGCGCTGCGGGCGATGCCATACCCTTCTGCATGATGGAATTCCAATTCCTTTGCCGTCAATATCCACTCCGGATCTGGCCCGGGGCATGTGGTGAAATCAAGCTGTCTGAGGAATGATCGATTATCGTTGTCGAGAATCATCTGCGAGGCGTTGCCATTTGCGGTGGCACCGACCAGGGTAAATCGAACATCGTTCAACACTCCGCCATTTTTACTGAAATCAAATTCAGCGTTGGCGGCATTAACTGAGACCTGTGCATCCCGGTAGATCATGGGTCCCGGCACTTCTACCGACTTGCTACCAGGCAGGTAGCGTAAATATTCAGTGTTAATCTGCTGATCAGCCCGGCTGAGTTCCACGTTACCTGTCGCTTCAGCCAGGTCTGGAAAGCGAGCATCAAATTGCTGTGCTTTTAGGTTTATCGGTGCAGGGCCACGAACAGGATGTTCAATGCGTACCGGTGCGACGGCCGGGTCCGGACAAGCGAACAGAGTCGGTCCTTTTTCCTGTTCGATTGCAAAGGATGGGATCGGACTGATGAGAATGATGCCTGCTGATAATAAGCCCGACAATTTAGCTGTTAGAAGATTCACACATTAAGCGCCATATTCAGACCGCGCTAACTTGTCACAGATTGTCAACGGAAGCAATGCCGGTACAGCTTTGAGAGAGCCATTTATTACGATCTTCCCTTGGCAATTCGGCTAGCAGACTAGCCTGGCGGTGAAATTCACTCACATCGGAACCCGTTTGTTCGAAAAGGTTTGAAAATGCACAAAAGCCGCCTTTGTAACTTTGCAATAGAGCCAGGTGTGCATTATTAACATCAGACGAAATCCATGCACCAAAGTAATCGCGCCCCTGCCAGTTTCTTTCATTCAAATTAGCGTATTGGCTGCGCATTTCCTCAAATATCATCGTCTTGGATCTTCTCATCTCACTTTCTGACAATTTCTGTTGATAAACTGCAGATAATTTATTCCTGATGCTGCTTAACAGGTTCTGAAAATCCTGTCGGGCTGCACGCAGATTAGCCTGTGCTTTTATAGCATCAGGTCTATTTTCCTTTATCAGCCACGCTTTGGTTCCAATGATTTCCACAAAGCCAGCGAACGCTTCGTTGAATGGCGTGTCACCGGAAATGTAAAGCCTTTGATGAGCCAGCTCATGAAAAAGGGTAGCTGCCAGCCGGATATCACTGCCGCGCATCATGGTATCGAGGAGTGGATCTTTGAACCAGCCAAGTGTTGAGTATGCAGTGGCGGGAGATACCGAAACATCAAGATTTTTCGCGCGCAATTTTGTGGCAAATTTATCAGCTTTTTCCTGCTTAAAATAACCCCGGTAAGGCACGCAGCCTGCGACTGGGAAACACCATTTTTTTGCTTCAAGGGAAAACTCGGGCGCAGCCACTACGTTCCAGCTAACCGCAGTTCGTCCGGTTTCAACAAATGACTGGTAGCTGTCCCCAGCAGGCAGACCAAGCTCATTCTCTGCGAAGGAGAGTATATCGGTAGCCTTTTGAAGCTGCTTCGCTAGAGTCGGATCAGTTTCCGTACTGTTCAACAACTCACCAATATCCTGACGGGCATGCATTAGCTGCCATTGGCCGGAAGCGGCCTGAACATAATAGCCGGGGCTGGCGCAGGCACTCATAAGTAAACACAACAGAAATAAGAAAACTTTCGGAGGGGGATACGGGGGTCTGTTTGTTGTTAACAATAAGTACATCATGATTGAATTTTTGTTAATCCCCCTAAATCCCCCTTTTAGTAAAAGGGGGACATTTTTGGTGTCGCTTCGCGACAATCTGTGTGCGTGTTTAGCGACACGCAACGCCCCTCAAAAACAGACATCCGAATCCCCTTTTCAGCTATCTACTTCCGAATTTACTTTAAAGGAAAGTGAAGCCGAATTAATGCAGTAACGCTGTCCGGTTGGGGGTGGGCCGTCCGGAAAGATATGCCCGAGGTGCGCATCACAATGTGAGCAGACCAGTTCTGTGCGCCGCATGCCAAAACTCTCATCAAATTTTTGCGTGATACCCGCTTGTTCGAGTTCACCATGAAAACTTGGCCATCCGCAACCCGAATGAAACTTGCTCTGCGAGTCAAACAGGGCATGATCACAGCACACACAGTGATATGTTCCCTTGTCAAAGTGGTCACAATATTCACCACTGAAAGACGCTTCGGTGCCGGCCTCGCGGGTGACGCGGTATTGCTCGGCAGTGAGTTCTGATTGCCACTGTTCGGGGGATTTTTCGGTTTTGCTCATTTGAGATTCCTGATTGTTAACTGATACTACATTTGCGATCGCTGAAAAGCTTCGCGATGGCCCTTGCTCCGCAAGGGCACCATCGCTCCTACGCATAAATAACGCTGGTGCTAACCGTAGCAATTCGCGATGGCCCTTGCTCCGCAAGGGCACCATCGCTCCTACGCATAAATAACGCTGGTGCTAACCGTAGCAATTCGCGATGGCCCTTGCTCCGCAAGGGCACCATCGCTCCTACGCATTGTTTGTCCATATGGATAAACAAAACCACATTCGCGAGCAAGGCTCGCTCCTACGTTCAAATAAACGTTTGTGCTAACCGCACCATCGCTCCTACGCTTCGATATACACCTCATCACCTCAAAACGCTATTTCTCAGTAACGGCGTAATCATCACCGTAGTATTTGCTTGTGATGGCAGTGTGAAATTTGATCGCACTGATCGGTGGGTATTTGGGCTCGCCGGTGCCGGGGAGGACTTCAAGAATTTCATCTTCCCAGACGTAAATGGCCATTGGCATCGACACGCGAGGCAGGGCGGTCATTTCCGAATTAACCGGCGGCGAGACCCGGTGTGTTGTTGACGGAAAAATATCATTGCTGATTCTTTGCATGTAATCACCGGTATTTAGAATAATGCTGCCCGGTGGGGCATTGAGTCGGATCCATTTCATGTTCTTCCTGTTCAGCACCTGCAAGCCTTCCACTTCCGGAGCCGGTAAAAATGTGAACAGGTCCACATCTTCGTGACCAAGCATGCGACCAGCACCGGAAGTATGTTGCGACTGGTCCAACGGCGGATAGTAATTCAGGCGGAAGCCAAAATTGGTAGCCGATAGTTTGTCGTCATAACTATGAGGGTCGCAGCCCAGGTAGCGCAGCATGCTTTGCATCACAGGCAAAATTAATTCTTCCTGTGCCTGTACCAGTTTCCGGAATTCAGGCTCATCTCCACTGCGCGGCCAGAACTCGGATTCTGTAAATTTCCGTTCCGGGTCGACATCAAATGCACGACGGCAAAACACCCAGCCCTCGACAAGGTCCGGGTGAATGATGGTGGTCTGCTTGATTGGAAAATAGCCCTGGTTAACCGAGCCATGGCGCTGTGCCGTATAGGGCAGGCGTTGTTCTGTGGTTGTCTGCTCAAAAAAGTCGATTACCCGGGAACCTGCATTTAGATAAAGCGAGGGGTCTATTCGGTGCCCTGTCAGAATGGCAAAACCAATGCCTTCGAGGGCCTGACCAAGAGATTGCGAAAACCGGGTTTTACCTTCTTCTCCGCCGTCGAAAAATATCGACATGTCACAGCTCGGTATTTCATATTCATCGTCAAACTCATCGAGATCAGGTTTTTCAGCCAGCTGATAGGTTTGGTATTTATGAACCTGTTCATAGCGACGAAAGTCCTGATTAACGGCATCGATTCCCTGATCAATCAATTCTTGTCCCTGTGGATTCTTTGTCTTGTGACTACTCATCAGGACGGTAATTTGCTGTAGATAAAGCCAAACAGAATGACTGCCAGGGCGACCGGTACGACGTAACGAATCCACCAGGTCATCCAATCTTCCATGCGTGGAGAAAGGCCGAAGCGAATCTGAGTGCGGATGGTGACTTCACCAAGCCCCCAGCCCAGACCTATGACCGCCATCAGACTGCCGAGCATGAACATTCCAGAGCCGAAGATCAGGTCCAGGGTTCCAATCCAATGTGGATTCATGGCAATCGGGAACATCACTGCAGAGACGACCAGGCCTACGGTAATCATCCATTTTTCTTTACTGAATCGATCACCTGTTAAATCTGCCAAACCAGTGATGATGGCATCAAAAGTGCAGATGATCGAAAGCATGGCGACCATCGCCCAGGCGGTCAGGAACACAGCAGCCAGCCAGCGGCCACCCGGCATGACGGTAAATAGTTGAGGCAGCGTATTGAAAAGCAGGCCCGGCCCCGCAGCCATATCCAATCCGAAAACCAGTACTGCAGGCACAACGAAAAGACTTGCCAAAAGGGCAGCACTGGTATCCATCAGACCGGTCGTCATCGCCATTGGAACAATTTTGTCTTCCTGCCTCAAATACGAGCCATACATGACACACAAAATTCCGGACAGCCCGACAGAAAAGCAGGCTTGACCCATTGCAGCAAACCAGACATCAGGGCCTGCCAATGAGAAATCCGGTTTCAGGAATGTGATTAGCTTGTCTATGGCGCCATCGAGACTTAATGAAACCACAACCAGGTAAATCGCGATAACGCCAAACAAGGGGACAAGAAATTTGTTAACCAGTTCTATTCCATGCCTTAAGCCTCGATGCACCACCCACAAACTGACAAGGCACACGCCCAGTGCATAGAGGTACTGAACCCCGTTTACCGATAGGCCCGCATGATAGGCATCAGTTGTGGCTTCAGAAAATCCATAACGCGCCGCGAACCAAACGCTGAACAACACGTTGCCAACTACAATGTTGTAATAGGTCAGCGCCATAAAAATGCCGAACATAATGAAAAGGCCCAGATATAAACCAGCTTTTGGTCCGAATGCCGACTGAAATACGACAATGGGCCCCGCACGGGTTGCACGCCCCAGCGACCATTCAGAGGCAAGTGCAGGGACCGCTAGCAGGAACATAAATACGAGATAAACAATCAAAAAGGCACTGCCGCCATGTTGACCCATCATGTAAGGGAAGCGCCAGACATTTCCCAGACCGATCGCCAGGCCTGCCATTGTCAGCAGCCCGGTCAGGCGTGATGAAAATCGTTGTTTCTGCAAGTTCATGAATAAATCAGATGTTCCCTAAGTCGCATAGTTTATTTCCGGGCTACCCGCCGGATAGAACACACCCATTAATTCCATACCGTTTTCATCCAGACACTCAAGGCAGTGGGGCTGTTTTTTGGGCAGAAATATCATGCTTCCTGGTCGAATATCAGTTGATGAATCGCCAGCCCACATTCTCCCATGACCGGAAAGTATACAAATTGCTTCCTCATACAGGTGAAAATGTTCGGGAGCTTTTGAAAGCGGAATCCGGCCAATAAATTGAGTGACTGCTTCCGAGCCCACAGTCGGGCCTATCAGCAGTTTATAAAAGCGGTCGCTGGTTGCCTGCATCTGACGGTC
>JBLHGQ010000147.1:0-6984 GCA_047614505.1 Rhodothermales bacterium | reverse complement strand
ATGAAGCAATCCGGCGAAAGTCTCGCCGGGAGAATTTCTTATCTTGAACTGGCGCCCTTTGATATAAGCGAAGCAGAAAACGCCGACCAATTGTGGCTAAGAGGTGGCTTTCCGGACAGCTTCACTGCCAGCAGCGATGCCAGGAGCCTGAACTGGCGCACAAACTTCGTGCGTAGCTACCTGGAACGCGACATACCTCAATTCGGCCCCCGAATCCCCGCCGAGACGCTTCGCAGATTCTGGACCATGCTGGCTCATGTTCAGAGTGGTCTATTGAATTCAGCGGCACTCGCCAGGGGCTTGGCGGTAGACAACAAAACGATTAACCGTTATCTGGACCTGCTGGTAGACCTGATGCTGGTAAGGCGGCTTCAGCCCTGGCACGGCAATACAGGAAAGCGACTTACCCGGTCGCCAAAAATTTATATCAGAGACTCGGGCATCGTTCATGCTCTGTTAGGCATACCCAATTTTGAAGTTTTGTTAGGCCACCCGGTACAGGGCAACAGCTGGGAGGGTTTCGTCATCGAAAACTTACTTTCTTTGGCACCGACTGATACTCAAGCCAGTTTTTATCGTTCATCCGGTGGCGCAGAAATCAACTTGATACTTGAGTTTGCAGCTGGCGAGACCTGGGCAATAGAAATCAAACGCAGCCTTAAGCCGAACGTTAACAAAGGCTTTCATAGCGCCTGTGAAGATGTGAAGCCAGAACGCAAATTCCTGGTGTACCCCGGTGATGAGCGCTACCCCATCGCAAACAATGTGGAAGTTGCTGGGCTTCAGAATATGGTTGAGGAACTGTCAAAAACATGAGCTTTTTTAACGAACTAAAACGACGTAACGTCTTCCGCGTGGGCATCGCCTACGGCGTGGCATCGTGGTTGCTACTCCAGGTCGCTGACCTGGTGTTTCCGCGTATCGGTGTTGAAGATTCTGTGATCACCATCATGATCGCGGTGCTCGGTATCGGCTTTATTCCGGCGCTGGCCATTGCCTGGGCCTTCGAGATGACCCCGGAAGGCCTGAAACGCGAGTCTGAAGTAGACCGATCTGGCTCCGTAGCTCACCAAGCCGCGAAGAAACTCGATTACATCACTCTGGCCGCATTGGCAGGTGTTGTGCTGTTGGTTTTCCTGAATAAGCAGCCCGCCAGTCCACCTGTTTCTGAACTCGCAGAACAAGTTGTGGCAGAAACGGCCTCAGAGCCAGCACCGGAAACTGATCGGAGGTCAGTCGCAGTCCTGCCCTTTGATTTCCGGAGCTCCAACCCTGAAGACGAGTTCTTTGCCGAAGGTATGCATGACGACCTGCTAACCCAGCTGGCTAAGATCGGCTCATTGAAGGTAATTTCACGAACCTCGGTGATGGAATACAAAGACACCATCAAGAAAATCCCTGAGATTGCTAAAGAATTGGGAGTGGCAACCATTGTTGAAGGTGGCGTACAACGTTCCGGTTCACGAATCCGGATCAACGCCCAGTTAATCGATGCGCAAACCGATGAACACCTGTGGGCAGAGACCTACAACCGAGAACTGACTGCCGAAAACCTGTTTGAAATCCAGGCTGAAATCTCCAGGTCGATCGCCAAGGCATTGCAAGCCACGCTCAGCCCGGCTGAAGAGGCACAAATCGGGCGTGTGCTTACCAGTAATCTGGAAGCCTGGGAGTCTTATCAGCGCGCGCTGCGACTGCGCCTTTCGCAAAATGTAAACGCCATTGATTCCGGACTGGCCGAGATTGACCATGCCATGGATCTGGATCCAGGCTTTGCAGCGGCCAAGGGACTAAAAGCCACTCTGTTATTACAAAAATTCTGGTTTTACGACCCGGATCCCATCCACCGTGACCAAGCATTGGACCTGATCGAACAAGGCAGGGCTCTTGCTCCAGGTTTACCCGAACTCGATCTGGCCGAGGGCTTTTACCATTACTGGGGATATCTGGATTACGACAAGGCCCTGGTCGCCCTCGACCGTGCTTCCAAGGCGCTACCCAATAACTCACGTGTTTTTCAGGCAATCGCTTATGCGAACCGGCGCCAGGGTAATTGGGCGGAGAGCGTCTCGGCGTTTCGCCGCGCGATTGAACTGAGCCCCAGAGACGGAAGAAACCTAGGTGACCTGGCGGACACATTTTCCGGACTCGGCAGATACACTGAAGCCGACCGGTATTTTGAAGAAGGTAATATTCTCAGCCCCGACGCCCACAACCAGACAACCCTGTGGGCTAATCACATCTGGATGAGCACGGGTGACACGGCGGCTGCCCGGCGGTTCTATAATCTGACCCCCTATGCCTTTGCACAGTCAGCAATGTCCTACTGGGACGTTGCGTTAAGCGATCGTGATTTTGAAACCGCGAAATCGCTGGTCGATGGCTGGCCCGACCACATGCTCAATGTCCGTGTGTTTAATGTCACGCGGGAAGTATTGCGTGGCGTGACGCTGGTCCTCGCCGGGGAAGCCGGCCAAGGCCGCGAATTACTGGCTGGCGAAGAACCCTCATTTGAAGCGCTGGTGCAGGCAAATCCCAAAGATGTAAATGCAGTAGCAACCTTGTGTCGGATCAAGGGCGGATTGGGCAAACTTGACGAGTCGAGACGCCATTGCAATGCGGTCCTGGATATCCTGCCGCAGGATGAATTCTATAGTTGGCATTATTTCCTGTACGCGGCGATGGGGCTGGCCGACGCTGGAGATGGCGATGGCGCGGTCAAGGTTCTCACTGACATGCTGGCACGCGATGCCTCGCCGAGCGTATACCCCATCATGCAGCATCCTTCTTTCGATGGCTTGCGAGAGCGGCCCGATTACCTTGCCTTGATCGAAAAATACCGGCACCGGGTGGATTGATGGGCATTTTTTCCGAACTCAAGCAACGCAACGTCTTCAAGGTGGGGCTGGTTTACCTGGTAGTCGCCTGGGCGCTGATCCAAATGGCCGACCTGATGGCGCCGCAGATGAACCTGCCGGAGTGGACAGCGCGCATGATCACCTTCGTGGTGATGCTGGGCTTCCCGGTGGCACTGGTCATGGCCTGGGCGCTGGAACTCACACCTGAGGGCGTGAAAAAGGCCAGCGGCAATAACCTGCCAATTTATGCGTTTGCCGCGGTTCTGGTCGCTGCAGTGCTGGTCTGGTTTGTGCAGAAACAACAGCCAGAAAAAGGGTCAGAGCCCTTTTCTAAGGAATCAAACCAAGTCGTTACCGATGGCAGTGAGAAAAGGGATCTGACCCCGGTTAGGCCGTCGGTTGCAGTATTACCATTCGTCAACATGAGCTCCGACCCGGATAACGAGTATTTCTCTGATGGTATCTCTGAAGAATTGCTAAACCTTCTGGTCAAAATTGAAGGCCTGCGGGTACCTTCACGTACCTCCAGTTTCGCCTTCAAAGGGCAGAACACGGACATCCGCGAAATTGCCCGGCAACTGGAAGTGAACCATGTGCTCGAAGGCAGCGTGCGCAAGTCGGACAATCAGGTGCGAATTACGGCGCAATTGATTGACGTGAGCACCGATACACACGTGTGGTCGGAAACTTACGACCGCGAACTCGAAAGCATCTTTGCGATCCAGGATGAAATCGCCGGACACATCGTTGAGGCGCTGCAGCTTGCGCTCGCACCGACCCGGTCGGACAACAAGCCCACCGAAAACATGCAGGCTTACAATCTGTACCTGCAAGGAATTTACCAGTTCCGGCGCCGTGACGACTTCCTGCGGGATGCTGAAACCTATCTGCGCCAGGCGGTTGAAGCTGACCCGCAGTTTGCCGACGCCTGGGCGGCCCTGGCACTGACCTACGTCGTCCAGCCCAATTACCTGGGCGTCACGCTGGCCCACATAGAACCACTGGCCACCGAAGCTGCCGATCGTGCAGAGGCTTTGAACCAGAATATGATCGAGCCCCTGCTGGTTATGGGGAATCTGGCGGGTAAACACGGTGAGATAGGGAAGTCTCTGGAATTCTATCAGGCAGCGATTTCCCGACAGCCCAATAACGCACTGGCACGCGGATGGCTTGGTATCGGTTTGCTGGAAGGTGGCTATATTCAGGAGGCAAAAATTCAATTGGACGCGGCACGTGAACTTGACCCCGTGTCCGGTTTGATTGCCGGCTGGCTGGCCGCGGCTCACTTAATGTCCGGCAATGAAGACACTGCATTAAAACTGGCCGAACGCGCTATAGAACTGGGGCGTTGGCAGGGGTTTTTCACCCTGTGGGAATACTACTTACCCCGTGGTGAATTTGATGAACTCCGGTCTCGACTGGATATTGTGCCGGAAGGCGGTGGCCGCCAATTATACTCGGAACTGCTAAAGGCAAAAGAAGATCCCTCACAGATTCAATCCGTATTGGAGTCGGTGCAGGAGTTCTTTGAGGAAGACGCGAGGCGTGCCATTTTCTATCGTCTGGCCGTCTATTCGACCCTGGCTCAGCCCGGGGACATGGCCGAGGCCCTGGTAGAAATTGCTCCATTTGATTCAACTGCTATTACTCATCTATGGGGGCCCTCGCAGCGTGAAAGCAGGAATCACCCGGCCATCAAACAATATGTCAGAGACCATGGGCTTTGGGACTTGTGGCAATCCAGGGGCTGGCCTGATCTGTGCCGCCCTGTCGGAGATGATGATTTTGAATGTGATTAAGACATGAGTTTTTTTAACGAATTAAAAAGACGCAACGTATTCCGCGTGGGCATTGCCTACACGGTGATCAGCTGGCTGCTATTGCAGGTGACCGACATTGTCGTGCCCATAATGGAGTTGCCCAACTCGGTGGCGAAAGTGGTGCTGTTCCTGATCATGCTGGGGTTTCCATTGGTGATTTTCTTCGCCTGGGCGTTCGAGTTGACACCTGAAGGCATTAAAAAGGAAAAAGACGTTGACCGTAGCCAGTCTGTAGCACCGGTAACGGGCAGAAAGCTGGATCGCGCCATTATCGGCATTCTGATTATTGCACTCGGTTGGTTTGTCTTTGATAAATTCTCACCAGGCCAGGACAACACGGCAACAGCAAAAAGCCCAACGACCTCTGATGAACCGGCAGTGGTCGAATCAATAGAGAAATCAGTAGCCGTCCTGCCCTTCGTTAATATGAGCTCTGATCCCGAGCAGGAATTTTTCTCGGATGGTATTTCCGAAGAGATCCTCAATGCTCTGGCAAAGGTTAAAGATCTCAAAGTTGCCGGGCGTACTTCCTCGTTTGCTTTTAAAGGCAAAAATCAGGATTTGCGCCTTATAGGCGAAACCTTGGGCGTGAATCACATCCTGGAAGGCTCGGTGCGCAAGTCAGGCAACCAGGTCCGCATCACTGCTCAGTTAATTCAGGTCGAAGATGGTTTTCATCTCTGGTCCGAAACCTACGATCGCGAACTGACCAACGTATTTGCCATTCAGGACGAGATTGCGGCTGCCATACTTGAGCAGATGAAAGCAGAACTGCTTGCGGGCGAAAGTGAGGCGATGCTAGCCACACAAACCGACTCGCAAGCATACGAGCTATACCTGTTGGCTAAGCAAAGAATATATGAACGTACCAGAGCCTCAATTGAGGCTGCAGCAACCATGCTGGATTCGGCGCTGGAAATTGACCCGGAATACGTTCCGGCACTTGCTCAGCGAGCCATTGCGACCATGCTGCTGAGTGTCAGGAATTACGGCACATTAATCCCGGAAGAATCTGATCGTCTTGCCAAGGGTTTTGCAGATCGCGCTATTGCACTTAATCCTGACTCCGTTGAGGCCTTGTCGGCACTCGGCCTTTACCACTCGAACCGCCCGACAGAAGGACAGGAAGCTGTTGAATATCTCGAAAAAGCCCTGACTATCAATCCCGGCCTTCTCAATGCCAACAACTGGCTACAACAGGCATATCAGACTATTGGTGAGCTGGACAAATCTTTGGCGATTAATGAAGCGATGGTTGAACGCGACCCTTTGTATCCACCCGGAGTTTCTAATCTGGTAATTGCCTATCTCAACCGGGCAAGAATTGAAGATGCCAGCGAACTAATCGAGAAAATGGAAGTTTTCATGCCCGGCGATGCAAGTTTGATCGCAATGAGAGGAGCGGTAGCAAGTTCCTATGGTCGGTATGCTGAAGATGAAAACCTGATGGAGCAGGCCATTCAACTGGAGCCTGAAAATGGAAGTTTTAAATTCGGTCTGGCGTTTACTCTTCTTGCTACCCAGCAGTACGAGAAACTGCTGAGAGACTTTATGCCTCCCTTTATGCGAATTCGCAGTTTACATGCAGTTGGAAAGACCGAGGAAGCAACCATTTCTGCCTACGAACGAGCGGGCATTGGCGATATTGACCCACTGTTTCAACTTATGAATCGTGAAGGGCGATATCAGGACCTGGTGAGCTTTTTTGAAGAACGCTGGCCTGACTTGGCCTCATTTCAAGTCGAGTACCCGGGCGGACAAAGAGGCTATGGGCAAATGCTGGACCTTGCATTGGCTTTTTCTAAAACTGATAACCAGGAGCGCTTTGATCAAGCCATGACTTATGTTCGGTCTCATCATGACCGGCTTATTGAGCAGGGAATGAAAATCGATATCATGTATTTTCGCGAAGCAAGTTATTACGCGTTGCTAAACGACCATTCCCGGGCTATGGATCAACTTGAAACTGCCATCAATATGTTTGGTGTTTCGAGCGCAAGGATTGCCTGGGAATATCCTGCGTTATTGCCTCTTGAAAGTGATGAACGATATCAGGCGCTGCAACAGAAAATGCTCGACCACATTAATAGCGAACGCGCCAAGCTGGGTCTGGAGCCCGTCTCAATATGAGCTTCTATGAAGAGCTAAAAAGAAGAAACGTGGTTCGCGTAGGCGTCGCCTATACCGTGGCGTCGTGGTTGCTGCTGCAAATTGCAGAAGTGTTGGCGCCTATTCTGGACCTGCCTATTGCAGCAAGTAAATACGCGTTCCTGCTGCTAGCAATTGGTTTTATACCGGTACTGATT
>JBLHGQ010000146.1:0-6992 GCA_047614505.1 Rhodothermales bacterium | reverse complement strand
GCGCTGTCATCGCTGAGTGCAGCCTGAAGGGCGGGTACGGTCTCAGCATTCAGATAGTGACGTAATTCAAAAATGGCAGTCGCTTTAACAATATCTGGTGTGTTTGGATCGAGCACCAGCTTAGCCAGCGATGGCCCTGCATCAACGGTGCCTGCGCGTGCCAGTGTGAATACACCTCCCCAGTTTTGAAATGGTTTAATTGCATCCGGATACCAATCAGCAAATTGATCGGCCGCCCATTGCGTGGTCTCATTTTCGTGACATTGGCTGCAGGCGTTAGGTGTGCCCAATTCCAAAGACAGGTCAGGCCGCGGGATCCGAATGCTGTGATCGCGGCGCGGGTCCACCACCATGTATGTAGTTTCCGGCATATGGCAATTCAGGCAGTTTGCGCCAACTGATCCAACTTCGTGATGGTGGTGCTCAGGAACAGCAAACTTTTCTGGTATATGACATTGAGCGCAGACCGCATCGCCTGGCGCACGAAGCTCAAGACTGTGCGGATCATGACAGTCACTGCAAGTGACACCTGCAGCAAACATCTTGCTTTGCTGAAATGATCCCCAGACATAAACCTCGTCCAGGATCTGTCCATCCGCATGGTACAAGTCCTGCGTCAGCAACGCGGGTTGATAATGATTAAGAAATTCGGGGTGTTCGACTGCACCCTCTCTAATAATGCCTCGCCTGGAATGACAGGTAGCACAGACTTCCATCTCAACGCGGGCTGTGTTTTCCTTACTGCGCTGTGCTGTACCAGTCGCCTGATCAATGGGCCAGGTCACACTCTGGCGTTCATTCAGCAGAAAATTCAGGCCCTTGTTGATATCCAGCTCCACTGGACTATCGTCCTGTTTCGCCCATTCAATATGAGCATCACCAGGCCCATGACAGGCTTCGCAACCGACATCCATTTCGGACCAACTGCTTTTGAAGCTGTTACTGCTGGCTTTGTACTCCTTTTTGAAATTTGTCGTGTGGCAATCGGCACACATGTAATTCCAATTCTGTTGAGAGCCGGTCCAATGCAGAACGTCATCATGGCCGATGAATTCATCCGGATACAAATGGAACCAGCGCTGTCCACCAGTCGCTTGAGGCCGAGAGTCCCATGCAATGCTTAATGCCTGTACACGACCATCCGGGAACTCAATCAGATATTGCTGTAATGGCGTTACACCAAAGGTGTACTTAATTTCAAAATCCTGCAGGTTGCCATCAGGGCCGTCAGTGTTGACGAAGTACTTACCTTCCTTTTGATAAAAGCGCGAAGTAACGCCGTGAATTTCAAATTCACTTCCGTCGAAATCGCCCAGCATGGTTTGGTCACTGGCATGCTGCATGGCCAATTCATGATGTGATCCGCTCCAGGCATTGTGTTGGGCTGTATGGCAGCTCGAACATGACGACGATCCTGCAAAACCGGCAAGTGAAATTGCAGGGATGAGTACCAAGCTTGCCAGGATTAGGGCTGCCAGGATCAGGTGCCACATGAATGAACGCGCTGTCATGAATTGCTTTCTAAGAAGGACATTCATCCTGGAGTGCGTTCCATTCGACTGCTTGCAGGCTTGCCTGAAGCGGGCCAAAACGCGTCGAAAACATAAACCGCACCAACTCCATACATCGACGCACCCATCAACATTAGGAGACGCCCGTAGAAACCTGCGCCCGCTGAGTTGCCAAATTGAGAATCCAGCGCAGCGGGCGCCAGTACGATGATCATGGTCAACAGGGCATACGACCAGGTTGCGCCATCGGGATACAGACCGCGACCACTGAAAATCTTTGCGCCAAAGATCAGGCTGGCCACTGCGATCAACAAGGTGTAAATGGTCAGCGATGGCCAGACGGTCAGGAACTGCCAGGCGATGACGGCCGCAAGCCCGCCTGCAAAAGTAGAGATGATCAGTGACTTGCCGGCATCTTTCACCTGTTCGTTAGATGTTTCCTGGCCCATTGCGGCAACTTTGATCATAACCGCGACATTCATGATGCTGGCGCTCGAGAGCAAAAACCAGATGATGACTGGCAACACAACTGCCAGTGATCGCATCGCCTTGCGCCGTGCAACTGCGAGCTCAATTACTGGTTTTACAGGAGTAGCGGAACTGTTTTCAGTCACAGGAATTAATGGATCGGGTAAAAACATATGGCTCAGCCACGCGATGACAGCACCGACCAGCGCGCCAAATGCCACTCCTTGTGCAACAACTATCAAGGCGTCAATCGACACCGTACCAACCGCAACTGTCACGGTAATCCCGATCGTCAGAAGGGTTCCGACCACGGCGGTCCCACCACGGGCAGTAAAGTAAAAACAGTGGAAAAGAGCGAGCGATAAAATCAGCAACCCGACCACCTTAAAATGAATCAATAGCGGCAGAAAAATAAACGCCCCATAAATACTCACGGTTAACGCAAGGATGACCACGATGAAAAATTTAAGCTTCGGTCGTGAAATCGGCATTGCCAATAATGACAATGTCAGGATCGGCGCAATATAAGACAGTGACCAGCCAGCAGCCTGCGAAACCCACATTGAAAATGCTGTGCCAAAAGCCAGCCGCAAAATTCGCCGATTTCGGATCTGCTGATCTAATAAAAAGTCTGGCTTTTCAGTAAGCATATGAAAGCAGGCTACTCACCCGCAGATACAGCCTGCCCAGAGCGTTGAATATCCCGCTATCGGTGGAATAAATAATTACCGAGGCCTGTGCTCCAACCCTCAGTCGGCGCATTTCTTCTTTATCCATCTCAAAATCGATAACAACCGGGAATCGCTGTGCATCTCTAAGCCATTGGCGATTATTCTGGATGGTTGGAAGCGTTCCTAACGGGGCCGAATCAACGGACACACCAAAGCCCATTTCGCGCACAGTCGCTTTGAACACTCGACCGGGATATACGTCAAAAACAATTCCTGCCACATCAGCCCGGTCGACCTGACCAAGATTATTCTCTGTAAAATCGGCTTGAACCCAGATGTTGCTGGTGGATATAAAGGTCATCTGCGGTACCCCTGCTCCGGCAAAATTACCCCGATCAACACGAACATCGGTAACCACACCATCAGTGGGTGCAATCACTTCTGTCTTACCCAGGTTCACCTGCGCTTGATTGAGCGTCGCGAGGGATTGCTGAATGCGTGAATTATCCTCCCCTTCCCTGCCGAGATTTTGCCGCGCTTGTTCCAGATTCGCTTTTGCGGCAATGAGTTGTTGCTGGGCAACTTTGAGGCTCGCTTCTGTCGTTTCCATCTTCCGATCAGAAAGCGCGCCCGGATCCTGGACCTTAATCCGACGCAAACGTACAGAATCTGATGTTGCACGCTCAAGGTTCGCCTCGGCAGACTTTACACCTGTCTCAGCCACCGTGACGCTGGCCAATGATGCACCGGTTGCCTGACGTGACGATTCCAGGCTTGCCTCAGCGCTCCTGACTGCCAACTCGTACTGAGTAGGATCAATCCGAAACAAAATGTCACCGGCTGAAACTGCCTGGTTATTGCTGACCAACACATCCGTGACGGCTCCAGACACCTCAGCAGCCACTGGCACGACCAGGGCATGAACGCGGGCCTGCGAGGACATGGGTGTGACGCGGTCGGAAATGAGATAAAAGACCAGCAAAATCAGCGACAGCGCCATTATCCTCATGGTCCACGCACGAACCGGGTCTTTTGCCGGTTTTGCTGTATTAGTGGATTCCTTTTGCGTTTCTGTTGTTTCGTCTGTCATCTTTTATCCTGCAATGTAAAAACGGTCAGTTTGCTCTACGCAAAATTTATAGCGGAGGCTTGTCTTGAATTACGATTGAGGTATCCGTTTCTGTGGCTTCGATCAGATCACTCCAGTCGGTACGTTCCTTCATCGTCTTTGCGGTAGATTCCTGGATTAAATCACCTGTATGGCGTGCGTGCCAGCCTCCGCCAAGAGCAAGATAGAGAGAGATGAAACCGCTGACAATTTCGCTCTTGCTGGACACGTAGCGCCCTTCCTGTGAAAACAGGATTTGTTGTGCATCCAAAACCCGCTGATAGTCTGCAAATCCTTCGTTAAATCTCAACATTGCAACATCCGCAGAACGTCGGGCAACGGAAACGGTCTCCTCAAGGATCATGCTCTGCCTGCGTGCACCGTCAAGAGCAACAGCAGCATCTTCTACCTCCCTGGCCGCCTGGATGACCGTTTCGCGATAGGCAATCAGTGCCTGCTGCAATCGTGCGTCCTGAACGCGAATATTGTTCTTGATTCGCCCGTAATTAAAAAACGGCCACACAAAACCCGTACCAAGCGAATAAGTCAGGCTGTCAGTGCTGAAAAGCTGCCCCGGCCCGCTCTGCCCGGTTCGAGTGGTGTTGGTGTTACCGGCCGCTACCAGTCCCAACGAACCGCTGATGGAAAAGCTTGGATACAAATTCGCAACCGCAAGGCCAACATTTGCGTTCTGTGCCATTGCCAGGTATTCGGCCTGGCGAACATCAGGTCTTTGGCGTAACAAATCGGCTGGCAGCCCGATTTCCAGTTCGACCGGGATCCTGGGAATAGACTTCTCGCCACTCAGTAATGTATCAAAAGAGCCGGGCGGCAAGCCAAGCAAGGCGCTGATGGCATGTTTTGTTTTTTTCAGTTCCGACTCAATGGCCGGGACGGTTGCCTGCGTGCTGAGTAAAAGCGTTCGTGCCTGTAATACATCGAGTTCCGAAGTATTTCCGTTTGTGAACAAAACGTTGACGATGTCAAAACTGCGCTGTTGTGCTGCAATATTTGCCAGTGTGATTCGCAGTTGCTCTTCAAAGGTTCGGTATGCAAGGTAGGAAAATGCCACCTGTGCGGTCACCAGGATCATGACCTGATCGTAGGCAGCAACTGAGGCCATGTATGAAGCGTCTGCGGCCTGGATACCGCGTCGGAATTTTCCCCAGAAATCGAATTCCCAGTTGGCTCCGACGCCAATGTCGAATTGAGTGAAATTTAAATCGCCTGCGGTTGTATTGGCGGCGTTATCGCTCGCACCCACAGCGGATGCACCACCGGCGAGAACCTGGGATTGTGGATATTGCTGGCCAGTAGCTATTCCGATGACTGCCCGGGCTTCAAGCACGCGAAGACCGGCAATTTCCAGTGAATTATTTGCCTCGTGCGCACGCGTGATTAAAGCATTCAGGTGAGCGTCATTGAGTTTTTCCCACCACAAAGCCTGCTGCTCGCTGGTACTGGTATAGCCGGCAATTTCTGCTTCATACCAATCAGGAGAAAGCGGCGACTCAGGCTGTACATAATCGGGCCCCACGGTTGTGCAGGCACTGATCAACACGAAACTTCCCGCCAAAAGCAAGCGGGAAACAACGGACGCTTGCCCTTGCTTTTCGTCGATCTTCAAGTTCATCGATAAAACGGATTCAGGCCTGCTGCTCACTTTCAATTGGATCGCTTTCGAATTCTTTCGGCCAGATCCAGTCGTGAAAGAGCTGGTAACCAACGCCTAGAATAACAGCGCCGACAAACAAACCTACGACACCAAATTTAATCATGCCCCCAATGGCGCCCAACAATACAACCAACACAGGAAGATTCACGCCGCGCCCGAGCAACATGGGCTTCAAAACATTGTCACTGAGAGCTACCAATATTGAATATATTGCGAAAATTGATGCAGGCACCGGGTCAGCAATTGAGAACATTAAGGCGATAATCGGGGCCATAATGAGGATGGCAGGTATCTGAACTATTGCTGATAGTAGAATAATAATCGTCAGTATCCCCGCGGCCGGCACGCCCATCACTGCAAAACCGATCCCAGCGAAAACCGCCTGAATCACTGCTACACCCAGCACACCATTGGTGACACTGCGAACCGTTGATATCGACAAAGTGGTCATGTACTCGCCCCGTTGGGGCGATATACGCTGACAAATGATGCAAGCGAGTTCATAACCGCTTTTCGCATAGAGCAAAAAGACACCAGCAATAATAATCGAAACTGTAAAATGCAATAGGCCAAACACCAGAGAACCCCCTGCATGCAACAGCCACTCTGCGCCTTTCTTCAGGGTTGGCTTGTTGTCAGCTAAGACCTGATCAAGATTAACTGCAGCCGCGCTCCATGCCTTGTAGACCTTGTTACCAATCACTGGCCAGTCGGCGACCTTTTCGTTAGGCGGAGAAACTGTGAAGCTGCCGTCTTGAATTTCTGAAACCAATGTTTTGGTAGAACTTACGCTGGACTCGGTAATCATCCAGCCTGGTACGAGCAGAATTACGAGCCCAATCAGGACAATGATCGTCGCTGACCATTTTTGTCTTCCGCCAATCTTGGCCGCGAGTTTTAAGTGCAGGGGATAAATGGCAACTGCCAGAATAATCGCCCAAATAACAGTGTTCGCAAAAGGCCCGATGATCATCAGGCTATAGCTGACCAGGATAACTAACGCTGCAACCTGGATAAATGAAGACATCATGTTGCGTTGAAATGCCCCATCGTCATTTGAAAAAACGGAGTTATTCATCTTTGTTTCCACCTTTTTTGTTTTGGATTTCCGCCAGAGGAACCCATGTTCGTTGCAGTACAGCGAATAGAAATGCGGTTGTCCAACCGATCAATAAAATTCCATTAATGGCCTCTATTCCACTTAGAATGCGCCATTGCGAACTCAATGTAATATCGCCATAACCCAATGAAGTGAATGTAACCGCAGAAAAGTACAGTGCAGGCTCAAGAGAGCCAAGCTCACCTGGTGCGACAACAATATAGGTCAATGCCCACAAAAGTATTTCAACAAGATGCAGGCCAATTAGAACAAGCGCTGTCGCAATCAGTATCGTAAGTCGCGTACTCGGCTTGAATTGGCCATCACTGCCGGCATATCGACCTACCAGAAACCGTAGCCATTTGTTTGTTCCAACGGCGTGAACTACGATGGTCAATACAATCAATGCAAATGAAGTTAATACCAGTAATGTCACATTCTGTCCCTGCTATTCAAGCGC
>JBLHGQ010000145.1:0-7044 GCA_047614505.1 Rhodothermales bacterium | reverse complement strand
ATGGTCCACCCCAACCAGGCCAAAGTGTTACAGCTATTTGGCACCTACGTTGGTAGTGTTCGCGAAACCGGCTTGCGCTGGGCCAATCCATTCTATTCAAAAGTTGCAGTTTCTTTACGTGTGCGGAATTTTGAGAGTGAACTCCTGAAGGTAAATGATAGCTCCGGCAATCCGATCAAGATTGCTGCGGTGGTGGTCTGGAAAGTCGTTGACTCTGCCGAAGCCATTTTTGAAGTGGATGACTACCAGAGTTTTGTGCATATTCAGTCTGAAGCGGCACTTCGAAATCTCGCAACTTCCTATCCATATGAAATTCATAGTGGTGAAGGAATTGCATTACGCAGTAGTCCGCAGGAAATCGCCCTCAAATTACAGGAAGAAGTTCAAGACCGGTTGGGCAAGGCAGGTATGGAAGTGATTGAGGCCCGTATAAGTCACCTTGCATATTCAGAAGAAATTGCAAGTGCAATGCTTAAACGACAGCAGGCACAGGCGATTGTTGCGGCACGCACGCAAATCGTTGATGGTGCTGTTGGCATGGTTAAAATGGCTCTGGATGAGCTCAAAAAGCAAGATATTATTGAACTGGATGATGAGCGAAAAGCGGCGATGGTAACCAACCTGCTGGTTGTTTTGTGTGGCGAGGAAAATGCGAGGCCGGTGATTAATACTGGTTCACTCTACTAGCAGGATTGCCGTCTGATGGTAGCCAAGAAAGCATTTCCACTGAGGATTAGCGAAGACGTCTTCAAAGCCATTCAACACTGGTCGGATGATGAACTGCGAAGTGTTAATGCCCAGATAGAATATCTGCTACGAGACGCTCTGCGCAAAGCAGGGCGGTTGCCATCCATTAAAAAAGTAGAAAATAAATCATAAAAACAATCATTTATGAATTGTTGCGAAATGTTACCGTTCAATAGGAATAGGGTAAATTCCTTGAATTCTGCTCAGATAATAGATAGTCTAGGGCTCCTAGGAAGGGGATAACCAAAATTTAATTCTATAATTAAAGGGGAGAACATCATGGATCGATGGCTACAACGCGTGCCTAGCGTACAAAAACGTACTTTCATTTCTCTATTAATTCTTTTATCCAGCTTATTCATCAGCGCCTCTACTATGGCGATGCCGGCTTATCCGGAAGCAGTCACTACAAATCAACCAGATGGTAGCGAAATCGTGATTCGTGGATTTGGCGATGAGCATTTTCACTGGCTGGAAGATTCGAACGGATTCACTGTCGTAGAACAAAATGGCTGGTACCAGTATGCCGCGTTGGATTTTAATGGAAGACTTACCTCAACAGGATTGAATGTTGGTTCAGCTGATCCAGTAGCCAATGGCTTAGCGCAGCGAATTCTTCCTTCAACAGCAATACAGGCGCAATCCAGGCTAGATACGCAATCGAGTATTAGTCTTGTGCCCGCTTTTGGCAACGTAAAAAACCTGGTGATTCTGGTCCGTTTTTCGAATCACGTTTCCAGAACACAGCCGCCTGAGGTTGGTGTTGAAGTGCTGATGAATGCGGCCAGCCCTGATGCAACTTACGCACCGACAGGGAGCCTGAAAGCGGTCTACCTGGAAAATTCCTACGGTCAGATGACCCTTGATTCAACAGTTGCAGACTGGTTTACGGTAAATAATACGGAAACCTATTTTGCAAATGGTAACTCCGGTCTGACGACTCTTTTGCATGATGCGCTACGGCAGGCATTGATTGATGCAGATAGCTATATCGATTTTGGCCAGTTTGATGGCGACAATGATGGCTTCATAGATTCGATCACCTTTCTACATTCGGGTTATGGTGCAGAGTGGTCCGGCAATGACGTCTTTGGAACACCGTCAGCTAACCGGATTTGGTCGCATAAATGGTCCATATCGCCTTGGACATCCTCCGATCAAAACGGAAACGGTGTGAACGTCAAAGTATCGGAGTACCACATCAGTCCAGCGGTTTGGGGCACATCGGGCAGTGCAATTGGCCGGGTGGGCGTTATCGCGCATGAAACAGGTCATTTCTTTGGCCTGCCTGATTTGTACGATACAGACGGGAGTGGTTTTGGAATCGGTTCCTGGGGGTTGATGGCTAATTCCTGGGATTTTAATTTTACCCAGTATTGTCCACCACATTTCTCTCCATGGAGCAAAACAAACCTGGGTTGGTATACACCTACCGTGATCTCTGATCCTGGAATTTATACTCTAAACCAGGCCGAGACCAATCCTGAAGTCTACAAAATTCAAACCGGCTTTCCGACGAATGAATATCTATTAATTGAAAACCGGCAAAACGCGGGTTTTGATTGCACCATTCCACAGGGTGGACTTGTCATCTGGCATATCGATGATGCAACCGGTGACAATAACGAAGGCTATCCGGGGCAATCCGGTTGGCCCGGCAACGGAAACCATTACCGCGTAGCAGTATTGCAGGCTGATGGAGCCTACAATTTGGAGCATGACAATAACCGCGGTGACGCTGGTGATGTACACCATGCCACCGGAGTAGATGCCATGGGCCCAGGCCCGGGTGGGCACCCGAACACTGATACATATCAGGGTGGCACAATCTCCCAGACCGGTCATGTGATTAGTGATATCAGTGCGTCCGGACCCAGTATGACGTTTTGTTTGAATGGCTGTCTTGGTTTGGCTTCTCCCTCAAACCTGACGGCAACTGCATCAGGGTCTTCCACGATCAATCTTTCCTGGACGGATAATTCCGGTCCAGATGAAACCGGATTTACCATCGAGCACTCATTAGATGGCAATGACTGGGGCTTTGAGGGCTCTGTGGGTGCAAATGCTACGGCATATGCAGACAATTCGCTGACAGCCGGTAGTACACATTATTACCGCGTACAGGCATTTAACGGAGCGGAAGTTTCTGGTTGGTCCAATACCGCCAATGATACAACGGCAGATTTACCGCCAGCCACTCCGGCATCACTGGTCGCGACCGCCAATGGCGAAAATCAGGTTGATCTGACCTGGACTGATTCTTCCAATAATGAAGATGGGTTCCGGATTGAACGATCATTGAGTTCAGGCTCTGGATTTGTTCCTCTGCTTCCAAGCGTGGGTGCAGATGTAACCACTTTCAGTGATACCGGTCTCAATGCAAGCACCACTTATTATTATCGTGTGTACGCGTTTAATACCTTAAATTCTCCCGGGTTTGCGGCCGATGATGCCAGAACAGATGACCCTGATCCGATCCAAAGAATTAACGCATATCGCGACTCCTTTGGATCCGGCCTGGTGAATGGCACATATGCACTTACTCATGCGGACGATAACAACCCTCAATGGATCGAGGAACAGGAAAGCGGTGGCAAGAAGAAGGATCGTACAAGCCTCTTAGGTCACTTCTGGCGGTTTATTGTTCCCGCTGGGGATGTAATTCGTGTATTTGCTAATACATACGCTACGACAAGTGACGATGGTGATACCTTCGATTTTGCCTGGGCCCAAGACGATACTAATTACCAGCCTCTGTTTAATACCAGCGAGCTAAATACAGACAATACTGAGGAAGGCACCATACCCAATTCTGCAAGTGGTGAGATTTGGATTCGTGTGCTCGATACAGACCGGGTTCAGGGGAATTATCGTGACCGGGACCGTATCTATATCGATGAATTGTATATCGAGGTCGAAAACTTTGGGCCGCCGACAGCTCCAGATGCACCAAGCGGCCTGTCTGTAACTTCGGTTGGTTTTAACAATATTGATATTGTATGGACCGATAACTCCAATAACGAGGATTCCTTCCTGGTTGAGCGTTCAACAGATGGTTCCAGTGACTGGGCGCAAATCGCTTCGACAGCAGTCAATGCGCAAAGCTACTCGGATACCTCTTTGGGTAATAGTGAAACACGTCATTATCGTGTTCGTGCGCACAACAGCGTTGGTGATTCCGCTTATTCAAACGCTGATTCCGGGACCACTTTGACACCACCGACGCCGCCAGTTGATCCAGTGATCGTTTCTGCAGTCCCCAACGGATCTTCGAGCATTACAGTAAATTGGACGCATGACTTCGCAAATGCATCGGGCTTCCGAATCCAAAGGTCTTTGGATAATATTCCGGCAAATTTTGTGACTTTGACCGCGATTGGATTGGCTGAGTCTTTCATTGACTCGAGCGTGAATCAATCAACCGAGTACTTTTACCGCGTACAGGCCTATGGTACCGGGGTAGAGTCTGGTTGGTCAGGAATTGTATCGGCGACCACAACTGGAGTAACACCTCCGACTACGCCGACCATTAACTCTGCAGTTGCTACTAGTTCAAGCAGTATCACGGTGAACTGGAATGATCTTTCCGGTGATGAGACCAATTTCCACATCCAGCGATCCGACGACGGTGGGAACAACTATGTGAATGCAGGCACAGTAGGTGCCGATGTTGAATCATGGGTCGACAATGGTCTTGAAGCGGGAACAACTTATTTCTATCAGGTGCGGGCGTTTAATGGAGCAAATTCTGCATGGTCAGCAACCGCTTCTGCCACAACTGATTCGGGACCGACTATTTCATTAATGGCCAGTGGATTTAAGACAAAGGGTGTTAAGAATTTTGTTCTCACCTGGAATCCTTCAGACAGTGGTGCAACTAACGTGGATATTTACCGCGACGGAAGCACAAATCCGATTGCCGTAGCGCCCAATACTGGCTCCTACCCTTACAGCAGTGGCCTGAAGGGTAGTGGATCTCACACTCACCAGGTTTGTTTAGAAGGCACTACAGATTGCTCCAACATTGCGTCTTACTCGTTCTGATTTCTTGAACGCGCATTTATGACAAAGCCGCCTTCGGGCGGCTTTTTTATGCCTTGTAGCTGGTCAAGACCCTCAAAAATTCTGCTGGCTCGGGGCGAAGCCGGTAGTTGTCCGTTTGGTGCGCATAAATGATCACTCCAGCCTGATCAATGATTAAAACCGTTGGTAACACGGTGTCTGAGTCGTATCCCAAAAGTTGCAGCCCCGTTGGTGTACCCCATGCATCGGAAATGCCAAGTAGTCTTGCAGCTTTGGATTGCGGATCACAGAAAAACTCAACAGGAATATTCAGTCGTCTGGCCAGAGCTTGATTTTTCTTCAGTGGTTGAGGGCTGATGAACGCAACTTTGGCCCCGGCAGCTTCGATGGCCTGGTATTGCCTGGCCAATTCTTTTACCTGAGCTGTGCAAAAAGGACACCAGTTTCCGCGAAAAAAAAGCAGGATATGTGCCGTTCCGCTAAATGAGCTTGATTGAATAATTTCACCGTTGGAATCTTGTAGTTCGAATTCCGGCAAGTTATTACCTGGAGTGATGATAGTCGAGTTCCGGTTTTGGAAGACTGAGTACCAACGAAGGTAAACAATCCAGAATAAAAAGATCAGCCCGCTCCAGATGTGAATTATTCCGGCAGTTTCTCCAAATCGCCACGACATTACCATGGTCATTGCGAGACCAAGGCCGCTAAGTAGCGTGTTTCCCAGGGGATGCCTTAAACTTCGGGCCGGCTTAGTGACAAATACCCAGCCGAAAAATGCCAGGGGACCGCCCGCCACCAGGGTCATTCCTAACCAGGACCAGGCAGGTTCTACTCCCCGCAGCAATTCGACTAAGCCATAGAAAAATGCCAACAATAAAAATGCGATAAATGCAGATATGAAAATAGATCGAAAGACAGACATGTGCTCTTCAGGTTTCACTGTGGTCATTTGTGGAAAGCGGTACCGGATGGCTAGATGTTTTCTTCCAGAATTCGGCTGCTTGCTGTTGTGCCAGTTTCAATAGACTTCCTTCGGGATAGTCATCTTTTTCATTCGCCTCACCGGCAGGCAATCCTGTTAGCACTTCAAGCGCTTCATGAACATTGGCTACCGCGAATACAGAAAATTCTCCGTTCCTGCAAGCATCCACAATATCGGTGCGAAGCATCAAGTCGCCGGCATTAGAACTTGGAATCATGACCCCTTGTTCACTATTAAGACCCATGGCTTTGCAGGCATCAAAAAACCCTTCTATTTTTTCGTTTACGCCCCCGATGGCCTGAATGCGTCCATGTTGATCAATCGCTCCAGTCATGGCAATTCCCTGATTAATTGGAATGCCGGTTAAGGCACTTAACAGGCAGCAGGTCTCGGCGCCGGAGGCAGAATCACCGTCGATACCGCCATAGCTTTGTTCGAATGCGATCGAAGCGGTAAAGGCTAATGGGTGATCGGTATGCAATAAATGCCTTAACAGCCCTCCCAGTATGTGAAAGCCTTTGGTATGGATGGAACCAGATAGAGATGCCGCACCTTCAATGTTGATTACTCCAGCGTGCCCGGCACCAATGGTGGCCGTAATTCTTGCCGGAAATCCGTAGCTGAGTGACCCGGCCTGAATGACCGCCAGACCATTGATTTGCCCGACCACTTTCCCGCTGGTAGCAACCCAGATGGTACCGTCGTTGATCAACTCTTGAAATCGTTTGGAAGGCAGGCTTGCCCTGAACTTGGTACGGGTAACGGTTTGCTCCACGTGGTCCCGATTAACAAAAGGGGCATCTTCCTTGCTGGCAATAAACGATGCTTCTCTTACGATGTCTGCAATGCGGCCAAAGCGGGCTGTAATTTTGCCTTTTCTGGAAGCAATTCTTGCACCATGCTCAGCCAAAGCAGCGACACCACAGGCAGAGAAGTCGAGCAGGCTTTCTTCATTGCACATTCTCGCAACGACACCGGCATATTGATTAACCCCATGCTCAGAGCGTTCAATTTCTGAATCAAAATCCGCCAAAACCTTGAACAGGTTAGAAAAATCCTGGTCCACCTGGTCCAGTTGGTAGTAAAGACCAGAACTGCCAATCAGAATAATCCGTACCGAAATATCAATGGCTTCGGGCTTGAGTGATTGAGAAGACATTGGCCAACTAAGGTCGGCCGGTACAATTTCCACACTGCCTGTTCTTAGCGCCCTCATCAACAATCGCCAGGCGCCCGGTTCACTGATCAATTCCTGCGCATCAATTATCAGAAAACCACCATCGGCTTGTACC
>JBLHGQ010000144.1:0-7170 GCA_047614505.1 Rhodothermales bacterium | reverse complement strand
GCAGGAAGCGGTTAGCCAGGCGGCCTTGCTTGCCATCAAGCTTTTCCTTTTCCAGTGCATTAACCAGTTCGACCGTTGATAAGAACCGTACTCGGCGGTGCTGATGCACAATGGCCTCTACACCCAGGGCGGTTGCGATATGGGTCTTGCCAGTACCGGGCCCGCCGATCAGGACGATGTTCTCGGTCTGCTCCAGGAAGTTGCAGCGGTGCAGGGTTCGCACTTGTGATTCGCTGACCGCGCTGTGCTGGAACTTAAAACCTGCCAGGTCACGGTAGGCCGGAAAGCGGGCAATCTTCATCTGGTAGTTGATGGAGCGTACTTCACGATCCGCCACCTCGGCTCTGATCAGCTGATCCAGCAGATCGGTGGACTGGTGGTAAGCAGGTGAGCCTTGCTCGGCCAGTTCGGTAATGGCACTGGCCATGCCGTGTAACTTGAGCGCTTTGAGGTTGGCCACTACCGCATCATTCAACATGGTGCACCTCGCGCAAGTGATCGTAGCGCTCGGTGTTGGCGATGGGTTCATCGTTGATGGCCAGTGCAGGCGGTGTATGCAGTGGTGCCGCGCGTGGTGTATCCAGCAATCGGCCCAGGCGGTTGAGCACATGGGTCTTGGTGGCTACACCGCTGTGCAGTGCTTCGCGCACAGCTTGTTCAACCAGTTGCTCGTCATACTGCAGTACCAGTGACAGGATGTCGGCCATCTGCCGATCTCCACCCGGTTGTTTTAGCAGCAAGCGTTGCAGGCGCTGGAAGCTTCTGGGCAGTGTCATAAACGGTGCACCGTTGCGCAATGCACCAGGCTTTCTCTGTACCACCGCCAGGTAGTGCCGCCAGTCATAGCAGGTCTTGCCGGGGCTGGAGTGATCGCGGCTAAACACCCTGGCATGCTCGGCAATGACCTCGCCGTGGCCGACCATCACCAGGCAATCAGCATAAACCCGCAGGGAGATGACCTGGTTGGCAAACGCCGCCGGTGCACTGTATCGGTTACGCTCAAACACCACCAAACAAGTGGGAGAAACACGCTTAGCGTGCTCGATAAAGCCATCAAACGGTGGTGATATCGGCAACAAAACCGGTCGCTCCTCATTCCATACCTCGGCCACCGTGCGGTGAGTCTGTTCGGGGTGACGGATCTGCGACCACAGGGGCTGGCAACGTTGTTCCAGCCAGGTGTTCAAGGCGAGGAGATCATTGAATCGTGGCGCATCGTGCCAGATGCGATGGCGGGCATCGCGCACATTCTGCGGGCATCGCGCACATTCTTCTCGACCTGGCCCTTCTCCCAACCAGCCGCCGGGTTACAGAAGTCTGACTCGAACAGGAAGTGACTGACCATGGCCCGGAAGCGGGCATTGACCCTGCGCAGCTTGCCGCGACCCACCTTGTCTACCGCGGTCTTCATGTTGTCATAGATACCACGCCGGGGTGTGCCACCCAAGGCGCGCAGGCAGTGGTTATGCGCATCGAACAACATCTCGTGTGTCTGCAGGGGATAGGCTCTCAACATGAACGCACGGCTGTGGCACAGCTTGAAGTGTGCCACCTGCAGCTTCATCTTGCGTCCACCCACATAAGCCCAATCCTCGCTCCAGTCGAACTGGAAGGCTTCACCGGGTGCAAACACCAGTGGTACATAGGTGCCACGACTGGCACGGTTATCCGCTTCGCGTTGTCGCTGGCGCCACACGCGAGCAAAGGCCGCTACCCGGTCGTAGGAACCGTCAAAGCCCAATGACACCAAATCACGGTGTAGATGCTTCAGGGATCTGCGCTGCTTGCGGTTGCGGCCAGACTCTCGCTTGAGCCAGGTCGAGAGCTTCTCGGCAAACGGATCAAGCTTGCTGACACCTTTGCGGGGCGGGTACTTCGGCTCAATGACACCGCTGGCCAGGTACTTGCGAATGGTGTGTCGGGAAAGCCCGGTTCGTCTTGCAATCTCCCGGATCAACAGCTTGTCTCGCGCATGCCATCGTCTTATTACACTTAATAAATCCACGTCTATCACTCCTTGTATTCTCCTGCGATCTCATCAGCAGGAAAGAGGGTTACACGTGGGGCATTATTGGATGCAAATATGGTAGCTTAGTGGTGCACTTTTGGATGCAAATTAACAAGTAGAGGTCTTAACGTATCCACAAATAACAGTGGCCTCAGAAATACCATTGGGGCTGAAATTCGCAAGCTTGCTGAAGCTTAACAAGCTAGTCCAGCAATTCCCCAGATTTTTTGCCAGTCCCGATAAGCTCAGACGTTTTGCTATATTTTTGCCTGTAGTAGGAAGTTGTGAATTGCGTTCATGCGAAATTAAGTTCGAAATGATCGGTTTCTTGATTCTTGTTTGTGGAGTACTGCTGATGAGATTAATTGTTAGGAACTGCGCCATTATTGCGCCAATTCTCGTTTTTAGAAAGAAAAAAAAGTTTGCAAACCATGTAAGTCTTTGAATAATATGGTGGTGATGGGTGGACTTGAACCACCGACCTCAGCATTATGAATGCCGCGCTCTAACCAGCTGAGCTACATCACCAATTTTAGTTATGAATCGCGAGCGATTCATTTGAACTTGTTACTTTCGGGGCGCGAATTTTCCGGTTTGCGGACATGAATGTCAATATATGACATTCAAATCAATTAAAACCTATAGCCATAAGCCTCAAAAAAACGATCCTCAATATCTGTCATTGATGGCTTGTGGTTCTGCGGGCCCTGAACCTCGATTTTGATTGCACCCATTACCGAACCCATGCGGGCGCAAGTCACGAGGTCCAAATCATTTAATAGGCCGTGGATCAAACCGGCCCGATAGGCATCACCACAACCGGTCGGGTCTTCTATCTGGGCAGCTTTGGCACATGCGATTGCTTCATGTCCCTCACGGGTGTAAATCGTCGAGCCTTCGCCGCCGCGTGTCACGATAAGCGCTTCCACCTGCGCAGCGACATCATCCAGGCTCATGCCGGTGCGCTCCTGGATCAGCTGAAATTCATAATCATTGGCTACAACCCAATCGGCCTGTTTGATAAAGGTTCTGAGGTCATCACCGTTAAACAGAGGCATGGCCTGGCCGGGATCAAAAATATGCGGAATTTGTAGCTCGCGAAAGTCGCGACTATGTTGCAACATTGCATCCTTGCCATCGGGGGCAACGATGCCAATTTTGATCCCTTCAGTTTCAGAAACCTTGTTCAGATAGCTGTTCATCATCGCGCCGGGGTGAAAAGCGGTGATCTGGTTATCTTCCAAATCGGTGGTGATGAATGCTTGAGGAGTGAACTGACCTTCAAGATGTCGCACATATTTTGTGGAAATTCCCAGAGCGTCAAGATGATTTTGATAGGGACCGAAGTCATCTCCCACGGTTGCCATTGGATATGGCTCACCTCCAAGTAATTTCAGGTTGTAGGCAATGTTGCCTGCAACGCCGCCAAATTGGCGCCGCATTTCCGGAACCAGAAATGACACATTCAGCATGTGAATCTTCTCCGGAAGGATGTGATCCCGAAACCTATCCTGGAACACCATGATTGTATCGTAGGCCAGCGAACCGCAGATCAGAGCAGACATATTTTTCCTTCAGAAATCATCAAAGGACGGCATTTTAGCTGATTTCATGAAGATTGCATGAAATTGCTCTTAAACTCCCATAATTACTGGTTTTTTGGTCGGGGTTTGGCTTGCCGTAAGTGGGTCGTCCTGCTACATTAGCTGGCCCTTGTGCTGGCAATTAGTTCCCGGATTAGAACAACATGGTATTCAAAAGTCTCCGCGGTTTATTTTCAAATGACCTGTCTATCGATTTGGGTACGGCCAACACCCTGATTTATGTCAGGGGACAGGGGATTGTGCTTAACGAACCTTCTGTTGTGGCGGTACGCATGGATCGCGGTCCTGGTGGACCGCAATCGGTTGCAGCAGTTGGAATTGAAGCCAAGCGCATGCTGGGCCGCACGCCTGGCAATATCCGTACCGTAAGGCCATTGAAAGATGGCGTGATAGCCGATTTCAATATGACCGAAGCCATGCTTCAGCATTTCATTAAAAAAGTGCACGAATCCCGGTTTCTAAGGCCCAGCCCCCGTGTGCTTGTATGCGTTCCCTGCAGCTCTACGCAGGTAGAAAGAAAAGCCATCAAGGACTCGGCCGAGGGTGCTGGTGCACGCGAAGTATTTCTGGTTGAAGAGCCAATGGCGGCTGCAATCGGCGCTGGCATTCCGGTTCATGAAGCACGCGGAGCAATGGTATTGGATGTAGGTGGCGGTACATCCGAGGTGGCTGTGATCTCCCTCAACGGCCTGGTCTACTCAAATTCAGTTCGCGTCGGCGGAGATCAATTCGACGAGGCCATCATCAACTACGTTCGGCGTAACTACGGTACTTTGATTGGCGAAACCACTGCCGAGCAGATCAAAATTCAAATTGGCTGTGCTTGGCCTGATGACGAGCCTGAAGAAATGTCGGTTTCTGGAAGAAATCTGGCTGAAGGCGTACCACGCAGGATTTCCATTACCAGCAATGAAGTACTTGAGGCGCTCAACGAGAGCCTTTCAAGCATTCTGGATGCCGTTAAAACAGCACTGGAACAAACACCTCCTGAACTATGCTCAGATGTGGTTGAAACCGGAATTGTACTCACCGGTGGTGGCGCTCTTTTGCGCGGCCTGGATCGACTAATCTCCGAAGAAACCGGCCTGCCGGTTTTCGTTGCCGATGACCCGCTCACTTGCGTTGCTCGAGGTGGAGGAAGGGCTTTGGAGCTGATGGATCAAAACCACGGTGATTTTTTCTCTATCAATTAGCTGGAGCTTTTTAGTCTGCTTATGAACCGACCAAATAATTCAGAGGTTCCGGGTCGGTAACTCTTGGCACGATTAAACTCAGATGGATCAACCCGCTTATTCAGCCCGGAAGGACTGCGTACTGCTCGATTGATGCTCTACCTGATGTTATCGATTGTTTTAATGGCCATGGATCAACGTGGCCAGTTTGTACCGCGCATTCGAAGTGCAATTGAAACCGGTCTTGAACCCGTATATCACCTGGTAGGCGTGCCTTCCAGGATGCTCCGGGCCGTACAAGCCTACAGTCGCTCATATTCTGACGTGGTTGCTGATAATGAGACTCTGAGCAAACACGCACTCACCCAATCCGGAGCTGTTCAACAACTCCAATCCCTACAGCAGGAAAACCTCCGCTTACGCGCATTGCTTGATGCTACTGCCGGGCGCACTTTTGAATTCCGTTTTGCTGAGATGGTGCAAGTGAACCTGGATCCATTTTCACACAGGGTCAAGATCGACCGCGGCGCAAGCGATGGTGTGTTCATTGGCCAGGCCGTGCTTGATGGCACGGGTGTAATGGGCCAGGTAGCTGATGTTCATACCCATATGTCCAATGTTCTGCTGATTTCTGATCCGGATCATGCTCTGCCTGTGCAGATTTCCCGAACCGGCCTGCGTACTGTGGCCTATGGCACTGGCGAGACTTCAAGGCTGTTTTTACCAAATGTGCCATTGCAGGCCGACGTGCGTATCGGCGATTTGCTGGTCACCTCCGGGCTTGGTGACAGGTTTCCTGCTGGTTTTCCGGTGGCAGAAATTGTATTGATTAATCGTAATTCCGGCGGCGCGTTTGCCGAAGTAGATGCGCGACCTCTGGCTTCTCTGGACAAGGGGCGGGAGGTTTTGCTTGTGATTCAACACGTGCTGGCAAATGATCAAACCGAAGTAGAAAAAGTTGCGCCTGAGCAGGAAGCGGAGGCTGGATTATGAGCCCACGCAGAGAAAAGGTTTCCACCCTGATTTTGGTGCTTGTCACTGCCTTGCTGTTAACGCTGTTGCCATTACCTGATGCCATTGAGCCACTTCGTCCGTACTGGGCAGGACTGGTACTGGTTTATTGGGCTCTGGAAATCAGGGAAATGGTGAGCCTGGGGATGGCGTTCGTCATCGGTATCCTGCTTGATATATTGACCGGCAGCCTGATGGGTATGCACGCACTGAGCCTGGTTATTATGATTTACCTGGTTCAAAGGTTCAGATCGAGGATCCGCTTTTTCCCGGCATGGCAGCAGGCATTATCAGTATTCGCACTATTGATTAATGACAGAATCATCAACCTTTGGATATCCAGTTTGTTGGGTGAGCCAATACCGACCTGGCAATACTGGTTATCGCCACTGGTCGGCATGATGATCTGGCCCTGGTTGTTTTTGTTGCTTGATCGCATCAGGGCAGAAAGACGACAACGCAAAAGTTGACGGTCTGATAGATGTTTTTAAAAAATACTCCCAGGCCCATCAAGGACGATCAGCAGGAACAGATTTTGTTCGCCGGTCGAGCCTGGATTGGTTTTGTCATAATTGTTATCGCTTTTTCCGGCCTGGCGATTCGTTATTTTTACCTTCAGGTTTTACATCACGATGACTATTCAACCAGGTCTGAATCAAATCGCGTCCATGTTCAGTCCGTTACGCCCAACAGAGGACTTATCTACGATCGTCGCGGCCGTATTCTCGCCGAAAATCGTCCTGCTTACAGGCTTGAACTTGTTCCTGAAGAGGTTGGGGAAGTTGAAGAGACCATAAAGGCGCTGAGCGAAATCATCGATTTGAGTGATGAAGAAAAGGAACGTTTTCGCAAAACAAGAAATCGTTACCGCGATTTCGAAAGCATTCCCCTGAAATTTAGTCTTGATGAATCTGAGGTTGCCCGTTTTGCGGTCAATCGCCACCGCTTTGCCGGCGTGGATGTGGTTACCTATCTGGCACGCTACTACCCATATGCAAATATGTTGACGCATGTACTGGGCTATGTGGGCCGCATTGATGAACGCGACCTGGGTAAAGTAGATGAAAGCAATTACCGCGGTACTACCCATATCGGTAAAATTGGCGCAGAGCAATTTTATGAAACCCGGCTGCATGGCACCAGCGGGCTTGAAAAGGTTGAAACAAACGCCCGCGGCCGGGTATTACGGGTACTAGAAAGGCAGGACCCCATCCCGGGTGTAGATCTGATTCTTTCGCTTGATGTCGAAGTTCAACAGGCCGCCTGGGACATGCTGGGGGACAGAGCGGGATCAATCGTAGCGCTGGACCCAGCTGATGGCAGTGTCATCGCGATGGTCAGCAAGCCAGCATATGATCCCAATGCCTTCGTACAT
>JBLHGQ010000143.1:0-7339 GCA_047614505.1 Rhodothermales bacterium | reverse complement strand
ATGGTCTTGAAGTCTGCCGTAAGCTGCGCGGCGATGCCGGCAAAGACACACCGGTATTAATGCTAACAGCCAGGGACCGCCTGGAAGATAAAATCGCCGGTTTTGAAACGGGCGCTGATGATTACCTGGTAAAGCCATTTGCATTGCAGGAAGTTGAAGTCAGGCTGGACGCACTCCTGCGCCGTGGGCGTCGAAAGACCAGTCGGGAACTGACTGTTGGCGATTTGAAATACAATCTGAGCACCCTTACAGTAAACCGGGCCGGCATGGACATTGAGCTGAATCCAATTGGTCTCAAATTATTACGTTGCCTGATGGAAACTTCCCCAAACGTGGTTTCCAGGGCCGAGCTGGAAAAAGAGGTCTGGGGCGAGGAAATGCCTGACAGCGACAGTCTGCGCGTTCACATTCATTCTCTTCGCGCGATGATTGATAAGCCATTCCAAAGCAAGATGATCCAGACTCGCCACGGAATTGGCTACCGTCTGTTGGAGTCAGATGCAGTATCGCCGTAGGCTTCGCAGCCGAATTGTATTTTCATTTCTACTACTCGGCACAGTATTGAGTGGCCTGTTCGCACTCAGTACATTGTTCCTGCAGAATTACCTCGAAGATCAGTTGATTGGTGCCACGCTGGAACAAGAGCTGAATGACTACGTAGCACAGTTAAGGGAGGATCCTTCAGTGGTCGAGCCCTTTTACAGCCGCATCCAGGGCTATGTCACACGCCCGGGAGACCCCAATAACACGGTTTCGATTCAAATCAGGTCACTGGAACCCGGTGTTCACGAAGTTCAAACTGATGACGGTTTCTTCAAGGCAGCGGTAGTGAAAGGGGAAGACCTCTGGGCCTTCCTGATTTATGACATAAGTGAGAATCGACGCCTGACAAGGCAGTTACTTTGGGGTTTGGTCGGAGTGGTTTTCCTGTTCTCTATTCTCTCTCTCGCCATTGGAGTCTGGTCTTCCCGCCGTGTGATGCGACCGGTATCTGATTTGGCCGAACGCCTGGCTAGCATTGGTGAACAGACTCGGCCTCCGAAACTTGCAACCTATTTTGCAGATGATGAAGTCGGTCAATTGGCTGCGGCATTAGATACCTATGCTGAGCGCCTACATTTACTGGTCGAAAGAGATCGAGAATTTAACGCCGATGTAAGCCACGAATTGCGTACTCCGCTGGCGGTGATCTCTGGCGCTACAGAATTATTGCTGGCGCAGGAGGATTTACCGAAAAAAACCAAGACACGCCTGCTCAGAATTGCCCGGGCTTCCCGACAATCCACTGATATTACTACCGCTTTGTTGCACCTTGTACGGGCGGAGCGGGGCACCCATGAGGATAGCGAGGCACACAATGTTCGTGACATTGCGGAGCAAATTTTGCATTTGCATGAACCTTTGCTGGGCAACAAGTCACTGAAAATGAAAGTGGTAGAGACTGATCGCCTCAGTGTCATCGCGCCTGAGTCAGTAATTGCAGTTGCAATGGGTAACTTGATTGGCAATGCAATTCGTTATACGCCGGCAGGTGAAATCGTGATTACAGTTGGCAACGGCAGAGTGCTGGTTGAAGACACCGGCCCGGGCATGTCAGAAGAAGAACTTGCGCACGTTTTCGAACGCCATTATCGTGGTGCCGAAGCAACAGGCAAAGGCTCCGGTCTGGGCCTGGCAATTGTTAAACGTCTGTGCGAGTTGTTTGGCTGGTCGATTCAGTTTTCAAATAGGGATAGTGGTGGGCTCAAAGCTGAACTGAAATTTTTCGGGAAATCTTAAATGGCTATTATTAACTGCCCGGGTTGCGGCAAAAAAACCACTGAACTTTCCTCTAAATGCCCCCATTGCGGTTTTGTGCGTGGTCAGGAGAAAGACGAAAGAATAGTTGAGCTACAACGCAGGAAAATGCGCGACCACCTCTACCACCTAAAAATGACAAGCTATGGCGTCATAACTTTGTTTTTGGCGGCTTTTGGATGGTATTGGTGGGGGACTGCAGGTTTCCTTGAGCAGTCGCCCAAAGGACCGATTGTTATGTTGGCCGTGGTGTCAGCGGGATACATGGTATTGAGAGTGCTCATGTTCCGTGTAAAAAGAAGCTTGAAGCAATTAAGCCGCTGAAGACAACGGCAGATATATTCCAGTATTACTGAATTCTTTTGACCTGCACGTTTCGATTATATCCTTCAACCGACAAGTTCCAGGAATTAAACATTCCGGGCTTGATCGTTACAACCGGGTCAATCAGTATTTTGGTGATTTGACGACCATTCTCAGATTGTTTCCATATCATGCCATTTTGAAGTTTGAATACGGTCTCGCCATCCCAGCCCTTAAACTCACCAATTAACGGTGAAACGATGATCGATAAGTCGACATCCTTTCCTTCAAATCCCCGCTTATCGACACCTGTCGCCGTCGTCGCAACTGTTGCTGCAGGCGCAGACGCCTTAGCTGGCGAACCTGGCACAGAAGCAACCGGTGACACCGATGATCGCGGTGAAACTGCCCGGTTTTCCATGGTAGCGATTGAATGATCGCGCAACCATTTGTTCAAAGCGTCGAGTTCAGAATCGGTTAACTTGCTGAGGCCCGACTCCATGAACTCTTTCCCCGTCATACGCTCTTCAACGGTGGAAAAGCTGTCCTGCGCGTAAATCGCGAAGTTGGTGACAAGCAGAAAGATAAGAATTACGATTTTTTTCATTGGAATTTACCTTTCAGACGATCAAATATATCGAGGAATAACAATCAAATTTTCTGCTTCAGCAGGGATCAGAAATCAATCAGAGATCTTGTTGATATCGCACATAGGGAATACGGCCGTATACCGCTTCGAATGGATCATTTATGGTGTTTTCGCCAATGGCAGGTTCATCCACTCCGGAATTTAACAAATTGCTTGCCCCAACACTAAGGCTCGCATTCCACGGTGCACGCCATGTGAAATACACATCGAAAGTGGTAACACTGTCCAGGGTTTCCCTGTTCATAAATTCGACGGGGTCACGATAAAATCCCTGAACTCCACCGCTAAATGAATTCTTCTGCCAGTCAAAACTTACCCTGGCGCTATCAAAGGGTTCAGCAATCGTCCAATTCGTGTACCCATCGCGTGCCGCAGAAAGCCCGTCATAGGAAGCGTCCAGCATATGAGTAAATTGCAGCCCAACTTGCATATCACCTGCATAGTCGGTGCTGACGCCAACATTGAAAGCCAGGTCGATTCCGGAGACGCTGGTGTCCAGAGATTCGAGGCCCGAACCGTTTTCGAAACCAGGTAATAATGGGTTCGACATTACCGGTCCCCTCAAGCCTGCATCCAGACCGGGTGAACTTAATGGACCGGATTGCAGGACATTCGTCTCTGCTTTTGCTTCCTGTCGGAACAGGTTGATCGCCGCCATAGCATTGTTGCCAAAATCATAATCAGCGCCAATGGAAACAACGCCCATGGTCAGTGCATCGGGGTCGTTGGTGAAATAACAGCCTGATGCGCGATAAGAGCCTGCTTCCAGAACGCCGTTCTGACAATGAATGCTACCTACAGGTTGAAATTGAATCTGGCTGACACTTTGTGAAGCCCGGGTATTGATACCAAGATTATCACTCGCCATCCATTCCAGTGAAGTACCGGCCAACAGCGAACCGCTACTGAGGTTCAGCCACCTGGATTGAGTCGTTACATTCAGGCTCAGAGGTTCAGAAAGCTGCAACTGCAATTTACGTGTTTCGCTGCCAGCCATATCGAATGCCAGAACTGAGTTATTTTGATTTACTGATACCGGACTAAAGGCGGAATCTTCATCAATCAGATCGGAGGAGGATATGACTGAATTCTGTGCGAAAGCGGGAAGCGAAAATATACACAGTAAAGCACCGGCAGCTATGCCGAATTTGGAACCCTGTGCCTGCCTGTTTAAATTTCTGCTCACGTTTCCCACCAAGGTAAATGTTCTGTCAGAAACTTTGGAGTATTAAACGCGCAGAAAGTTTAATAGAACCAACAAAATTACCAACAAACCTAATAAAGAACTTCCTACCCATAATCATAGCAAAGATGTTGCGTTATGGAAGCGAAAAGTAACAGTTTTTAGCCGTATTTTTGACATATACTGCATTTTTCGTAGTTTAGGGACGAAGAATTGGCTGCATTGACAACTCCCGTGCTTGTATTGGTGAAAATGCTCTCAATTTTCGATTTGAAAACCTGACGCCCCACTCTTAAGCCCGATTAGGCTAGACTATTGCGAAATTGATTTTGAGGAGCAGTGAGAATGAGCCTGATTTTTCTTGTTGGCGTTGATTGCAGTACTTGCGGAAGCAGGGCACTTGATTACGCCACGCAGCGCGCTTTGGTCAGTGGTGCCAGCCTGTTGATTGCTCATGTAATCGAGTGGTCTCCATTCAGTTTCAGTACACCTCAGGAAAACGAGGAACGCCATTTGCGGCGCGAAGAAGAAATCAAAAGAGCCGAGGACGAGATTATTAACCCCATTCTCTCTCAGCTTTCTGAGCAGGGCGTAAATGCCCATGGTGCGGTAAGGCATGGTCACGTTGCAGAAACATTGTTAATACTCGCACGCGAAAATGAAGTCAGCAATATCATGATCGGACGCCATGGCTCTTCACGGCTTGAGGCACGCTTGTTTGGTAGTGTTGCGAATACATTGGTACAAATCGCTGACCGTCCTGTCACGGTCGTCCCTTAGTCCTGCCAATTGGAGAATGAATACAATGAATAAGAAGTTAGCGGGACTCACATTTCTGACCAGCCTTTTAACGAGCCTCCCTGCATGGGCACAGGACGGGATTGACGATAAAATAAATGCTGCAATCAAACCGGCATCTGATGCTGTCGCCGGCTTCATCTTTACATCCTTTCCATTTTTTGGTGTACAGATTCCTTTTGTACTTGTGTGGCTGATTGTGGCTGCGACCATTTTTACGTTTTACTTTAAATTTATCAATTTCCGCGCTTTCAAACACGGTTTTGAACTGGTTCGGGGAGACTATAGCGACCCAAACGCTGCGGGTGAAGTGACTCACTTCCAGGCTCTGGCAACTGCGCTTTCAGGCACGGTTGGTCTGGGTAATATCGCTGGTGTTGCGGTTGCCGTGACCATCGGTGGACCTGGTGCAACATTCTGGATGATTCTGGCCGGCTTTCTCGGTATGTCCTCCAAATTTACTGAATGCACACTGGGTGTTAAATATCGAAACGAATATGAAGACGGCTCCGTATCTGGTGGCCCGATGTATTACCTGACCAAGGGATTGGCTGAGCGTGGTTACGTGAAACTGGGCAAGGTGCTGGCCGTGATGTTTGCAGTGTTCTGCATTGGCGGCTCTTTTGGTGGCGGCAATATGTTTCAGGCTAACCAGAGTTTTGCACAACTGGTTACAGTTACCGGTGGTGATGCTGGTTGGTTGGCGGATAAAGGCTGGTTGTTTGGGCTGGTAGTTGCAGCTGCAGTAGGCATGGTCATTATTGGTGGCATTAAAGGAATTGCCCGTGTTACATCCAAAATTGTTCCGTTTATGGCTGTCATTTACGTGGGAGCCGGTTTGATCATCGTCTTTATGAATTTTTCTGCTATTCCGGATGCATTCCTGCAGATTTGGAACGGTGCATTCAGTCCTGAAGGAATCTCGGGCGGTGTGATTGGTGTTTTATTTCAGGGCTTTAAGCGTGCCGCTTTTTCAAACGAAGCCGGTATTGGTTCGGCTGCAATTGCACACGCTGCGGTTAAAACCAGTCGTCCGGTTACCGAAGGTTTTGTTGCCTTGTACGAACCATTCATAGACACCGTCGTGGTGTGCACGATCACAGCACTGGTGATTATTATTACCGGCACTTCTACCTCGGATCCGAATATTGATGGCGTGCAACTCACTTCCGCCGCATTTGAATCTCAAATCAGCTGGTTCCCCTGGGTTCTGACCATGGCGGTGGTGCTGTTTGCGTTTTCAACCATGATCTCCTGGTCATATTACGGCCTGAAGTGCTGGACCTTCCTGTTTGGTGAAACACGAGCTACTGATTACACCTATAAAGCCCTGTTCCTGATTTTCGTTGTTATTGGTTCATCCATGAAGCTGGGCGCTGTCATTGATTTCTCTGATGCAATGATATTTGCTATGGCCTTTCCCAATATTCTTGGGCTCTACTTCCTGCTACCGGTGGTGAAGAAAGAGTTGAACGAATATTGGGCAGACTTGCAGGCTGGCAGACTTAAAAAGTTTAATTAGGAACTAATGGGGTCAGAGTCAAGTGCCAGAGTGGATATTCAAATTCGAGTAAATTCCCAAATATCCACTCTGGCACTTGACTCTGACCCCGAATTTGCTCGGGTCAGTCCACTCTGACCCCGAATTTGTTTTTAACCCCAACTATTAACCCCAACTATTACCCCAACTATTACCCCAACTATTCCAATTATTTTGCTTTTCAAGCTTGCCCGACCTCTCCCGATAGTGGAGAATTGAACGCTGATTTTACTGTTCGGATTTCCGCTGAATAAGCAGAATCCGGAAGCCATAAAAATTCAGCATCAGGGAACCCCAATGCCCACCCGACGTGATCTAGCCAATGCGGTACGCGCACTTTCCATGGACGCAGTACAGCAGGCCAATTCTGGCCATCCCGGCATGCCTATGGGCATGGCGGACATTGCAGAAGTACTGTGGAACGACTTTCTGAAGCACAACCCGGGGAATCCCGATTGGTGGGATCGTGATCGCTTTGTACTTTCAAACGGTCACGGCTCCATGCTGTTGTACTCAGCATTGCACTTGAGCGGCTATGACTTGCCAATTGAAGAATTAAGAAACTTCAGGCAACTCCATTCACGCACAGCAGGTCACCCCGAAGCCAGTGAGACACCGGGTGTAGAAACCACAACCGGTCCACTTGGTCAGGGCATCGCCAATGCAGTTGGCATGGCACTTGCCGAAAAAGTATTAGCCAATCGCTTCAACCGTGATGGTCATAGTTTGATCGACCACCATACCTGGGTATTCCTGGGTGATGGCTGCCTGATGGAGGGCATTTCGCATGAAGTCTGTTCGCTGGCGGGCACGCTTGGCCTGGGCAAGCTTGTGGCATTTTGGGACGACAATGGAATTTCCATAGATGGCGAAGTGGCTGCCTGGTTTACCGACAATACACCCGCGCGCTTTGAGGCTTATGGTTGGCAGGTAATTCGCGATGTCGACGGTCATGACCCTGAGGAAATTCGCCAGGCTATTGAAACAGCAAAAGCGGAGGATGAACGGCCTACCTTGATTTGTTGCCGGACCATTATTGGCTACGGTTCACCCAAAAAGCAGGGAACTT
>JBLHGQ010000142.1:0-7350 GCA_047614505.1 Rhodothermales bacterium | reverse complement strand
AGAATTGGCATTCAGGGCTACGAAGTACCCAAGGCGCAACTACCCAGCGCAAATCTGGTATTCCTGATTGATGTATCGGGTTCCATGCATTCGCCCGATAAACTGCCATTACTTAAACAGGCATTAGGAATGCTGACACAAAACCTGTCTGCAAAGGACACCATTTCCATGGTGGTTTATGCCGGCGCCTCAGGAGTGGTTCTGCCGCCAACACGCGGTAATCAGAAGCCCAGAATTCTGGGCGCATTGAATCAACTTGAAGCCGGCGGCTCAACAAATGGTGCAGCAGGCTTGCGTCTTGCCTACCAGATGGCCCAACAGAATTTTCAGCGTAATGGCGTTAACCGGGTCATTTTGGCCACCGATGGTGATTTCAATGTCGGGCAAGCCAGTACCGAGGAATTGATCGATATGATCCAGCGCAAACGCCAGGCCGGTATTGCATTGACTACGCTGGGCTTTGGCAGTGGCAACTACAACGATCACATGCTTGAGCAACTTGCCGACGAAGGCAACGGCAACCATGCCTACATTGATCGTCTTTCTGAGGCTCAAAAAGTGCTGGTTGACGAGCTTTCTTCCACACTCCTGACAATTGCCAAGGATGTGAAGATACAAATAGAGTTCAATCCCTCCACTGTCAGCGAGTATCGTCTTATCGGGTATGAGAACCGCATCCTGAATGAAGAGGATTTCAATAACGACAAGATCGATGCCGGAGAAATTGGAGCAGGGCATCGTGTAACGGCAATTTACGAGATCAGCCTTTTAGGTTCTGGCTTTCAGCGTATTCCTGATCGGCGTTACGGCAAAAATTCAGATATCGATGACGACAGGCGCCTGGTGGCAATTCAAAGCATGAATGACGAATTGGCGCACCTGCGAATTCGTTACAAGAAGCCTGGCCAGGATCAGTCACGCCTGATTGAAGCGCCCATCATGCGCAGCACCGTTTTGGCTCAAACCAGCCAGGCCAGCGATAACTTCCGTTTCGCCGCCGCAGTGGCTGCCTTTGGTCAAAAACTTCGTGGTGGCCAATTCCTCGAGTCGCTTGATTATCCCGAAATTGCAGACCTTGCAAGGAATGCCCGTGGACAGGATTACTTTGGTTATCGAAGTGAATTTGTTCAGCTGGTATCTCTGGCTGAGATACTTGATACCAATGAAAACGTTGCAAACACTAGGGTCCGGGACTAGACCCTGTGAGTTTGGAATGACAGGTCCCGTATGCCATGTTTTGCGTATTTCAATTCTTGCGATACTCTCTTGGTATGCGGGACTCCAGCGACGAACAATTAATGCAGCAATACGCTACCGGTGATGCGCTGGCATTTGAAGAAATTTACCAGCGCTACCGTGCACCTTTATTCCGCTATATTCAGAGGCAGGTACGTGATCCCGCTGTTGCAAATGATCTTTACCAGGGTAGCTGGGAGAAACTCATTAAGGCTCGCAAACAATACAGGCCGACCGCACCATTTCGGGCCTGGCTGTTTCGCATCGCACACAACCACATGATTGATCACTTTCGTGCCACACGTGAAACCGAACCCCTGGCCGATGAATTTCACGTGTCTACTTCACCTCAACCATCGGATGTACTCGCTGTGGCGCAAAAAGAGGCCAGCTTCCGTGCCGCACTGGAGCAATTACCGGCGGAGCAAAAGCAGACGGTATTACTCAAGATTGAGGCGGGTCTGAACATTGAAGAAATCGGTAAAATAACCGGCGTGGAACCGGAAACAGTGAAAAGTCGCCTGCGATATGCGGTCGCCAAATTGAAACGGACATTGCAAACATGAATCCCGGTAACCCCAAGGAGCCAGGCATGGAGGATTTTGAGCAGGATCTCAAGCAGATCGAAAATCAATACCACACGCTTCATGCAGATGAACCGCCTGCCATGCTGGACCAGGCTATATTGAACAAAGCCCGCCTCGCAGTCGAAGCAAAAGCCATACGGCCATGGAATTTTGGGTGGATGCATGGCACTGCGACTGCAGCAGTACTGGTGTTGGGACTGACGCTGGTTCTACAACAGCGCAGTGAAGTTCCAAGCACATCTTTTGAGCTGGACCGTCTGGACTTCAAAGAGTTGAGCATTGATAAGGACGGTGATATTTCAACCAAGCGAGCTAAAAGCGATATGGGTGCATTTCGGGATGAGAACCTGACCGGGGCCGATAAGCAGCAACAGCAACTCGAAGAAAGCCTGCAACAAGCACCGGCAGATGACATGCTCCGTGAAAGGTCAGTGTCAGTACAGAAAGTGCAGCGTGAAGGACAGGAAGTTGCCAGTCGCCGCCAGGAGCATCGTGAAGCGGAGGGTGAGGTAAAACAGAGTGCAGACCTCAGATTGAATCAGGCTGCCGATACACCAACGACTGAATCACCAGCAGAAAATTCATCGGCAGTTATTTCTCCGGCCCCTGCTTCACAAATAGGCAGCTCAACGGCAAGCAGCTCAACGGCAAGCAGCTCTTTGGCCAAGTCGCCGCCAGTGGCAAATCAGCCGGCCCGGGAGACCGGCTCAGCCTTGCAATCAAAGGCAATTGACGCTTTACAAAAGAGCGAAGAAATCCCGGCCGCAGAAGCCTCCAGTCTCGAAGAGTCGTTTTCTAGCTCACTGGCAACCGGTCCACTGTCACCCGATGAATGGATTGCCCAAATTCTGGACTTAAAATCCCAATCGGAATCGGGTGGTGCCCGATCCGAAATCCTTGATAACGAAGGACAAATGACCGACTGGCAAACAGAACTGAAATTGTTCCGCGAAAGCTGGCCGGATTACCCCCTGCCTCCAGATCTCGTGACAAAAGCTGATCCTGAAGCAGCTGGCAAGGAATGAAAACACTTGCCGCAGCTTGTCGTTTCGAAGAAACCATTAAGAAAAGCCGCTTTATCACACATGCATCCCCGGTCAAAACCCAGGCAGATACTTTGGCCTTTTACGAATCTGTGGCCGACCCGCAAGCCACCCATAACTGCTGGGCCTGGCGAATCGATCATATTCAGCGCTCGAATGATGACGGGGAACCCTCAGGCTCGGCCGGTCGGCCTATTCTGGCCATGATCCAGGGCCGGGAACTTGACCAGCTTATGGTTGTGGTTACCCGCTATTTTGGTGGTATCAAACTGGGAATCGGAGGGCTTGTTCGCGCCTATGGCGGTGGAACCGCAAAGTGTCTGGACAGCGCAGAAATTGTTGAATGGCAACCCAGAGCGAATTACTCGCTAAGCTTCGATTTCGCTCTGACATCTACCGTTCACAGTTTGCTGGAACAGTTCGGCGTCCGGAAAATCTCAGAAAATTTTGAAGCCGAAGGCGTTCGGCTGGTGATCAGTGTTGAGCAGACTCGCTCTGCGGAGCTGAATTCGTCATTGGCCGATATCAGCCGTGGCAAGGCTGTGGTCAGGCGTCTTTCTGCTCAGTAAGTTGAATAGAAACGCCCGGCAGCGATTCGGCATAGCCACTTCCCATCAGCAAAGAAGGCGTCATATAACCACCCGTCACCTCGTTTTCCAGAAGATGCTCAACGATACCCAGCCCGGCGGTGACCGTGATGTCATAGCCATTGGGGGTCTGCATGGTGGCAGAAACTGAACGCCCATCAACGCTAACCACTTCACCCCATAGCTGAGTTTGAGAATTTGTCCTGAGTTGTTGATCGGGGCCTGGAACATTCTTCTCAATGCGCTTTTTCAAAAAATTCTGAAGCCATTGGTACTTAAAAAGCGGCTGGATGAATCGCATGCGCCTGAGTTTTTGGATTCTCGCAGCAGGAAGCGAAAGATAAACCTCGATATCGGGCACACCCGTGCTGACCCAGGCGGTAAATACATCGCCCCAGGGAATGGTTACCGCGGCGCGATCTGCATGCTGAAAAGGAATGTTGCGCGTTTTCCATGCCAGGGGGACTTTTGTCAGTTTACCCGCACGGCGGACACGCCCACCCTGGCTCATTCCCTCCAGACTGGTCTTGGCCGTTCCGGGGCTAGGCCCTCCGCCCGGCTCAAATGCCAGGGTCAGACTGGTTGCCGAAGGCAAGGCTTCAACAAGCCTCGCTGCAAGACAATCGGTGGGCACGACATCAAAACCTGCTCCCGGACACAACAGGACATCGGCCCGTTTGGCAGCATCATCCATTTTCCAGGCATTTTCAAAAACGCTGATTTCCCCGGTGATATCAAGGTAATGCGTCTGACTGGCAAGGCATGCCGCAATCATTGGCTGACTGGTAGCAGAGAACGGCCCGGCGCAATGCATGACCAGTTTCATTTTTTGAAGCGCATCCTTCAATTTTTCTGTTTCACCAAGATCGACAACACAAGACGTCAGCCCAAGTTCTGCTGCCAATGATTCAATAGCCGACCTGTTGCGGCCTGCCAATACCGGACGCATGCCTCTTTGAGCCGCCTCGATCGCCATCAGGCGACCGGTAAAGCCATTGGCTCCATAAATCATCCAGTCTGCCATCACTTCTTCAATTTCCTAGTAATACGGCGACTCACGGAAACCAGAATGCGGTGAAAACTTCCGGGAAACCACCTTTTAAACCGCAAGGCCCAACGGGTTTCAGGGTGAGTAAGTATAAGGAATCGATTCTTGACCACTGCATCAAAAACTTTATCAGCAACCTGCTGAGCCGACACTCTGGAGTTCGACATCCACTTGCTGGCCAGATTTCTGGTTTGTTCATTATTACTTCGAAAAGTCTCAAGTAAGCGAGTGTCGACATAGGCCGGACATAAAACACTGATTCGAACTCCACTGCGATCCAGATCTACACGTATTTGTTCAGACAGGGCGACAACGGCAGCCTTTGCCGTGGCATAAGCGCTAAGGTGCGGAACGGCAACCATACCGGCGAAGGAAGCAACGTTGACTATGTGGCCTTTATGCTGCGAACGAAACATGGGTATAAATTGGTGACAGCCGCGAATCACGCCCATCAAGTCAATATCTAGCACCCACTGCCAGTCTTCAATACTTGAGTCCTCCAGTCGTCCTGCTGCAGCGACGCCGGCATTATTTATCAGCACACTAAGACCACCCCATTCACTATCAATACGCTGGTGTAGTGCATCCCAGTCTTGTGCAGAGGTGACATTGAGTGACTGAGAAAAACCGGCTCCTCCGGCAGCAATAATATTGGCCAATACGAGGTCAGCTCTTTCTGCATTGGCATCCGTTACGGCGACCATGTATCCGGCATTGGCGAAACGATAGGCCATAGCCTCTCCGAGGCCACTTCCTGCCCCGCTAATTGCTATGGTCTTTCGCTGGTTGTTCAAGATCTACTAGAGGCTTAACACTGCACTAGAACAAGGAGCCCTGGAAATCATCGGCAGGCTTCTTGGGCATTTCCACCTCAGGCTCTGGCTCGGGAACTGACTCGGGTTCGGGATCAGGCACAAATTCGGGTTCTGCAACCCGCTCAGATTCGAGCTCAGGTTCGGGATCTGGATCCGGTTCGGGTGATGGAACTGCTTCGGATTCCGGTACAGCATCCGGTTCAGACCAGGGAACATCATCGAAATCTGACCAGTCGTCATCTTCAACGATAAATATCTCTTCAGGTGCGAACGCTGGTTCAGGGTCGAGAGATGGATCGTCATCGAGAGATGGATCGTCATCGAAAGGTGGATCCGCGTCGAAAGGTGGATCCGCGTCGAAAGGTGGATCCGCGTCGAAAGGTGGTTCCTTCGAAAATGTGGCTTCAACTTCCGGATTTTCCATTTCCGGAACGGCTTGCTCCGGCTCCGGCATTGACGCAGGAAGCACCACTTTTTCTACCAACGGGGCTTTCGTTTTAGGCTCCGTTTTCATCAACTTGATAAGATTTCCAACAGTACGATGGGATTCAAGCTTATGGCGAAGTGATTTTCGTGAATGTATCCGGTAACGGTTTCTGCGCCCGTGTTTGCTGACACTTACAATGCCGCCATCTTGCAAATCTTTGACAATTTTCTGGACAGCTCTTTCAGTAATCCCCACACTCAAGGCTACATCCCTGAGGCGCGATTCGGGTTGGCGTGCCAATAAAAGCAACACATGCCCGTGGTTACTGAAAATGGTCCATTTACTCAAAACAATTCCTTGCGGCATTTTTACTGAGTTTATATGATGAATTATATTTCGTGTTTATAAATTCCACAATCTACGATTAACATTATGAAAGTAACCCATTTACTTATTTTTATTACAGTTTGGCTTTTGTTTGAATCGACCGCTTATTCCGCGCAACCGGAAAATCCGGAGAGTCGAACCCAACTGGTACTTTTGGGTACAGGAACCCCTAATGCAGACCCGGACAGATTTGGGCCTTCGCTTGCGATTGTCGTCAATGACACGCCCTATCTGGTAGATTTCGGACCAGGCGTGGTTCGCCGTGCTGCAGCCGCCCACAGAAACGGTATAAATGGCCTTGAGGTTTCAAAGCTCGAGCATGCCTTTGTGACCCACCTGCATTCTGATCACACAAGCGGTTATCCGGACCTGATACTCACTCCCTGGGTTCTGGAAAGAGAGGCGCCCCTGAAAGTTTTTGGGCCCAAAGGTCTTAAGGACATGACGGAACATATCCAGTTAGCCTACAAAATTGACATAGATGTGCGCTTGAATGGGCTGGAACCTGCAAATACCGAAGGCTATAAGGTGGAAGTTACGGAAATTGAGCCCGGAGTTATTTTCCAGGATGAGAACGTCAAGGTCACGGCCTTTTCGGTGCCACATGGTAGTTGGAAACCCGCCTTTGGCTATCGCTTCGACACGGCTGATAAAAGCATTGTGGTATCAGGTGATACCGGCCCCAATGAAAAGTTGGTTGAGATTTGCAATGGCTGCGACATCCTTGTGCACGAGGTTTATTCGACTGCCGGTTTTGCCCGCCGTATTCCTGTATGGCAGAACTATCATTCCAGTTTCCATACATCCTCTAGCGAACTGGCGGACATTGCCACACGTGCCAAACCTGGATTACTTGTGCTGTTTCACCAGCTTTATTGGGGAACCAGCGATGAGGATCTGCTTAAAGAGGTGCAAGCTGCTTATGAAGGTAAAGTGGTTAGTGGGGTGGATTTGGATGTTTTTGATTAAGAGTTGAACAGGTGTTCATCATTGCGTAGGAGCGAGAATGTATTTGATGTAGGAGCGATGGTGCGCTTGCGGAGCAAGTGCCATCGCGAATGTGGTTTCAGTTAGCAGCCAGGCATAACGAAGCGTAGGAGCGATGGTGTGCTTGCGGAGCAAGGGCCATCGCGAATGTGGTTTCAGTTAGCAGCCAGGCATAACGAAGCGTAGGAGCGATGGTGCGCTTGCGGAGCAAGTGCCATCGCGAATGTGGTTTC
>JBLHGQ010000141.1:0-7414 GCA_047614505.1 Rhodothermales bacterium | reverse complement strand
GGGTTTTTCCCTGACTACAGTGCCATCCTGTTTGTTCGCCAGGACTTTATCGATCGCTTCCCGCGTAGTTGGCAGCGATTAAATGAATTGCTGGTCGGCGCGATCGACGATGATCACATGTCGCGCCTCAATGCGCTTGCAGATCTGGAAGGCAAAAGCCCGGCAGAGATTAGTGCCCGGTTTCTGAACCCTGATGTTGTCCAGGGCCCTCAAAAATCGCGGCTGCAACAGGATATTTTCAAACACACTATTGATCACCTCATCTTGGTGCTGGTTTCGGTGAGTTTCGCGATATTGGTGGGGATCCCGCTGGGCGTTATGGCCGCGCGGGTAAAAACTTTGGGGCGGGCTGCGCTTTTGTCGGTCGAAGTGGTACAAACCATTCCTTCCCTGGCCTTACTGGTATTTATGATTCCATTGTTTGGCATAGGTCAAACGCCGGCGCTTGTGGTTCTTTTCCTGTACGCACTTTTACCGATTGTGCGTAATACCTATACCGGAATGATCGGTCTTGACCGGCAGTTGCTGGAGATGGCTGCGGTACTGGGCCTGAGCAATCGGCAAACGCTTTTCCGCGTTGAACTACCGCTTGCCTCGTTAAGTATTTTGTCTGGTGTTAAAACTTCAGCAGTTGTTACTGTTGGAACCGCGACTCTTGCGGCTTTTATTGGTGGTGGTGGTTATGGCACTTTGATCATCCGCGGCCTGGCCTTGAACGACAATACACTGATTCTGGCTGGTGCCATTCCTGCTGCAATCATGGCGATAGTAATTCACGCAGGATTCGAGTTACTCGACCGGGTAATCATTCCCTTAGGGCTCCGAAAAAACTTCGTCATCAGAAGTTAACAAATATGATCTAGAATCATTGTGCTGATTCCTTACTGGGTATGGCATTCCACTTGGGTATCAGAAGAAGGGCTGCGAGTAATGCCATGAATCCAAATCCGGTTAACAAAATGCTCCAGCTGTAGTGTTGTGCAATATATCCGACCCCCGCACCGCCAAAAATCGCCGATACCGATCCGCAACCGTTGATGAAGCCGGAGGTGGAGCTCGCGCCTTTATGGTGACCAAAATCAATGGCCGCCGAGACAGCGATTAATGAATCCGGAGCCTGCAGGAAGAAACCAATCAGCACCAGCCACAGAACCATTATCCAGTGTGCATTGGTCATTACCTCCGCTGGTCTTAATGGTTGATAAGACCGATCAGCCTGCAGCATAGAGACCCAAGTTTGTATTCTGGAAGCAAGCTCTGCATCGGCAAGTTCGTTTGCACTTGTTTTGATGTTATTGATTGCCTGGTCAAGGCCCGGGTTACTGTCATTTAGCAAGGAAGCTGAATCCGTCAACTCATCAAATTGCGCCAGCAAGGCGGCGGAATCGGATCGCTGAGACAATTCTTTTGCAAGGTCAGTGGCCTGAGTCTGATATATGAAACTCATGTCGTCACCGCGATCTTCCAGGTAATCACTGATGTCGACTTTCATTCGCCGGACTTCATCATGCATAACACCGAGCTCATCACCAAACTCAGGTTTCTCCAATGACAAAATTTCAAGTCGTTTTTGAATCAGAGCCAACCTGCTGACAGTTGCTGAGATCTCAATTCTCTTTGTTTTTGTGAGCAGCGACATATTGACCAATAAGGGATCATCTATATGCAGGCCAAATTTTTCAACCCTCGTATTAATGCTCTTGATGTTCTTTTTATAAGCATCAGCAGTGCGCAGAAGCGCGAGCTGTTCACTGCGGGCAATCTTGCGAAGCTGGATCATAAAGGAACGCATGGCGGCCTGTTGATCAAAATCGGACAGTTCCGTTACCTTCAGTTGCTCGACTATATATTGAAGTTTCGTGACAGTTTCAGGGTCAGAAAGTGAGGATTGGGCCGAAAGCCGGGCTAGCTCATGGCTGATTTGCGGTAGGGCAGTATCGGCCTTGTCACCCGCTATTTCATCAAGTTGAGTTGACAAAGTCGCAAGCTGGTTCTTATTTGTCACTTTGACGGCCTGATTCACCACACCATCAAACATAAACAGAGCGATAGACAGGGTAATCAGGCAAATCACTGTGAAAGGCATTCGCCTGGCGTTGAAAAGCCGGTCAGATACGGTACCGGCAACAACTGAGGCAAATACGCCAGCGAGGGCGAACATGGCGGTGATGGTTGCCGAGAAAAGCACGCCCGTTTGCAGTTTCAGGGTTACATAATATGGGCCCCACAGGAGAATGGCATAACGGGTCGGCTTTAACAAAAAGTAAGTCGTGGCGAGTAAGCCAATCATCGGCTGCCTTATCAGGTCCAGCCAGCTTGAAGATTCATTGTGGTCGACATCAACATCGGCGTTTGCGGTGCCTTTATCATCAGCCGCGTCATCAGTTTCATCATTTTCGGCCTCCATTTCGCTGTGATAAACGTCGATGGATGGAAGGCCCACGTCCTGAGGACGATCCGCATGAAAAAAATACAAAATGAGAAAAATGACAAACAGGCACGCAGCAGGCACGTAGAACGCGTAGCTCCAATGGCCGAACCAGACAATCGCGCCACCGGCTAAGGCAAATGCAACAACACTGCCGGCTGCATAGCAGGTTGACCACCAACCAAGCACCTGGCCACGTTCGTGGCGTGAATACCAGCAACTGAGGATTTTTGCGATTGGTGCCCAGCCACAAGACTGTGAAAGGCCCTGAAAGAAATTGATGATCAGAAAGGCGGTCAGGTAACCCGATGCACCCATTGCAACTGCGCAAATGATTGATCCAAGCAAACCGCCCAGTAATATTCGCCGCGGTCCGAGTTTGTCCGAAAGCCCTCCCCAAATGAATTGGCCTACGGCGTAGGACACGAGATAGACACTGTCAATGAGACCCATGGTGGTCTCGTCCATATCAGGTAAATCCAATGAACCTTTGGCTGCAGAAAATGAGTAACGAGTGAGATAAAAGCCTAAATAGGCGATCCAGGTCAATACAAAGACTCGTGCTCGCCAACGCTCATACCGAGGGTCTTTTGCTTTTGCCAGGAAAATAATGTGTACCCCTGTTTTGGTCACTCAGGCTTTGTGGATAATTTCAGAAAAACTAATCACAGAAGTGTACATGAGACTTCAATATTGGCGACCCGGTATTTTATTGTTGCGCTCAGGCGGCATGACTGATTACTCAATAGTGTATTTATGTGGAATGTCTGGTGAGCAGTAATTTGTGTCGCAATTGATGTTTATGAAAGGCAAACTTAACGCTAATCTATTTGAATAAGTCTCACGGAGTGCACGGATGAAAATCGTATCCTGCGAATCTCACGTCGTAGCCGTGCCGCCGCCCCATGTTGGCGGTATGTATTGGATATTCGTCTGTCTGAAAACGGACTGCGGAATTGAGGGCGTTGGTGAGGTCTACGCTGCTACGTTTCACCCGAATGTAGTGGTGGCGGCAATAGAAGACGTATTTGAGCGTTACCTCAAAGACGAAGACCCGCATCACATTGAGCGGTTTTTTCGGCAGGCTTATTCTAGCGGCTTCACTCAGCGACCGGATCTCACAATGATGGGTGTTGTCAGCGGACTGGAAATGGCCTGCTGGGACATCATCGGAAAAGCGGTGGACAGGCCGGTTTACGAACTGATCGGTGGAAAAGTACACGACAAGCTCCGTTCCTATACGTACCTTTATCCAAAAAACGCTGCCGGGGAATACGATTACGACAATGTTGAACTGGCCGTTGAATGTGCCATCAAGAACATGGAGCAGGGTTTTACGGCAGTGAAGTTTGATCCTGCAGGACCCTACGGAGCGTATTGTGGCCATCAGCTTTCACTAGAAGCCTTGGAGAAGTCGGCAACTTTCTGCCGCCGCATCCGCGAGGCCGTTGGAAACAACTGTGACTTGCTGTTCGGTACGCATGGTCAGATGACGCCAGCCGCCGCTATCCGTCTGGCTAAGCGCATCGAGCCCTTCGATCCACTATGGTTTGAAGAGCCGGTACCTCCTGGCCAGGCCGAAGCGATGGCGCAAGTGGCCAGGGCAACCAGCATTCCGATTGCCACGGGAGAACGACTGACCACTAAATACGAATTCTTTGAAGTCCTTAAGCACGGTGCTGCTTCAATTTTGCAAATGAATCTGGGCCGTGTTGGTGGCATTCTTGAAGCGAAGAAGATCGCGGGAATGGCAGAGGCCTTCTACGCACAGATTGCGCCGCATCTTTATAACGGTCCGGTTGGCGCGGCGGCGAGCATTCAACTTGCTACTGCCACACCTAATTTTCTGATTCAGGAAAGCATCATGACCTGGGGTGGTTTTCATGCTGAAATTTTGCAGGAAAAGATTGAATGGCATGACGGATACATCATTCCTTCGCGCAAACCTGGGCTAGGAGTCGAACTGAATATGGAAGTGGTTAAAGCCCATTCGCCCTACAAGGGCAAAAAACTCCATCTCTCGATGGATCCTCACCCTTATGACTTCAAGAAGCACTCCGGGAACGTCTGAGCATGCGCAAGCTGGCGTAGCTCGCGATCATTCCGATTGCAGCAAATGTCGCCATAAAGAAGAAGAAATGCTGGTGGCCGAGCAAACCTGGTGACCGGTCCAGCAGAATACCGCCAACATAGGCGACAAAAATATCAGGCGTGAAACCCACTACAGAAATAACGCCAACCGCCGTACCGGTTAATGCAAGTGGTATGTTCCCTTCCTGCAGCAAGGCGAAGTACATGCCGCGCAAGCCGAAAACAGCTGTGCAACCGATTAATGTGTTTCCGATCAGCACCCAGGCTGTATTTGGATCTGGTGTGCTGATTGCGAAGAAAAGATTGGATGCCAGCAATACCCCAAAAACGATGGCGAGCATGCGTGAAATCGTAAAACGATCACCCAGTAAACCGCAGGCAATAGGGGCAATTGATCTCATCCAGGAAGCCATCGTCACAATTCCTGCGGCCTCTATTTCGTCCATGCCGTATCCCTGGACAGCATAAAGCGAATAATTGTCGTAGCCTTTGTAGCCAACATAGGCGCACATAATGATGAGCGCTTGTAGCCATACAGATGGTATGCGCAATACGCGCACGATATGCAGCCACACATTTTCTTTGCCGGGCTCCCATTGTGGCTGTTCCTGGCCACCACCGGGGTGTGCCTCAGATATAACAAACCACACAAAAACACCGGCTAATGCCGTTGCAATCGTGTAACCCAAAATGACGATCCGCATCGCCTCACGCTTTTCTTCGAAACTTGCCAGGCTATAACCGTCTGGAAAGATGAAGGTAAACGCAAACACGGCGATGGATGCCAGAACTGCTGCAAACAAGCCGCGACCACCCTCTAACAGTCCGTATGCACGCCCTTGTTCATCACAGCCACCCCAATCACGGGTTGCACGTATCAAGGCAGCCCAGAACAGCATGATCGATGTTATGCCAAAGAAACCCCACAGGAAGAGCGCCTCGCGATATCCCGGGAAGGTGGTCATATACAGCCCACCCAAAGCAGTCAACCAAAGCGAGGAGGCCAAAAGTTTGCGGGCCTGGAAGCGATCCGCCAGAGGTCCACCGAGAAAATAAGAAACCATCCCCAAAATGCCGTAAACACCTTGCGCGGCGCCCAATTCGGTATTGCTTAGCTCGAATAACTCGAGAACCGATGAACGGAAGAAACGCGATACGTGGAAAGGTAATAAAAAAACGGCTTCACCGGCCACAATGAGGCCAATCATGTACATAAATCTATGTGTTTTTTGTGACTTATCGGTCATCTGACTCCTCTATACCAGTGAGGCTGCGTTTTAGCGGGTCAAGCCATTCTTCATAAGCCTTCCAACGGTCAACCCCATCCCTGTTTATGGGTCTTCGCACCTGCTCCGAGCTGGCAGTATGCACTCGACGGTCAGTTTTATGGAACTCCACACAGGCTTGCTCGAAGGGCAGTTGGCAATAGTCCAGAATTCGCCGAACGCTACCTTCAAGGTCATTAAGGACATCCTCGTGCTGCACACGTAATACCCGGCCAGGCAGAACCTCATCCCAGTGTTCCATCATCTCGAGATAGTTGCGGTAATAACGCCCAATGTCTTCCAGGTTGTAGGAGAAGTGGTGACCGTTAGCGTAAAGTTGTTTGAAATTGCTGAAGCCACAATCCATCGGGTCGCGCCGCGCGTCGATAATCTTCGCGTTCGGCAATATCATTTGGATAATGCCTATATTTCGAAAGTTATTCGGCATTTTGTCGATGAAGTAAGTCTTGCCGCTGCGATAGTCCAGTGTGTCGTGCAAGTATTTCTCGCCAAATTGCAGACATTCCTCAGAGCTGAGATCTGCCAGCAGATCCGGGTACGGTGTGTCCATACGTCGCTCGCGTGCACTTAGTTTACCGACCAGGCGTGGGATATTGGCAAGTTCCATGGTGCCTTCGACTTCAGAGTGTGAGGCGAGTATCTGTTCCAGCAGCGTCGAACCGGCACGTGGCAGGCCAAGCACGAAAATTGGTGCTGTGCTGTCGCAACCCAGACCCTTCCGTTCAGCGAAGAACTCCGTCGTGCATATTTCGCGTAGTCGACGTGAAGAATTTTCTTGCAGCCCGGCCCGGTAGCGCACCTCAAGTTTCTTAAGCGCATTACCTCGTTCGTAGTAGCTGAACGATTCGGCATATTCTTTGCGATCCTCGAGGCTCTTGCCCAGAGCAAAACACAGGTGGTAACGATCCTCTGCCTGTATGGTCGCCTCTGCCTCTTGTTCGCGCATGCGGTCCAGCTCTTCATCGGTGAAGCGGTAGGTCTTGAGGTTTGCCAGGCTCCAGTAAGCTTCACCAAAGCTCGGGCGGATTTCCGTGGCGCGACGATAGGCACCAATTGCCTCGTCCTGCTTGCCAAGGGTCTTAAGTGCGTGGCCAAGCGACTGAGAGACGGCTGCGTCTCCCGGACGTTCTTCGATGATCTTGCGGTAGCGGGCGACGGCTTCATCCAGCTCACCGAGTGCAACGAGGATACTTGCAAGCGTAATGCGGTTCGCGGGGTTCGCAGGATCAGTGACGATCAATTTTTCGATCTCCTCGCGGGCCCTGGCATGTTTGTGAAGGTCAATGAGAGCAAGCACATAATCGTATCGAGCGGCGTGATAATGCGGAGCAAGTTCAAGGACCGACTCCAGCAATACCTCCGAATCGTTCGGGTACTTATTTTCGTAGGCAATTTTCGCCAACAGGCGCATTCCTTCAACGTTCTCCCGATGACGTTTCAGGAACGGTCGGATGACATCCTCGGCCTCGTTCAGGTTGCCGTCCGCCACAAGGCTGCGTGCAGTGACGATTTCCAATGGCAGCGACTCGAGTTTTTTCACATGCTGGATCGCAATCTCAGCATCTTCAGGCCGGTCGCTCATTCGATACAAGACTTTCAGTGCGTTCCA
>JBLHGQ010000140.1:0-7437 GCA_047614505.1 Rhodothermales bacterium | reverse complement strand
AGCTAATTCCATGATAACTACTGCGGCAGCCTGGTTGCATGATTGTGTTTCAGTGGCAAAGGATTCCGAGCTGAGGTCCCAGGCATCGCGTCTGGCGGCGCGTGAAGCGATCGGTTTTCTTGAACAAACCGACTATCCTGCAAGTCTGCTGGACGACGTACATCATGCAATCGAAGCACACAGTTTTTCAGCCAACATCCCAACCCGGACGCTGGAAGCCGAAATAGTGCAGGATGCTGACCGACTGGAAGCGCTTGGTGCCATCGGAATTGCCCGCTGCCTGTTGACCGGCGGAAGTATGGGAGCTCGTCTTTATGCGCCCAATGACCCCTTTTGCGTTCATCGAGAACCTGACGACCGCAATTTTTCAATAGATCATTTTTATAAAAAGCTATTCACTTTGCCTGATACGATGAAAACACAGGCCGGAAAGGCCGAAGCGCACCTTCGTGCCGATTATATGCGTGGATATCTTAAACAATTTGAAAATGAAATTGAGGGTGGATTTTAGTCTTCAAATTCCGTGGTATTCTGACGCCTGCGATCAACCGTGAGTTTAGTCACATCCGGCCTTGAATAATGACCCGCCGGGTCGAAATTCTGCCGCTCACGGTAAACAGAATTCAGGTCGAAATCCGCGTACTGCATGGTTTCTATTTCTTTTTGTGGCTCAATTAACCATTCGCCATCAGGGCCAGCGATACAGGAACCACCATCTGCCAACCAGGGTGACTCAAGACTACCGCAAGCATCAAGTATTTTTTCTGCGTGCGGAAGATCGGAAGATATCCAATCCTTGTGCATCAAACCACTTGCGGAAATGACGAATGAGCGCCCTTCCCTGGCCATGAATTTCGTTATGTCGTGTGTGTTCCTGACGCTACCCGGCCAGGCCGCAATGTGAACATTTTCACCCTGAGCATAAAGGCTGGCTCGCGGTAGTGGCATCCAGTTTTCCCAACAATTCAAACCGCCTACCCTAAATCCTTGCAATTCATGAACCCGCAGTCCATGACCGTCCCCATTTGACCAAACCAGCCTTTCTTCATAAGTCGGACATAATTTACGATGTACTGAATCAATCGCACCTTCTGAGCTAATGTACACAAGGCTGGCATAAAGGCTGTGCGCACTACGATCAGTTGCACGTTCTATGCAACCAAGGTAAACAGCAATTCCCCTTTGCTTTGCAAGCGTACATAAATCGTCAAGATGGCCACCGCCAATATCCACAGCCTGTTCCGCATAGTGGGCGAACAGGTCTTTTTGAATATCAGACTCGAATTTTGCTCCCCCGGTCAGATCCGGCCAGAACGGATAGCCAGGCACCAGCGCTTCACCAAATGCAAGCAACTGAACGGACTCATCGGCAGCTTTGCCAACCCAATCCTGCACTTTTTGCAGTGACCGTGAACGATCCAGCCACTCAGGTGAAATTTGGGCAAATCCGGCACGCAATTCAGTCATTATTTTGTCGGTCCCGCATTGTAAATTTCACCGTCTGCTTCGCGGTAAAGAGTAAATATTCCTGCGGCCTGATTTCGTAATACATTCAGTTCCACTTCAATATTCCTATCCTGCAGCGTTTGAACCCAGTTGCCCGGTTTTTCACCCTCATCGAAGCCGGCTGCCTCTGCATCAGATTTACCTGCCCCACAGATCAATCTTTGCACTCCGGACCAGGGAATTGCACCAAAGCACATCGCGCAGGGCTCACAGGTCGTAAACAGGCTTAGGTTTCCTGCCAGCGACAAATTCCATTGCCCCAGGCTTTCCTGAGCGAGGCTGATTGCCACCATTTCGGCATGCGCCATCGACAGCCCTGAAGTTGTGACCAGATTTACACCCACCGACACCAGTTTCCCGCTATCACTGTCTATCACAGCTGCTGCAAATGGTCCGCCGCTTGCATGACGTATGTTTTCCATCGCCAGAGAAATGGCAAATTCCATTCCTTCCTGTGTTCCAAAGGTATTCGAAGTATGGCCATCAACAAAGCCTTCAACCCAGGAAGGTAGCGAAATCTGACACTGGTGGCTGAGACTCATGGTTAAATATTAGCCTGTTTACGTTGACGCTGTATCTCAAAAAGACAAATTCCTGTTGCCACTGAAACATTCAGGCTTTCGATAGATCCGACCATAGGAATTTTCACATGATAATCGCACAGCTCACTGGTCAGCCTTCGAATTCCCTGACCTTCATTGCCCATAACCAATGCAATTGGACCACATAGATTCTGCTCGTAAATACTGGTTTCAGATTGGTCAGAGGTCGCCACCAGCCAGATTCCGGCCTTTTTAAGGGAACGGAGGGTTCGGGCCAGATTGGTGACCTGAAATAATGGAATTATTTCACTGGCACCGGCCGAAGCCTTGCGTACCACAGGCGTAATTCCAACTGAGCGATCTTTTGGGATGATAATGGCATTCACCCCTGCTGCTTCTGCAGATCGCATACAAGCACCCAAATTATGTGGGTCCTGCACTTCATCTAATACCAGTACCAGAGCGTCTCCATCTGAACTCTCTAACAAGGGCAACAAATCAGCCTCACCGAGAGGAGCATTTTCATGCAATAAGGCAATCACATCCTGATGGCGTTCGAAACCTGACATTGTGTCCAACGTTTCACGTGGCTGTGCATTGACTTCAATACCCGCATCACGGGCTAGCATACTCAGGTCTTTGACTCTTTGATTGCCGGTATCCGTAGCAATTTGCAGCAAACGAATACCTGCAGGATTGTTCTTTAATGCCGCCGCAATAGACTGTATGCCGACCAGAACCTGTTCCATTTTCTGTTTTTTTTCATCCACAGACATGGTTTATTCCACCAGTTCAAAGTCGATTTTTTGATCTGAAATATTGACTGAAACCACGCGAATTCTTAAGCGGTCAGCCAATTGGAAGACTCTTCCCCTTCGCTCGCCCTTGAGACTGTGAGATACCGGGTCGAAGTGATAATAGTCATTGGGTAACCCTGTCACGTGCAGCAGGCCATTGACGTTACCAAGGTCCAATTCAACAAAAAGTCCAAATGAGGTAACGCCCGAAACCATCCCATCAAACTCATCGCCGACATGACGTTCCATATAAATGCATTTTAAACGATCAATCACATTGCGCTCAGCCTCTTCCGCCCTGCGGGAACGCTGTGAACTCACGCTGCAATACTGCTCCATATTTTCGATGCTGTAGCGGTAACTGCCCTTGTTACCCCGTTGCAGGTAGTAGTGAATTGCACGGTGCATTAACAGGTCAGGGTAACGGCGAATTGGAGAGGTGAAATGTGAATATGAATCCAGTGCCAGACCGAAATGACCCTGGTTTTCAGCTTTGTACTCGGCAAGTGACTGAGATCGAAGCAGTACCGCCATAATTAGCTTCTCATCCGGCCGGCCACGCGCCTGCATTACCACCTTTTCAAAATCTGCTGGAGTGGGTTGATCCCGCCATGGAGCTTTCAGTCCCAGGCCAGAAAGAAATTCTCCAAGGGCTTGCACTTTTGTATCCGGAGGACTGGCGTGAACTCTGAACGGTGCTGGAATTTCAACTTTCATCATCAGGCGCGCAGCTTCAACGTTGGCCAATATCATGCATTCTTCAATCAGCTTATGAGCATCATTACGGTGAACCGGCACCAGGTCTGAAACAGCGCCATGCTCATCAAAGCGGAAGGCAATTTCCTGTGATTCAAAATCAATCGCACCCCGCCTGAGGCGAGCCTTTTTGAGCACTTTATAAAGTTCATGTAAATCATCGAGACTTGAACGTATTGCAGACGCATTATCGTGATGCTTAAGCTCCCCACTTTCGAGGTACTGCGCAACCTGCTGGTATGTGAGACGAGCGTGTGAATGCATGATGGCTGCGAAAAACCGTGTCCTGGTTACCTTGCCCTGCTCATTGATCGACATGTCGCAAGCCAGACATAAGCGATCCTCGTCGGGTTTGAGTGAGCACAATCCATTGGATAGCGCTTCGGGCAACATCGGAATCACCCTGTTAGGGAAATAAGTTGAGGTGGCTCGGTTAATGGCTTCGGTATCAAGAACACTACCTGGCTTCACATAGGCTGAAACATCAGCAATTGCCACAAGCAATCGCCACCCACCGGCGTTGCTTTTTGCATAAACAGCATCATCAAAATCTCGCGCATCTGCACCATCGATCGTAACCAATGGAAGATTGCGGAAATCCTTGCGACCCTTTGCCATACCCTCAGGGACGTGATTACCAAAGGACTCAGCTTCGGCTTCAACACCCTCAGGCCATTCATGTGGCAAATTAAAATCACGGATCGCAATTTCCGTGGCCATTCCCGGCGCTCCGGCCAGACCCAGAATCTCAACAATGCGACCAACCGGCGGCTTTTTGCCCGACGGTTGCGACACAATACTGGCCACCACTATTTGACCGGGTTTTGCATCCAGTGTATCGGCCAATGGAATGATAATGTCGTGATTGATTCGGGCATTGTCAGGAACGACCAGTGCAATGCCGCTTTCTTCAACGAAACGACCAACTACAGTTTCATTCGCACGCTCCAGAACTTCCCTGATGACACCCTCTTTTCGGCCACGCTGGTCAATTCCCACAACACTTGCCAGCACTCTGTCACCATTCATTACACTTCGCATCTGGCGGGGAGAGAGATATAAATCTTCCTTGCCTTGATCAGGAATGACAAACCCGAAACCATCCTTGTGAGCACTGATACGCCCACTAACCAGGTCCATCTTGACTGCCAAACCGTAGGCATTGCGCCGGTTCTTGATCAGTTGGCCATCCCGGACCATAGCAATAAGGCGGCGCCGGAGGATTTCACGCTCATCGTCATCAAAGACCTTGAGTGCCTCCACAATTTCTTTTCGCTTCAATGGCCCACCATGAGTCTCCATCAAGGCGATGATTGCATTCCGATCCGGTGCAGTGGCTTTGATACTTCTGCCTTTACCGGCAAAATTCTGTTTTTTGTTTTTCTTGGTCATATTTACCTATTATCAGTTATTAGTGCCCCAATTGGCACAATGAAGTGTCAATACGAGCTATTGAGAACTCCGTATCTACGCACAGGGATGTGCGTACGCGAAGCGTGAGCGAATTGAAAATGACATTTTCGATGAGCGACTGCGAATTGGGCATGGAAGGCCAATTTCGCGGACAAAAAATAAATAGTTGGTGCCCAGGAGAGGACTTGAACCTCCACTACCTTGCGATAACTAGCACCTGAAGCTAGCGCGTCTACCAATTCCGCCACCTGGGCAATGCGTATAAATCAATAATTCGACCGGAGCGCACTCTACCGATTCAGCATTTCACTGTCAATACAAAGGGTGTTTCACAATGATATTTTCACTTCGATCCGGCCCGGTTGAAATCATATGAACGGGCGCTCCGCACAAATGTTCAATTACCTGCAAGTAAGACTGTGCTGCAGGGGGTAATTTATCGAATTGTGTTACCCCACGGGTAGACTGCTGCCATCCCGGGAAGGTCTGATAGACCGGTTCCAGTCGCTCCCAATCTTCCGGGTTGGTCGGTGGGGAGTGCATATCTTCGCCATTTAGTTGATATGCCGTACATACTTTCAACTCAGCCATACCATCAAGCACATCAAGCTTGGTCACACAAAAACCGCTCAAACCATTCAGGTTGACAGAACGTTTAAGAGCAACTGCATCCAGCCAGCCACATCGTCTGGGCCTGCCGGTAGTAGCACCAAATTCAATGCCGCGCTCTGCTATTCCAGCGCCTACCTCATCAAATAATTCTGTAGGAAACGGCCCGGCACCCACTCTGGTGGTGTAAGCCTTGGTGATACCAAGAACGTAATCAATGGCATCGGGCCCAACACCTGCTCCTGTACACACTCCACCAACGGTTGTGTTGGAAGAAGTAACATAGGGGTATGTCCCATGATCTATGTCCAACAAAGTCCCCTGGGCACCTTCAAACAGTATCTTTTTACCCTGTGCTCTTAACTGGTGGAGCGTACCGCTAACATCACCCACCAGTGATTGAAACTCTGCCGCCAACTGAAGCGTATTGTCCAGGGTCTGTTGCACATCAACGCTTGGTTTGGAAAATCGGTTTACCAGAACAAAGTTGTGATAATCCATCACTTCTGTCAGTTTTTCGGACAATGAAGAAGCATTGAGCAAATCAGCGACCCTGATGCCTCTACGGGAAGCCTTATCTTCATATGCCGGACCGATTCCGCGACAGGTTGTACCAATGGCCTTTAATCCACGGGCTTCTTCACGGGCACGGTCGAGTTCCTCATGATAGGGCATGATTACCGGGCATGAAGGCGAAATAATCATGCGCGAGCGCACATCCACGCCTTGCGATTCCAACTGATCAATTTCGATTTTGAGTGCTTCCAGAGAAAGCACAACACCATTACCAATCAGGCATTGCACCCCAGGATGCATTATTCCTGCCGGAATTAAGTGAAGTACTGTTTTGTCGCCATCAATAATCAGCGTATGACCGGCATTGTGTCCGCCCTGAAAACGGACCACCGCATCCATTTCGCGGCTTAAAAGGTCAACAATCTTGCCTTTTCCTTCATCACCCCATTGGGTGCCTAATACCACGATGCTGGTGGTCATTCCTGATATTCCGTTGATTTGTCAGTTAAGAAACTGGAGCAGTATCGCTCCGGAAAGCATACTGATGATACCCGCAATTCTAATACCGCGGGTACCCAGTTTTGACGCGTCACGCATGACCTTTAACCATGTCGATGGCGCGAGACCAGGAAGAAGACCTTCCAGGATTAACAGCAACGCAATTGCTGTCAATAAATCCTCGGACATCTGCTACTGGCCGCGGTCGTTCCCGAAGTACTCAAAGAATTCTGAACTTGGGTCAAGCACCAATACATCCTGCTGGCCACCGAAAGAATTACTGTAAGCCTCTAAACTGCGATAGAAAGCATAAAATTCTTCGTCAGCACCGTAAGCCTGTGCGTAAATCTGCGTTGCTTTAGCATCTCCTGCACCGCGTTCGGTCTGGCCTTCTTTTTCTGCGTCAGCCAGTATGATCTGAACCTGACGATCAGCGTCAGAACTAATTCGTTCTGCTTCCTCGCGACCTTCGAAACGGTAAAGGTTTGCTGCTTTTTGTCGATCCGCAGCCATACGGCGGAAGATAGAATCGCGTACATCATCAGGTAGCTCGATGCTTTTGATCCGAACATCTACTACTTCAACACCAAAGTCAGCAGCGGCTTCATTGGCAGTCTCCCGAATATCTTGCATGGTGCTGACACGTTGCTCGGAAATAAGCTCAACCAAGGTACGACTGGCGATCTGGTTGCGGATTCGTTCCTGGACCACACCATCCAGGCGTTGACGTGCCATTTGCTCATCGCCACCGCTGGTTGCGGTGTAGTAAGCAGGCACATCAATAATTCTCCATTTCACAA
>JBLHGQ010000139.1:0-7527 GCA_047614505.1 Rhodothermales bacterium | reverse complement strand
CTCCCAGTCGGGCGACGCCATCGCGTATGTCGTCTTCGCCATAGTGGGCAAAGCTCAGGCGCAGATAGTTTTTCAGCCCACCGGTAGCTGAGAACAACTCTCCCGGCTGGAATCCCACTTGATAGTCTCCTGCCCGGCTGCGGATTTCCATAGCATCCCTGTTTTCTGCCAGCTTTAACCAGAAGAAATAGCCACCATCCGGACGAGTCCATTGCGCCTGATCTGCCACATGCTCACGCAGTGCCTCTTCCATTGCCAACAACCTTTTGCGATAGGCACCTTTGACAAACTTGAGGTGTTTTTCCTGTCGCCCGCTGTCAAGGGCATGGCGTACCAGATGCGAGGCCACGTGGTTGATCGCGCCACCGCTGTTGACCCATCCACTGTCCAGTATCTGCTCCATCAAATCATCGGAAGTCTGAATCCAACCTGTGCGAAGTCCTGGTGCCAGAATCTTGGAAAAAGAACCTAAAGACAGCACGTTTCCACGCTCAGTCATGGTGCCAAGTGCCGGTGGCACCTCACCAAAGCTGGGTAGCAACTGGTACACCTCATCGGCAGCGATAATAAAATCGTGCTCGCGGCTAAGGTCCACCAAGCGCTCGCGACGTTCCGCGCTTAATGTTTGTCCGCCGGGGTTACTAAAGCTGGGAATGGTGTAGAGAATGGCGGGTTTGGTGGTTTCCAGTGCCTCTTCCAGCGCATCAATCGACATGCCCTGCTGGTCCAGAGGGATACTGACAATTTTCAATCCACGATCAAGAAACATCTGAAAAGCCAGAAAATACGCAGGCTCCTCTACGAATATGGTGTCACCCGGGCGCGTGAACCTCTCGCACACAAACTCCAGTGCCTGGGAATTTCCACCTGTGAGGAAAAGCGATTCAGGAGCAGCATCGCAGTCGTACGCAAAGCTTAAATAATCTGCCAGCGACTCGCGAAAACGAACATCTCCCTGCATCTCACCATAATTGAAATCCAGCGGTTCGGCGCTGCTCAGGAAATCGTCAGCAAGTGCTCTAAACAGCTCAACCGGCATCAAATCCGGTGAGGGTTGCCCTATGCCGAAATTGATGGTGCCCGCTGGTGGCCTGGCATCGAAAGTTGCTTTTACCACCATTTATTAATCCAGCATGTTTTTAGCGTGGTGAACAAATCTCGATACCTTGTCAGGGCGGCCATTAAAATAGTATTTGATATTCTGTGCCGAAACACGCCGGTTCTCCAGCATAGATTGCTCAGAATAAAACGCCACATGCGGTGTCACGATGACGTTGTCACGACCGAGCAACTTATTTGTTTTGAGCCTTGGTGGCTCCTTTGCCAGTACATCCAACGCAGCCCCGGAAACCAGTCCATGATCCAGCGCGTAAATAAGTGCTTTTTCGTCTACCAGTCCACCACGCGAAACATTGATCAACTGGGGCTTGCGATCCATCTTCAAAAACGCACCGCCATCGATCATGTTCACGCTATTCGGGCTGAGGTTGGCATGCAGGCTGATGATATCGGACTTTCTTAGTAGCTCATCCATTTCCACCAGCCGCACTTCGGCTTTATAGTCTTTCTGATAGGGGTCGTAGGCCAGAATATTCATTCCGAAGCCTGCTGCGCGTTTGGCAACGGCCCGGCCTATCCGCCCAAAACCTACCAGCCCCAGCGTCTGCCCGGACAGGCGTCTGATTCCTGTTACACCATTAAAAGCCCAGCTTTTCTGTTCCTGCACCTGCGAGTGATAAGCAAGCAGTTTTCGGTTCATCGCCAGTATCAGGGCCATTGTGTGATCAGCAACCTCATCGGTGCAGTATTCCCTGATGCAGCAAACACTGATACCAAGCTCTTTGGCAGCCTTTATATCGATACTATCCCAGCCGGTTGCTGCCACAGAAATCACTTTGCAATTGGGAATTTGCTCAAGCACTTCATGAGTAAATTTTGCATAGTCTGTTATTACAGCATCGGCATCACGGCAAGCCTTCGCAAGGGCAGCAGCTTTTCCCCGGTAGGTGAATTGTGAAATTCGTGATTCTGCTGGCAAAATTTCCCGCTCGACCGACAGGTCGCGACCACTACTTTCCGGAATATCAATAACCACAATGGCAGGGGCATGATTTTCATGGCTGGCGCCGGCAATATGCTCGCTCATTCAGCTCCCCTGGCTTTCTTGATCACTAAAATATTCAGCACAAGGGGAAAGCGCCGGTACCGTTTCGCATAGTTCTGCGGCCCAGGTCATAGCGTGTGAGATTTCTGACTGCTTTTTCTGGTGAACTTTTTTATGCTTTTCCTGCCGGTCCCGGGCTGAAAATTCCTTTCCGGGCAATTTTGAGTTCCTGGATGTCTCTTCCTCCAGATTGGCAAGCAAGGTTTCGCACTCGGAGCTCATATCAAACCATTCACAGATATCCACTACCGACCCGGCTGGATTGGCAAGAAATGAACCAAAGGAATGCAGTTTACAATGCTGGGGGTACTGCTCCTGCGCGCCTAGCAAAAGGTACATGCTGCCCAACCAGTTAAGAACCGATAATTCAGAAAGGCTCATTTCACTTACTTGCAACGTTGGCGCGCCAGGGATTTTCATCCATTCCCACATACGTGGCGCAGCCGTTGATCGCAGGTCACTACTCGGCATATCAATTCCCAATGTTGATGCCAAATGTGAATACAAAGATTGATAAAGCAAAAGCGCCCGATCAAAAAGCTCATTTTCAATCAATGGTGAAATCAAATTGTTACAAAAACTGGACATTTTGATCTGAGCAGTCTGATGCTCACCAAATGTCCGGCAATAGGAGTGCATCAATACCTTGGCGACCCGGTCCCATTGTTCGCGATTGTGCAAACGTGCCGGGTGATCCAATTCACTAAAGCACTGAGACAATGCCCGAAGTGGCCTGGGTTCGCGAAGAGGCAGGATATTCGGGCTGGCGCTGAGCACACGGGATAACAGCGTCGAGCCACAATGCCCAATATGAAATATAAGCGGGGCTGTTTTCGCAGGTGGTTCACCGAAAAATGATTCAATCTTCGAAAAAGGGTATCGAAAGGGCTTAATGCCGGAAGATCGGATACGTGAGTCAAGCCAGGACGAGTCTCGATAATTTTGCTCATCCATTTGCTTCACATCAATCAGGTTTAGCGATGGAGTCCAATCATAGAGATAGTACTCCGCTGTCCTGGTGTGTGAAAAAGTATCGGCCTGCATCAGGTTCGGGATCTGTTCGATAGGGCTATCCAGAAATATGTTGCGAAAGAAACCGCCAGTCCCGGCCATAGAGGTTCAAAGGTAAATTCGCCTTTAAAGAAAAAGCTGTTGGCAATTTTCCACAGAATTACAGTGGGTAGAGACAAAGCGATGCTCCAGAATGCTGCAGATGGATCTGATTTTTTGAACAGCAATCCCGCCATGGTAGGCAAAAATAGTGCCGCAGAGTTGATCGTAAAACCGAGCAGCAAAATATCAATAATGTCCTGCATCTTCCAGGCCATAAGGGTCGCCACTAATCCAGCCGCCACTGAGGCCCACATGCTCAATCGCAACATGGCCTTTTGCTCAATCTGTGGATTGTAATAACGTTGATAGATGTCCCGGGTAAGGTTAGCTGAGCTGGTTAAAATGCAAATATCAGCAGTCGACATCACGGCTGCAAGAATACCTACCAGCACGAGCCCCCTGAAGCCTGTCGGAAAATACTCAATCACAAAAATGGTAAGAATGTCGTTGCTGTTCTCAACCGCGGGAAACAGGGCTGCAGAGGCAAGTCCCATCCAGGTGGCGGCAACTGCGATAGGCAAAACAAAAATGACTGCCAGCAATGCGCCACGCCGCGACGAATCCGGGTCCTTTGCTGCGAAACACCTCGTGAAGCTATCCATTGCCACAAAAAAGCTCAAAACAATGGAAAACACCAGCGCAATGATGGTTGGCCAGCCCCAGGCACCTATGTCGAAATGACCACTTGGAAGCACTGCTTGCAAATCAGAGTAGCTACCACCTTCTTGTATCGCGATAGGCAGACCGATAAACAGAATGCCGATTAGTAACAAAATAAATTGGACCCAGTCTGTGTAGGTTACTGCCAGAAAACCACCGGTCGCTGTGTAGGTAATCACAATGACGCTGGCGAGCAAAAGAGACTGCGAATAGTCCCATCCAATGAGCACATGAAGAATGCTGCCCATTGCCACCATTTGACCGGCGGCGAAGGCGATAAACGCGGCCGCCGTTGTTATGGTCGCAACAATTCGTGTTCGACTGTCAAAGCGTTGCTCTATGAAATCCGGGTAGGTCAGATGCCCGTGTTCTTTGCCCAATTTAGTTACTCGAGCGGCTGCGAAAAGCCCGAATAACAGGCAACCAACTGCCAGTGAGGCGACATAAAAAATGGACGAAATGCCAATATCATATGCTCGCGCCGAGCCACCTATAATTGACGCTCCGCCAATCCATGAGGCCAGCCACAAACAGGCAATGGAAAACGGCCCCAGTCGGCGCCCGGCAACATAATAATCCTCAACATCCTGCTGCCGGTAGTTTGCATACAGGCCAATGGCAACCATCAGGCCCATGTAGATAAAAATAATGCTGGTATCAAGCGTGGTCACAGATAGCTCCTGAACTAATCACGCCAAGCTACAGATGCGCAGCGGGAAGGTCAAACCTAATTGTAAAAAATAGCGTAGGAGCGAGTGTGCGCTTGCACAATGGAATAGGAGAGCAGCAGGAAACCATTTTTGAAAGCATACGCATCAGGGATGATGCGGACGAGCCTACATGGATGTATTCACGGTGTCTTTCAAAAATAGTTACCGGTGGTCGACCGATCCTTGAAGGTTTGTGCTAACCGAAGCAATTCGCGATGGCCAAAAGCTTCGCGATGGCAATTGCTCCGCAATCGCACCATCGCTCCTACATGCAAGCGCACCATCGCTCCTACAACAATCGCACCATCGCTCCTACAAATTCACAGGCACCATGGTATCAGCACATTGTTTCAGGAGAGCAGCAGGAAACTGTTTTTGAAAGCATACGCATCAGGGATGATGCGGACGAGCCTACATGGATGTATTTACGGCGTCTTTCAAAAATAGTTACCGGTGGTCGACCGATCCTTGAAGGTTTGTGCTAACCGAAGCAATTCGCGATGGCTAAAAGCTTCGCGATGGCTAAAAAGCTTCGCGATGGCTAAAAAGCTTCGCGATGGCTAAAAAGCTTCGCGATGGCTAAAAAGCTTCGCGATGGCAATTGCTCTGCAATCGCACCATCGCTCCTACATGCAAGCGCACCATCGCTCCTACAACAAGACCCAAGCTCCTACATGCAAGCGCATCATCGCTCCTACAGGCAAGCGCACCATCGCTCCTACAACAAGCGCACCGTCGCTCCTACGCCTTGTTATGAGTTGGTGCTAATCGAAGGTTGTGGGAGCGATGACCACATCGCGAATTGTTTAGGTCTGGCACCAAGCCTAAAGAAGATGCAATTTCTGCTTGTCGGCCTGCTTAAGCTCATCGTGGTTTGAAAGGAACTCCTGGTAAATCACATTGCCGGTTTCATCGGTGTAATGGTAGTGGGTGTCATCAAGAAACTTGTGAAATTCGGTGTCGTCACCCTGTGGTACCAGGAAGCCCGCCAGCACGCGACCATGTGCTGAACCGTGGTTTCGATAATGAAACAGGCTGATCGACCAGCGGCCTGCCAGAACTTCCAGAAATTCGAGCAGCGCACCTGGACGTTCAGGGAATTCAAAACGAAATAACAATTCTCTTTCTTCCACAGGCAAGCGGCCACCAACAAGGTGTCGCAAGTGAAGTTTCGCAACTTCATTGTCGGACAGGTCTATCACCTGATAACCGAACTTCTCCATCCGGCCCTGCAAAACCTCAACGGAGTCAGTCAGCCGTACGCCTACAAAAACCCGCGCATTGGCAGTACTGTTGTGCCGGTAGTTAAACTCAGTGACAGGTGACGCACCCAGCAGACGACAAAATTCCAGAAAACTTCCAGGCCGCTCAGGAATGGTGACTGACAACAATGCCTCACTGCCGTCGCCAAATGCACAGCGCTCAACCACATGACCGAGACGGTCAAAATTTACATTCGCACCACTAACCAGTGCTACCCAATCACCTCTCTTGCTGCTTTCAGAAACCGGGTGCCTGGCGGAATACTCAATGGCGCCAGCTACCGCTAAAGCTCCGGCTGGTTCTGCAACTGCACGTACGTCTTCAAAAATTGATTTAACAGCAGCACAAACCTGGTCGACGCTGACTGTCACGATGTCATCGAGTAATTCCCGGCACATCTCAAATGTGGTCTGACCCACCTGGCGCACCGCCACACCATCGGCAAAAATCCCGGTGGTTCCAATATCAACAGGATAGCCGGCAGCAATAGCTGCTTTCATGGACGCGGCATCAGCCGGCTCGACACCAATCACTTTCACGTTCGGGTATACCAGCTTGACGTTCGCGGCCACGCCAGCCGCCAGGCCGCCGCCGCCAACAGGCAAGAAAATCGCTTCCGGCTCCTCGGGCAATTGGTTAGCAATTTCAATACCAATGGTGCCCTGCCCGGCAATGACGTCCATATTGTCAAAAGGATGAATAAATATGGCGCCGGTTCCTTCAGCTTCAGCCAGAGCATGAGCACAAGCCTCGTCGTAGTCATCGCCCACCAGCTCGATTTTTGCGCCCAGCTCAGCCACTGCCCTGACCTTAATCTCGGGCGTGGTGCGGGGCATAAATATTGTTGCATCAATGCCCAACTCGCGCGCGGAAAGTGCCACACCTTGTGCATGGTTGCCGGCCGATGCTGCAATTACACCGCATTGACGCTGGGAATCGCTCAAATTACGCATACAGTTGTATGCACCACGTAATTTAAACGAGAAAGTGGGTTGGAGATCCTCTCTTTTCAGCCACAGACGATTGCCAAGCTGGCTTGAAAGCCGCTTCGCCTCATGAACTGGTGTCCATTGCGCGAGATCGTAAACCGGGGCGTCTGCCGCCCGATTCTGGCAATCCAGAATCAGCTCACGCGAAGACGGTTTTGGCAAGGTAGTACTCACCCAGACGATTCCTTACAGCCTCTCCGGCCTGTGATGTTGAGTAGCTGCCACCAATATCTGGCGTACATTCGCCCTGCTCAACGGCAGACCAGATGGCCCGGTCAATGCGGTTCGCAACCTCGGGGTCGCCCAGTGAATAACGGAACATCATGGCAACCGAGGCCATGATCCCAAACGGGTTCGCTATGCCCTTACCTGCAATGTCCGGCGCTGATCCGTGGATTGGTTCATAAAGCCCGGTTCTTCCGTTTCCAATTGAGGCTGAAGGCAGCATTCCCATAGAACCCACAAGCATGGAAGCCTCATCAGTCAAAATGTCACCAAACAGGTTCTCCGTTACGATGACATCGAAACGTCCGGGATCTGCAACTATAAACATGGCGGCAGCATCAACCAGCATGGTTTCAAAAGGTACTTCTGCAAAGCGCTCGGTCATGATCTGTGTGGTCACTTT
>JBLHGQ010000138.1:0-7539 GCA_047614505.1 Rhodothermales bacterium | reverse complement strand
GATCTGGATTTAAACTCACTGCAGCTTGATTGGACTAAAACCAGTCACGCAATCCAGAGCCTTCGGGACAATCCCCTGGTCGCCGATCAGGAACGTTCAGCATTGAAGGAATGGCAGCGCCCTGCATTGCGGCCTCAATTGACTTTCAAGCCCTCTGATAATCCCGCGGCTGCACTAGTTTCAAGTGGCTCAAGGCCTTCCATAGCTATACTCCGCGAGCAGGGTGTTAATGGCCAGATTGAAATGGCGGCAGCTTTCCACCTTGCAGGGTTCAGATGTGTCGATGTGCACATGTCCGATTTAATTGAAGGCCGGGTGAAACTTGAATCATTTCAAGGGCTTGTGGCATGTGGTGGGTTTTCATATGGTGACGTACTTGGCGCGGGCCGTGGCTGGGCACAGTCAATTCTATTTCAGGAGGAACTCAGGCGGCAGTTTTCGACATTTTTTCAGAACAAAGACCGTTTCGCGTTGGGCGTGTGTAACGGCTGCCAGATGCTTTCTTCTTTGAAATCCATTATTCCGGGAGCTGAAAGTTGGCCTGAATTCTTGCCAAACTTTTCCGAGCAATTTGAGGCGCGCCTAAGTCTGGTGCGTATTGCGGCATCAAGCTCTTTATTTTTTAATGGAATGACCGGCTCTCTGCTGCCAGTAGCAACGGCGCACGGTGAAGGCAGGGTCGAGTATGGAGAACACACTGTGGTTGATTCGCAAGTTGCTTTAAGATATTGCGAAGCTGACGGTTCCAGTGCGGTGACTTATCCCGCTAATCCGAACGGTTCGCCAGATGGAATTACCGGAATTTGCAATCAGGACGGACGTATTACAATTCTGATGCCCCATCCTGAACGGACTTTAAGAACGGTGAATTTCTCCTGGGCGCCATCGCAATGGGAAGATGAATCACCGTGGCAACGTATGTTTCAGAATGCACGTAATTGGGTAGGGTAAAATTGCATGAGTGAAGCGAAACAAGCAAGGCAGCCGATGCGCTTAGGTGAGTTGCTGCTACTGGCTTTTTTGTGGATGCTGTTTGGATTTATGCTGTGGTATTACCTTTCCGCATTCCATAGCATTCCAGTCCGACTGGCTGTTGAGCAATTGCTCAGTTCGACTTTGGGTGAAAATATTAATCGCCTGATTCCCAACCCTGATAAGCATTACCTTATTCAGGTAGAAACACAAATTCCATTTAATTTTCCAGATGGTACTACCGAAGCGCTTGGATTTATTATTAATCCCCTCATTTATGGTTATGGGCTGCCGTTGTTGTTCGGTTTGGTTATGGCATCCAACACCACTTTGATACAAAAATTAGTTACTTTACTGGTGGGTTATATCGCGATAATGCTGGTTCAGATCTGGGGCGTGTATTGGCAGTCATTGAAAATGCTTATGTTCGATTTCGGGCCCGACGCACAACAGCTTATTCAGGACGCCGGGATATCTGCGACCGCGATAGCCTTGAGTTACCAGTTAGGTGCGCTTATTTTCCCCGCCCTTGCGCCTGTTATTGTGTGGGTGTTGGCAAGTTGGCGGGAGGTGGAATTATTTATCGGCCGCCCCCTAAAAAGGAGTTAAGAGTACATGAACATGCAATTGAACTGTATTAACTCAATAGCTGTCTGTGATACACCGGCACAGATGTGGATCGGATTATAATCTCGGAATGGAAACTCCGCAGTCAGAATTAAATGCAGGGGCACAGGCATTGCAGGCAGTAGAAGAATCATCGATGACCAGTATTGAGAGCAGCCCCGCTGTTGTTGATGAAGTATGCGCTTTTTTGCTGCAGTCAGAGCGGTTGGCGCCGGCAGATCTAAAGCGTGCTGAGTTATACCGTGAACAGCATGGTGGCGATTTGGTCTCATTGTTGGTCCGGCTAGGGCTGGTGTCAGAAAGGGATGTTGCTGAGGCAGAATCCAAACTTTTGGGCCTGCCCCTCCTAAACACTGCAGACTTGCCGGAAGAAGGGCCCGAACTTGGTACGCTGTCACGGCGCTATCTGAAGCAAAACCACCTGTTACCGGTGCGCGAAACCGATACAGAGCTACACGTTGTAATGGCCAATCCTCGTGACGAATTTGCACTCAAAGCACTTTCTCTGGCCACGGGTAAAATAATTTCCCCACTAGTCGGTATTGCTTCGGAGATTGAGAACGGAATTGAAAAACTCTATGGCGGTGGCCGCAGTGCCATGGGTCAGATTGTTGACAGCCTTGGGGGCGAAGGTCGCGAAGATATTGAAGACGTTGAAACACTTCGGGATCTAGCCTCCGAAGCACCGGTAATTCGCTTGGTAAACTTGATTCTTCAACGGGCTGTGGAAGGTCGAGCTTCCGATATTCACATCGAGCCTTTCGAAAATCGACTGAAAGTACGTTACCGGATAGACGGTGTGTTGGCTGAGGTAGAGGCACCACCAGCAAGTTCAACTGCAGCCGTTATTAGTCGCATCAAAATCATGGCCAAACTGAATATCGCTGAGCGACGGTTGCCTCAGGACGGGCGAATTATGCACCGCGTTCAAGGCAAGGCTCTTGATCTGCGTGTTTCAACAGTTCCCACTTCGCACGGTGAAAGCGTTGTGATGCGTATTCTTGACCGCGAAAGTATCGTTCTTGATTTCGACTCCCTGGGATTCGATGAAGAACTGCAAGCCGGTTTCGTTAAATCGTTGAAAATGCCGCATGGAATTATTTTGGTTACTGGCCCGACCGGATCGGGCAAGACCACAACCCTGTATACCGCCTTGTCCCAAATTAATACACCGGAACGCAAGATCATCACAGTGGAAGATCCGGTTGAGTACCAACTTGAAGGTATCAACCAAATTCAAGCCAAATCATCAATTGGGCTGGATTTTGCACACGCGCTCAGGGCTATTGTTCGTCAGGATCCCGACGTCATTATGATCGGTGAAATGCGCGACCTGGAAACTGCAAAGATTGCTATTCAGTCTGCACTGACCGGGCATTTGGTTCTGTCAACTATTCATACCAATGACGCAGCAAGCGGGGTAACGCGCATGTTGGATATGGGTGTGGATGACTACCTGCTAACCTCTACAGTGAACGCCATCCTTGCACAAAGACTGGTTCGGACGCTCCACCCCGACCACGTCGAGGCGGTACAGCTTTTGCCCGAATTTGCGGCAGAGCTTGGCCTCAATGACTTTGTTCCACAAGAAAGTTACACCGTGTACCGGCCAGTGGCCTCTGCTGAGAACCCCAATGGTTATCTGGGCCGGACTTCTATCCTTGAGTTGCTGCTCATGTCTGACCCGATTCGTCGCCTGGTAATGCAACACGCAACTTCCGGCGAAATACAGGCTCAGGCCGTTCGTGAAGGAATGCGCACAATGTATAAAGATGGGCTACTCAAGTGTCTGCGCGGAATGACCTCTGTTGAAGAAATATTGCGAGTAACGCAGGAAGCCTGATGCCTGTTTTTGAATACAAGGCTGTATCGCCGACCGGCGAAACCGTTCAGGGCACCATGGAAGCAGTCACCATGGAGTTGGTTATTTCGAAACTACAGGAAGCCGGCAACATTCCACTCCATGCGCGCGAGGCCAGGCAGGGCGCGTTTAGTCTCGGTATTTTCAGTTTCAGCAAGCGCGGAATGAACAGTCGCGAGATTGGACAGTTCACCCAGCAATTATCGACATTGCTTGGAGCTGGATTGCCACTGGACCGTTCCTTGCAGGTTCTGCTTGAACTGTCGGAGAACGAACGAATAAGCCGTACGGTGTCCGATATACGCGACCGGGTCCGAGAGGGAGGTACCCTTTCAAGCGCTCTTGAAGCTCAACACGGAACCTTCAGCCGTTTGTTTGTAAACATGATTACGGCTGGTGAAATCGGTGGAACTCTCGATAAAACCCTTGAAAGACTTTCCGATTATCTGGATCGATCCAAGGAACTCAAAGACAGTGTAGTGTCTGCGATGATCTATCCTGCCTTGCTCATCGTGCTGGCAGCCGGTTCGCTGATCCTGTTACTGGTTTATGTAATCCCTCAATTCGCACCCATTTTCGAAGAACTGGGTGGCGACCTGCCTCTCATTACCAAGATGGTCCTGGCGGTGGGTGGCGTATTGCAAAAATTCTGGTGGGGCCTGATCGCACTGACCTTCGGAGTCGTAATCTGGTTCAAGAACATGCTTGCTGATCCTCCGCGCAGGTTGTCATGGGATAAGCGAGTGCTCGAGCTGAGATGGGTGGGTGATTTGGTAAAAAAAATCGAGACTGCCAGATTGGCACGCACACTTGGAACCCTGCTGGTTAATGGTGTGCCGTTGTTGGCTGCTCTTTCCATTGCTCGCAATGTGCTCGGTAACACGGTAATGAAACAGGATCTGCAGAACACAACGCGGGAGGTTAAAACCGGCGGTGGGCTGGCTCGAAATCTGGCAAATGAGGGACGCTTCCCGCGTCTGGCACTGCAAATGATCAGTGTGGGCGAGGAAACCGGTCGGCTAGACGATATGCTTTTGAAAGTCTCTGATACTTATGATGGTGAAGTCAGGAACACCATAGACCGATTACTGGCGATATTTACACCGGTCGTTACGCTACTGCTGGCCGTTATGATTGGCACCATTGTGCTGTCTGTCCTGATGGCCATTCTCAGCATTAATGACCTGGTCGCATAGAAAATGATCGCTATGAAATTCACTAAAGCTCGAATTAATTGATGGAATTGACATGGAAATGATATGGAAATGAAAAACCAAATGAAGTTAAAAGGAACACATATGCTCCAGCGCGGTTTTACGCTGGTGGAATTATTGCTGGTGCTGGGCATTCTGGCGTTGATCGCCGGCCTGGTATTGCCGCGTATAATCGGCACGGCTGAAAGTGCAAAAGTAAAGGCAGCCGCCACACAAATCAGCCGCATTTCCATGTCGGTAGAGACTTTTTATCTTGATACCGGGTCTTCACCGGATTCATTGTCTGATCTGGTAAATGAGCCTTCAGGGGTTAATGGATGGAATGGACCCTACATTAAAAATTCTATTTTGAAAGATCCCTGGAAAAAGGAATACCAGTATCGTAACCCGGGTGAATACGGTGATTTTGATATTTATTCCTTTGGCTCTGACGGTCAGCAGGGTGGTGAGGGTAACAACGCCGATATCACCAGTTGGGAATAATGCCCGCTCTTCCGGGGGATTAATAAATTAAGGCAATGAGCATTCGCAGCAGAAACCACCGTTCTTCAGGTTTTACCCTGGTAGAACTGATGGTTGTAATGGTCATTATTGCGCTGATTATGGGCCTGGTTGGCACTTCAATTTCCAGAAGTATTTCGGGAGCTGAATCCAGAGTTGCTGCACGTAAGTTGACGATGGCTTTACGCTTCACCCGCTCGCAGGCAATTATCAAAAAAACTGAAACAGTATTTATGGTCGATTCGGAGGCCAGAACTTATCAGGCGCCAAACCGCCCAATGATCCAATTACCGGAAGGAATGGAAGTGATTCTAACCACTGCCCGTTCCGAACTGACCTCTGAAAATTCGGGTGGAATTCGTTTTTTCCCCGACGGTGGTTCAACCGGCGGACATGTTGAACTCTATGTTAACGGCCGGGAGTATCGGGTGAATGTTGCCTGGCTTACCGGCGAGGCAAAGTTGGCGCCGCAGGATGATCAATCCTGATGAGGCAAGCAGGGCTGGAAACCAAGTCAGGCGGATTTACGCTGCTGGAAGTGCTGTTGGCCTTTGTTATTTTTGCCTTAAGTTTTGCGGTAATTATGCAGATCCTGTCCGGTTCCATGCGCAGCACAACCAGAGCCAAAACCTATACTGAGGCGGCCCTGTTCGCACAGTCTCTGGTTGATATGGTTGGGGTTGATATTCCGTTACAGGAAGGAAACCTGAGTGGTGAGGCACCTGGCGGCTACAATTGGGAATTATCAATATCAACATACCAGCCACCGTTTGCGGAAGATCCAATTCTGCAATTGGCAGAAGTTTCAGGAACGGCATTGTACTGGATTGATCTGGACGTCGAATGGGCAAATGGAAACCGGTCTAAACAGGTTCATTTCAGTACTGTGCGAAGTGCACTTGGCGGCCAACAATGAGGAAATTACCCGCGTTTCCACTACCACAACAAAAAGGTTTTACGCTGGTTGAAGTGCTTTTGGCAATTACCCTAATGTCCATGTTGCTCGCCCTGGCATATGGCGGTCTGAGAGCAGCTATAAAAACAACAGAATCAGGGCAAGAGCTTTTGGAAGCATCGGGTAATGTCAGAGTGACACACCAGTTTATCAGGCGGCAGCTAAATCAAATGCAGCCCCTTCCCTATAATATTGAGAACGACGCAGAAGAAACTCGAGTCGTGTTTGAAGGAGACTCCCAACGCATTCAGTATGTTGCTCCAATGCCTGGCTATCTTGGGCAGGGTGGGCCACAAGTGCAATACATTGAATTGGTTCGGGGCACCGATGGGATTGAGCTCATTTTCAGCCACCAGTTACTACAAGGCTACGATCCGGCATTTATGATCGAACGTGAGCCGATCATTTTGCTGGAAGGCATTGAAAGGGCTGAGTTTGAATTCCTGGCGCGGGATGAGAACGGAGAATTACTCGGATGGTCGGGAAACTGGGACACGCCTGGTACGCTTCCTGTGGCGGTCCGGCTTGATGTGGATTTTGGTGAAGACAGCCGTTCAATCTGGCCTTTGCTTATGGCAGCGGTGAAAGTCGATGAGTTAGCCACTTCCCAAAACGGTGGCAGGCGTAATTTCGCTGACTCCATGAGCAATATTATTCAGCGCTCCGGAGAGCCGAACTAATGAACACGCATCGGCAACGCGGCATCGCGCTTGTGATGGTGCTGTGGATTACCATCCTGGTGACGATTACGACCGGTGCATACGCATTGATGGCGAGGGTTGATCAACTGGAAGCCAATGCATTGCTGTCCGGCACCCAGGCAAGAATGATTGCCGAGGCTGGAATACACCTCACAGCCGTGCTGCTGCGGAACCAGGACGAAATGACCCGGTTGATTGCTGATGGCAGGTCCTATGAACAGGAAATTGATGGTGTGCTGCTTGAAATCAGAGTCACCGATGAACGGGGCAAATTGGATATCAACTCGGCTGAAGAGTTAACGCTTCTGACATTGTTCACCAATAATGGCGTGGAATTGGAACAGGCGGAGTTGCTGGCCGCGGCTGTTTTGGACTGGCGGGATATTGATGAGCTGGAAAGGGTGAATGGTGCGGAATTCGAAGCATATGCTGCCGCCGGTCTGCCCGTTGGGCCAGGCAACCGGCCGTTTATGATGAATGCTGAGCTTTTACAGGTGATTGGTATGTCATTTGATTTGTACCGCCGGATTGAGCCGGGTATTACGGTGTTCTCTAAATCTGCTATGCCGAATATTGCTTTTGCCCCGGTGGAAGCATTATTGGCGATACCGGACATAAACCTCGATGATGCGGTTAGTTTTGTTCAGGAAAGGCAACTAATGGAACCTGGGGAGACACAAAGTGTCGTATTGGCAGACGGTCAGGTCG
>JBLHGQ010000137.1:0-7576 GCA_047614505.1 Rhodothermales bacterium | reverse complement strand
TGGTGGTTCCGTTTCTGGTGCCGCCTGAATCGGTAACTGTCTTGGCGAGTTCACCATCGGCGACATTCTTTGAGCCCTGGAACATCATATGTTCAAAGAGATGGGCAAAACCTGACCTGCCGATTTCTTCACGATTCGAACCTACGTGATAGGTCACATCCACGTGTACCAGAGGGTCTGAATGATCTTCGTGCAGCACCAAAGTCAGCCCGTTATCCAGGACGTACTTGGCGTAGGGAATCGATATACCACTGTCATCGCCTGCAAATTCTTCGACCAGCGTGATTCCTTCAGGCAGGATGGGCGAGTCGTTGCTTTCATGGAGAGTTTTCGCCACTTCATCGTGGTCAACATTACAGGCGGTCAGCGGCAAAAGCAGGAGGATCAGAAATCGTTTTTTCACTCGGGTTCCTTATGGATCTACGAAATAGCGGGTAACTCTACCAAAAGCCTAGCTGAAATACCCGTGCAGGAAGCTTGGCATACAACAAGAGAAGAATACGCGGTTGGGCGGGTGCGATTTGAAGGTACAATTCTCTTACAGTTATTTGAATCTGCCCACTTGGCTTGCTGTCAATTTTGAGAAAATACTATGAGTTATATTTCACACCTGAGATGCACCTGCTGCGGCGCTGAATATCCGGCTGACAAATTGATGAATTTATGCCCGGCTGATAATCGGCCGGTCGAAATCATCATGGATCTGGAACGGCTGATGAAAGAGCAGCCGGATCAAGCCTGGTATCACCCCGAGCGTAATGATATGTGGCGTTTTGGCGGTTTGTTGCCTCTGGATATCAATAATATTGAAGATCAAGCGCACATCGTAAATCTGGGTGAAGGTAACACGCCGGTTTTGGACTACAGCGATCATGCTTTGGCGCAATCCATTGGATTCAGTTTCGGTGTCAAGGATGAAGGCAAGGCTCATCCCGGCTATGGCGCCAACCCGACACAAAGTTTCAAAGACCGTGGCATGACCATGACAATTGCAATGGCAAGGAAAGCCGGGCTTGAGCGCCTCGCCGTGCCCACTCAGGGTAATGCCGGTGATTCCCTTTGCGAATATGTACAGGCGGCAGGAATGAAAGCCGTGGTTGCGATGCCGGACAACACGCCTATGCCCATCCTTGGCCGGGTGGCAGCGCTGGCCAATGGTTCTGAGAACTTTGATCTGGAACTGGTCACCGGCACGATTCGGGAAGCAGGATTATTGCTTAAAGAAAAATGGATTCCCAAAGGCTATTTTAGTGTTGCCACTTTCCAGGAACCCGGTTGGCGGATTGACGGTAAGAAAACCCTGGGACTGGAACTTGCAGAGCCTTGCGCACCCGGCGAGCCCTGGTCCTTGCCCGATGTTGTGATCTACCCAACGGGTGGCGGTACTGGCGTGCTGGGCATGTGGAAGGCCTGGAGTGAACTCGAGTGCATGGGCCTGATTGATTCCCGTCGGCCACGCGTCATTTGTGTGCAAAGTGATGTTACTCAACCACTAGTCTTAGCTTTTGAACAAGGCGCAGCCGATACCACACCAGTGATTGCCGGAGATACTCTGGCCTTTGGCGTAAATGTTCCCGGCGGGGTTGGGCATTTCAGAGTACTTGAAATCATCCGTGAATCCGGTGGAGCAGCAATTGCAGTTCCGGAAGGGAAAATTAATGCCACGCTTTCCAAAGTCTGGAAAGAAAAGGGCTGGTGGGTGTGTCCTGAAGGTGCCGCGTGCATTGCTGCCGTGGAGCAACTGGTGGATCGAGGCATGATTCGGGCCGGTGAAAAAGTGATCGCCTTTAATACAGGTTCACTGGAAAAATACCTGCCGGACCTTCGGCATCTGCTATAGGATTCAGAGTGTGCCATAGTGGAGTTCCGGCACACTCTGACCGTATAAAATTGCTAGCGCAATTTTAGGTGCCCCAGGACTTCAGCCGCCCGAGTGGCCAAATCAATCTGGTGGATATGGCCAACCCGCTCTAACTGTTCAGGCGTCAACATTTCCCGGAAACCCATCTGAATGTCGCCCTGGTTCTGCGCGAGTTCCTCACGAAGTGAGCGAATGTCCAGCATGAGTTCGCCGATCTCCAAAGCATCAGGTACTTCACTCCCAATTGCAGCCTCTAATTGTTCCTGGAGAACATTAAGTTGTTCGCCGATAGACCTGTTCGCTTCTGCACGGGCCTCGATAAGGTCACGCAATTCGATGACTTGATCCTCGGTCAGATCCAACGCAACTTTTAGCACCCGTAAAGGTGATGCCTCATCCCGTCTGTCCTGAGCATACAAAGAGGTGCTAAAAATCAGGGCCATTGATACAGTAAGGAAAATTAAACGAATATTCATAGTCGATATCTCCATTTTTTCGATAAAAGGTTTCATTACAAATAGAGCCCTGCCGATAAAGAGTATCTCCCAAAGGCTTGTAAGGATTTGAAGCCATTGTGTAAAACTGCGTAAAGCATTTCAAAATTGCGTAATAATGGTGAAATGACTGACTCCGCAACTTCATCACCGGCTAACCAGACTTCATTTTCTGCTTTGCTCAGTTTATTGCGCTATGCGAAAGGGCATCGAAAAAGCGTCCTGGTGGCTTCTGTATATTCAGTGCTTAACAAGCTCTTTGATGTGCTGCCGGAAATCCTGATCGGTGTCGCCATCGATGTAATCGTTCGCCGCGAAGAGTCCTTTGTGGCCTCCACCGGTGTGGTTGATCCGTTTAATCAGGTGCTCCTTTTGGGTGCCCTGACGATAGTCATCTGGGCCATGGAGTCCCTGTTCGAATTTCTTTCCCTGGTGGCGTGGCGGAACCTCGCCCAGAGCCTTCAACACGATTTGCGCATTGATACCTATAGTCACCTGCAAGATCTTGATATGGCCTGGTTTGAAGATGCTTCAACCGGCAACCTTGTGGCGATCATGAACGATGACATCAACCAGTTGGAGCGCTTTCTGGATGGCGGCGCCAACGCCATGATTCAGGTGGTGACGGCAGTAGTCCTGGTAGGTGCAGTATTTTTCTATCTTTCGCCAAAAATTGCCGTCATTGCTTTTATGCCAATTCCGGCAATTATCATCGGGGCATTCTGGTTTTTGAGAAGAGCCCAACCACTTTATGCCACTGTCCGTGAAAGGGTCGGCATATTAAGCACGCGACTGGCAAACAATATTGGCGGTATCGCCACCATCAAGAGCTTTGCGCGCGAGCAGCACGAACTGGACCTGATAAGAGCAGACAGTGAATCGTATCGACAGGCTAATAGTCGCGCTATTCGGGTGAGTTCTGCCTTTATTCCAGTCATTCGTATGGCAATTCTTGCCGGGTTTGTATCGACGCTGGTTTATGGCGGCAAACTCACGCTTGATGGTGAAATGCAGGCAGGCGCCTACAGCGTGCTGGTTTTCCTGACCCAACGCTTACTGTGGCCACTTACGCGTGTGGCAGAGACCGTCGATTTATATGAACGGGCAATGGCTTCTACCCGGCGAATTCTCAAGCTCATAGCCACACCGTTTCAAATCAAAAGTGGCGAACAGGGATTGCCTCTGGATGGTGTCCGAGGCGGGATCGAGTTTTCAGATGTGTCATTTTCGTACTCCTCCGGGCCACAAGTCCTAGATGCACTGAACATTAATGTCCGGCCCGCACAAACCATTGCACTGGTGGGACAGACTGGCTCCGGCAAGAGCACAGTTGTGAAATTACTGCTGCGGTTTTATGAGCCGACCAGCGGCACAATCAAAATCGACGGCCTGGACCTTACCGAGGTTTTGACCTCCGATTTACGCAAAGCCATTGGCCTGGTCAGTCAGGATGTATTTCTTTTCCACGGCACAGTCAAAGAAAACATTAGATATGGCAAGCCGGAGGCAAGTGATCAAGAGATCATTGACGCAGCGATTGCGGCAGAGGCGCATGAGTTTATTCTGAAGCTGGCAGATGGCTATGAAACGATTGTGGGTGAGCGCGGACAAAAACTTTCCGGGGGGCAAAGGCAGCGAATTTCCATTGCCCGAGCGGTTCTAAAAGATCCGCCTATACTGATCATGGACGAGGCTACTTCCTCTGTCGATAACGAGACCGAAGCTGCAATTCAACGCTCCATGAAACTGATTGCAAAGGGTCGTACCACAATTGTGATCGCGCACCGCTTATCAACTATTATCGATGCAGATCAGATCTATGTCTTGGAGAACGGCAGGATTGCGGAACAAGGCAATCACTCAACACTAATGGCAAACGATGGCATTTACAGTTACTTGTGGGAAGTACAGACCGGCATTAAATCCTGAGCTGCAGAATCAATTTATCGATTTCGAAACTTTAGCCGTGGTCATGACCGCCAGGCCCGTGAGAATGACCATGGCCAAGCTCATCTTCTAATGCGTCCCTGACTGAAACAATTTCTACATCAAAGGTCAACGCCTGCCCGGACAAAGGGTGGTTGGCATCGACATCGATATTGAATTTGCCAACTTTCACAACCGTTACCTGAACCGGGCCCTGGTTGGTTTGCAGGCCCAGCACCTGGCCAACTGTTGGCTTGCCCATTTTTTTTCCCAGCCTTTTCAGGGGAATCCTTTGAATATTGGCTTCCGAGCGCGTTCCATAGGCCTCCTCAGGCTCGACAGTTACAGAAAACTCGTCACCTGCTTGCCGGCCTTCCATCGCTTTTTCAAGCCCGGGAATTATATTGTTGGAGCCATGCAGATACTCCATTGCATCTTTGTCCCGTGAGGATTCAAGTTGCTCCCCTTGCGTGTTGCTCAGGGTGTAATGAAACGCAACGATTTTGTTTTTTTCAACGGTCATATGACTTGCCTTTGATGTCAGTGATGAAGATGTCAGGGTGAAAAATTATAACAGCGTCCACTTTGAGTAGAGCCATTTTCAGCAGCAATGCTGCGAAAAACGCGGTAGTGCGGTATTGTTTGATCCAGTTTGAATTCCATTGGTGATCACTATGCGTCTCCCAGTCAGTTTATTGCTACTTTTAATCAGTCTTTCCATCGCATTTGCGCAAGATCCTGCTAAAGAGGCAACTGATGCGCTAGCCCCTCCGCCGCCACAGGTTCAGCTTGAGATTTCAGAATGGACTGTGCCCTGGCCGGATACAAGACCACGCGACCCGGATGTTGCACCTAATGGCACTATTTGGCTGGTCGGCCAGGGTGGTGACTATGTTGCACATTTCGATCCCGAAAGCCTGGAATTTTCGAGAAAAGATCTGCCGCCGGGAACCGGCCCTCATAACCTGATCGTAGATCGAGATGCAAGCATCTGGATTGCCGGCAATCGCCAGGGTTATATTGGAAAGATGAACCCCAATACGGGCGAATTAGTGCGATTCACTATGCCCGATGAAGCGCTTAAAGACCCCCATACCATGGTTTTCGATGATTCCGGGCATATCTGGTTTACAGCACAGTGGAGCAATTTCATTGGTCGCCTGAACAAGCGGTCAGGGCATGTTGAGCTTGTAGAGGTGCCGATTGCCAAAGCCCGGCCCTACGGTATTAAGCTTGATTCCAACGGTCACCCCTGGATTGCCCTTCTTGGTACCAACGGCTTGGCAACTATTGACCCTGACACAATGGAGCTTGAGATCTTTCAGACGCCTCAGGAAAAATCACGGCTGCGGCGCATTGCCATAACCAGTGACGATATGATCTGGTATACAGATTACTCCGAGGGCTACCTGGGGCGCTTTAATCCCCAAACCGGCGAAATCAGCGAGTGGAAGAACCCCAGTGAACGTTCCGGCCCCTATGCCATCACTTCCGATGGGCAAGACCGGGTCTGGTTTGTTGAAACTCATCCGAATCCGAATAACTTTGTTGGCTTTGATCCTGCCAGCGAGACGTTTTTCAGCATAACCCCAATACCGAGCGGTGCCGGAGCAGTACGCCATATGGTGTTTGATGAAAAAACCAACAGCATCTGGTTTGGAACTGACACAAACAACCTGGCCCAGGCAAAGTTGCCATAACAAACGCGTAGGAGCGGTCGAGCACCCGGTAACTGTTTTCTCGGGACGCCAGCAAGTACATCCCTGTATGGCTCGTCCGCATCATCCATGATGCGTATGCCCATGAAAACAGTTTCCCGCTCCTCTCCTGAATCATGGTGCATGTTTCCTGGGTGTGAAAAATAGCGTAGGAGCGATGGTGCGATTGCAGGGCAATTGCCATCGCGAATTGATTCGGTTTGCACAACAATTAAAATTGAGGCGGGATGATGACTCCTAAAATAAAAGTCTGCTGCATCGCCAATCGTGAAGAGGCTCTAATGGCGGTCAATGCGGGCGCCTGGGCGCTAGGGCTTGTTGCTGAAATGCCCAGCGGAGTGGGCCCAATCAGTGATGAAGAAATTGCGGACATAATCCCTTCGGTACCAGGCGACATTGAAACTTTTCTGCTCACTTCCCGCATTGAAGCAGATGCCATCATTGACCACCATGCCATTTGCGGCACAAGTACAATTCAGCTCGTTGATCACGTTCCTTTTCCGGAGCTGCGAAAGATTCGCAAAGCACTGCCTGAGGTAACTCTGGTGCAGGTCATACATGTCCTTGGTGAAGGGTCCATCAGTGAGGCTATTGAGGTCGCACCCCTGGTGGACATGATTCTGCTCGATTCAGGCAAGCCACGAGCAGAGGTTCGCACACTGGGTGGCACCGGCGACACGCATGATTGGGATATCAGTCTGAAAGTACGTCGGGAAATTGGCATTCCCATGTTCCTGGCCGGTGGTTTGAAGCCGGAGAATGTCGCTGGCGCAATCCGGCATGTGCAGCCGTTTGGTGTTGATCTTTGCAGCGGGCTGAGGACGAATGGTCAGTTGGATGCGTTCAAGTTAGGTGCGTTCTTTGAGCAGGTTCGTGCAAGCTGAGGCAATTCGCGATGGCTAAAAAAGCTTCGTTAGGCGATTGTGCTAACGGAATCAATTCGCGATGGCCCTTGCTTCGCAAGCGCACCATCGCTCCTACAGTTAGCGCACCATCGCTCCTACAAACAAGCGCACCATCGCTCCTACAGTTAGCGCACCATCGCTCCTACAACAACCGCACCATCGCTCCTATATTTACTAAACGGAGAGCTGGGAAGTCAGGATCGCGAGGCGTTTGCGTTGCATTTTCAGCGAAAATTCCAGTTCACGAAAACGCGTGTTTATTCCAGTTTTAAGCGCATCCCTGCCCTGTTGCATTTTCTGCACCTGCAGGGTTTGCCATTTCTTAACTGTTTCTGAAAATTCAGCGTATTCCTGTTCCAACATTTCAAGCCAATGCCGGTTTTGTTGGACATTTTCAAGGCTTTGACGGGCAAGCTTAAATTCCATATTGAGCTTAGCTCTTAACACCTTAAATTTGGGGGCACGTTTGCGCTCATGAACCAGACCCAGCAGCGCACAAGTGGATATGAACCATTTGTTCATATCAAACTGCCACCACCGGATACCGTTGCGGTAGTCACTTTGAAAAAGGTGATGATAATTATGATAACCCTCACCATAGGTCAACAAGGCAACTACCCAATTATCACGCGCGCTAATTTCGTCTGAGTAAGGCTGTTTACCCCACATATG
>JBLHGQ010000136.1:0-7609 GCA_047614505.1 Rhodothermales bacterium | reverse complement strand
GAAATACAACCAATTGGCCATTGATTGAACCTTCAGCAAAATAGTGCCCGCTGCGATCCATTTGCAGCACAACAATTGAATGCCCGGCGTCCGTTGAACTTCTAACGATCCCGCTGCGCTGTGTAATGCCAAACTGAAACAGTGCGGTCAAACCAGCGAGAAAGCCCAAAGCAGCTAGCCAAAGCATCCATCTGCCGGCATTCGAATCACCCTGATGAGACTGGATGGCCATTAAAGCGTCAGGTGTTCCGGGTTTTCCAGGTATAGCGCAAGGAACCGGGTGAAGCGAGCCGCGGCAGCGCCATCAATTACCCGATGATCGTAGGACAGGGATAGCGGCATCATTAACCTGGGCTGGAATGCTTCACCATCCCAAACCGGCTCCATTTTTGAGCGAGAAACACCCAGTATGGCAACCTCAGGAGCATTGATAATGGGTGAAAATGACGAACCGCCGATGCCACCAAGGCTGGATATTGAAAAACACCCGCCTTGTAAATCATTTGGCGAAAGTTTTCCGTCCCGTGCTTTCAAACTTAGCTCGACCAGTTCTATAGCAAGCTCAGAGGTGCTTTTCTGATCACAGTTTCGGATCACTGGAACCAGCAGGCCATCGGGTGTATCGACTGCAATGCCGATATGGAAGTATTTTTTCATGACCAGGTTTTCCCCTTCAAAATCCAATGAGGAATTGAATTTGGGAAATTCAGTCAGGCCCGCCACACAGGCTTTAATCAGGAATACCAATGGCGTCAGCTTAAAGCCTTGTTCTGCCGCAGCGGCCTTATTTGCCTGTCTGAAGGCTTCCATCTGCGTAACATCTGAATGATCGTTATGAGTGACATGAGGAATTCGTACCCAGTTACGATGCAGAAACTTGGCAGAAAGTTTGTTGATTCGGGACAAGGCCTGTAATTGCGTATCGCCAAACTTGTTGAAATCGACTTTTGGCGCCGGAGCCACCTCGAAACCGGGACTTTGCGGTGCCACAACCGATCCTGACATCACGGATTTTACAAATGCCGTCACATCATCACGCAGTATTCTTTGGTTTCTGCCCTGACCGCTTACACGGTTCAGGTCTACGCCCAACTCTCTGGCAAATGCGCGAATTGCAGGGCTCGCATAAGGAACAGTGCCCGGCATAGTGGTCGCAATACCAGTGGTAACCGGCGGAGATTGACGGCTACCTGCATCCGGGCCCGGTGGATTTTCCACGGCGGTAGACGGAGCAGGAGCAGGCTTCTGCGTCTCAGGTTCGGCTTGCTTAACTGGTGGTGCAATATCGGGACGCTTTTCAGATACCGGACGTGCTTCTGGCGCATCTTCGGCGTCCAGAACCGCCACAACGTCCTGCTCGGACACAGTGTCATTCAAGGCAACGCGTAATTCAACAATGACACCCGCTGCAGGGGATGGTATTTCCATTGTTGCCTTGTCACTCTCCAAAGTGATCAGAGATTGCTCGGCCTCAACCGTCTCGCCCACCGCAACCAGTATTTCAATAACGGGAATATCAGCAAAGTCACCAACATCGGGCACTTTGATTTCAATTCGATTGCTCACGAGCGGGCAGGATTCGCTATTGATGGATCAATTTCCAGGCGATCACGAGCCTTAAGCAAGTCCTCCTTGCTGAATTTACCCTGCTTAAATAGCCCGTACAGAGCAGCGTAAGTCACGTGGCGGGCGTCAACTTCGAAGAAGCGACGTAAATTCTCCCGCGTATCAGAGCGACCGAATCCATCGGTTCCCAGCACGTAATAATCGCTCTGAGGCAAAACCGGACGGATTTTTTCTGCCAGGCCGGCAACATAGTCGGTGGACGCAATAACAGGGCCCGCATGCCCACCCAAACATTGCTCGACCCACGATGCTTGCTCATCATCAGGGTTCAGACGGTTATGCCTTAACACGGCATCCCCATCTCTTTGCAATTCTGTGAAACTGGTCGCACTCCAGATATTGGAGGAAACCCCGTATTCACGTGCAAGGATATCTGCAGCACTGATCACCTCACGCAAAATAGTGCCCGAACCGATCAATTGCACCTTGGTATCGGAATTTTCGCCTTCACGGAATAGATACAGACCTTTGCGAATGCCTTCCTCAGCACCGGACGGCATTTCCGGGTGGACGTAGTTTTCATTCATCACGGTGATGTAGTAATAAACATCCTCCTGCTCGGCATACATACGGCGCAGGCCGTCTTGCAGGATAACGGTCAACTCATAGGAAAATGCCGGATCGTAGGATATGCAATTAGGCACCAATCCCGAAATCATATGACTGTGCCCGTCTTCGTGCTGCAAGCCTTCACCATTCAATGTTGTGCGGCCTGCGGTACCACCGAGCAAAAAGCCTCGAGCACGCATATCGCCGGCAGCCCAGGTGAGGTCGCCCACGCGTTGGAAGCCAAACATGGAATAGAAAATAAAAAATGGAATCATTGCCTTACCACTACCACTGTAACTGGTTGCGGCGGCAATCCAGGACGACATCCCACCGGCTTCGGTGATGCCTTCCTGCAGAATCTGACCTTTTTTGTCTTCTTTGTAAAACATCAACTGGTCAGAATCCATCGGTGTGTATAACTGCCCTACCGAGGAGTAAATACCCAGTTGGCGGAACATGCCCTCCATTCCGAATGTGCGTGCTTCATCGGCCACAATGGGTACGATTTTTTCTTTGAGATTCTTGTCGCGCAACATAATGGCCAGCGCTCGAACAAAAGCCATCGTCGTCGAAATTTCCCGTTCACCGGTTGATTTGAGCAAGGACTCAAAGACTTCAAGACCGGGAACTTCCAATGGTTCTGTTTTATGCACACGCCTTGGCAACGGCCCGCCAAGTGCAGTACGTCGCTCCTGAAGGTATTTGATCTCCGGACTGTCGTTTCCCGGATGGTAGTAGGGTAGCTCTTCCAGCCGATCATCTTCGACCGGTATTTTAAACCGGTCCCGGAACTGGCGAATGGATTCGACATCCATTTTCTTCTGCTGATGGGTAATATTTTGTGCCTCACCCGCTGTTCCCATACCGTAGCCTTTGACTGTCTTGGCCAACACCACGGTCGGTTGTCCGGTATGGCGGGTGGCGGAATCATAGGCTGCATAAACCTTATGTGGATCATGGCCGCCACGGTTCAAACGCCAGATGTCACGGTCCGACATGCTGGCAACCATCTCTTTTAGCTCAGGATAGGCACCAAAAAAGTGCTCACGCGTATACGCCCCGCCCTTGGCTTTGTAATTCTGGTATTCACCATCAAGCGCTTCTTCCATGCGTTTGCGCAGCAGTCCATCCTTGTCTTTGGCTAGCAAAGGATCCCAATAAGAGCCCCAGATTACCTTGATGACATTCCAGCCGGCACCGCGAAATACGCCTTCCAGTTCCTGGATGATCTTTCCATTACCACGTACCGGGCCATCGAGGCGCTGTAGATTGCAATTGACCACGAAAATCAGATTATCCAGATGTTCACGGCCTGCAAGTGAAATTGCGCCCAGCGATTCTGGCTCATCCGATTCACCATCACCCATGAAGCACCACACTTTCCGGTCGGATGTGTCAGCGATACCTCGATTGTGCAAATACTTCAGGAACCTGGCTTGATAGATTGCCATGATGGGACCAAGCCCCATCGATACCGTCGGTAATTGCCAGAAATCGGGCATCAGCCACGGGTGGGGGTAGGAACTCAGCCCACCGCCATCCACTTCCTGACGGAAGCCATCCATTTGCTGCTCACTCAGGCGACCTTCGAGAAAAGCACGCGAATAGATTCCGGGAGATGAATGCCCCTGGATGTAAACAAGATCACCACCTCCAGCATGGTCGGAACCACGAAAGAAATGATTAAAGCCCACATCGTACAAAGTCGCTGCTGATGCAAAGCTGGCAATGTGGCCTCCCAGATCACCCCCCCGTTTTCCGGCACGCAAGACAATTGCCATCGCGTTCCAGCGTACAAACGAGCGAATACGCCATTCCAGTTCATTATTTCCCGGGCTTTTGGCCTCAAGATGCGGTGGAATCGTATTGATATAGGCGGTGGTTGCATTATAGGGAAGATGGCCGCCGGATCTGCGAGTGAAATCGACCAGATTTTCCAGCAGAAAATGAGCCCGCTCAGGACCATGTCGTTGAATAACCGCCTGCATTGATTCCAGCCACTCGCTGGTTTCCAGCGGGTCAGTATCCTGGTCAGTGCCGACTGCCAGTGGCTCTTTTGCATCGCTCATCAGAATTTATCCCGGTCTTTAGCTTCCAACATCTGCGCGTCTACTGCGGCAATTGCGGTCATGTTTACGACCCGTCTCACTGATGCAGAAGGTGTAAGTACATGGACTGATTTCCTTGCACCCATCAGGATGGGGCCTACTGTAACGCTGTCACTTACAACCCGCGAAAGGTTGAAGGCAATATGCGCGGAATCCAGGTCTGGCATAACCAGCAAATTCGCCTGGCCACGCAACTTTGAGTTGGGAAAAACCCGTTTGCGATACTCAGGGTTCAGGGCCATATCTGCTGTCATTTCGCCCTCAACTTCAAGTTTCGGGTTCTCGTGCCTGATCAGTTCCACTGCCCTTTTCATTTTCAAGGCGCCCTCATCTGCATGGCTGCCGAAACTCGAGTGCGATAACAAAGCTATCCTTGGCTCGATGCCGAAAATTCTGAGTTTTTCAGCTGCCATCAAAGTGATTTCTGCGACCTGTTCGGCTGTGGGATTGGAATTAACCTGCGTATCACAAACAAAGTAAGCGCCTTCAGCGGTATTTAATACGCCCAAGGCACCAATTACGTTGCCGCCTGGACGGATGCCGATGACATCCATGACATATTCCAGTTTGTTGCGATAACGCCCGACAATACCGGTGATCAGGGCATCCGCATCATCAAGATGCACCATTAAGGCGGCAATAACCGTATTACGGGTACGCACAATGGCCTTGGCGGTATCAGGAGATATGCCGCGGCGTTCCATGATGGCGTGATAAGTAGTCCAGTAATTCCAGAATCGTGGATCAGACTCTGGGTTAACCAGTTCGAAGTCCACATCCCGCTTAATCCGCAACCCAAGTTTATCAATCCTGCTTTGAATAACCTCAGGTCGACCAATCAAAATCGGGCGTGCAAGTTGATCATCAGTCACAGACTGAACTGCACGTAAGACCAGCTCCTCCTCGCCTTCCGCGAATACAACGCGCTTCATATCTCTACGTGCAGCATCGAACACCGGTTTCATCAATAGACCGGTCTTCCATTGGAATTGCTGAAGCTTTTCGCGATAGGCGCCCAGATCTTTTATTGGCCGGGTAGCGACGCCACTTTCAATAGCTGCCTTAGCCGTTGCGGTTGCAAGTTGCTCCAACAAGCGTGGATCAAAAGGCTTGGGAATCAAATATTGCGGGCCAAATTGTAAGGGCGTATTGCCGTAGGCTGCCGCACTGATATCACTGACTTCCATACGGGCCAGCTCTGCCAGGGCATAGACGCATGCCATTTGCATTTCGGCATTGATGGTCGTGGCACCGACATCCAGGGCTCCACGAAAGATGTATGGGAAACACAGGACGTTATTGACCTGATTCGGATAATCAGATCGCCCGGTCGCGATAATTGCGTCCGGTCTGACCGCAAGTGCATCCTCCGGAAGAATTTCAGGATCCGGATTTGCCAGAGCCAGAATAATGGGTTGGTCGGCCATTCCTGAAACCATGTCCTTGCTGACAACACCACCTACAGAAACACCCAGGAAAGCATCCGCTCCTTTTATCGCTTCTACCAGCGTTCGCATTTCGGTATCTCGGGCATAGCCGGCCTTTCGATCATCCATGTATTCACTGCGGCCTTCAAAAACAACGCCCTTACTGTCACAAACCAGTATGTTTTCTTTTCTCAAACCCAATTGAACCAGCAGATCCAAACAGGCCATTCCGGCTGCACCTGCACCTGAGGTTACCAGAGTGACATCCGCAATATCTTTTCCAACCACCATTAAGGCATTAATCATGGCAGCGGCGGTAATGATGGCAGTGCCATGCTGGTCATCATGAAACACCGGGATACTGACTCGTTCCTTGAGCTTTCTTTCAACTTCGAAGCACTCAGGAGCTTTGATATCTTCAAGGTTAATGCCACCAAAAGTCGGTTCCAGTGAAGCAATAATATCAACCAGTTTGTCAGGATCTTTTTCATTGATCTCGATATCAAATACATCGATATCGGCGAATTTTTTAAACAGTACGCCCTTGCCTTCCATAACCGGCTTGGCGGCCAATGGACCAATGTCACCCAGCCCCAGAACCGCAGTCCCGTTGGTCACAACTGCCACCAGATTGGCCCTGGCGGTCATATTGCTGACCTCAGAGGGGTCCTCGAAAATCAATAGACTGGCAGCAGCTACCCCGGGTGAGTATGCAAGAGACAAGTCCTCCTGAGTGGTCAGTGCCTTGGTGGCTGTGATTTTGATCTTCCCCGGTACCGGATACCGGTGGTAATCAAGCGCGGCTTCTTTGAGTTTGTCGGTCATTGACAGATATGACCGTCAATCATTAACAATTTATTCATTTTCAAGTGAAGCCTCGTAATTGCCGGTTGCAGCAAGACCATTCATACGCGCACGGTGCGCCAATTTTGACTGTGCTACGCCAACATTGGCGACAATATCCTCACCCCACGCCGCCAGCGCCGGAGCCTGCAATGCTCGGCCATAAGAGAAGCTCAATGGCCATGGGAAATTGCCCAGCCTGTTCATGGCATCAAGGTGCGCACTCGCTTCTTCGTCACTTTGGCCTCCTGAAAGGAAAACCACACCGGCCAGTGTCGCAGGCACCGTATTAAGCAGGCATTGGACTGTTGCGCGGGCAACTTCATCAATTCCGGCCCGATCTGGAGCATTTGAACCTGAGACCACCATGCTGGCTTTAAGAATTGCGCCTTCCAGCAGTACATTTTGCTCATACATCTGGTTAAACAGGCTACGCAAAGTCGCCTCGGTCACCTCATAACACTCATCTAAAGTGTGAGACCCATCCATAAGCACTTCGGGTTCTACCATGGGGACAATTCCGGCTTCCTGGCAGAGGGCCGCATAACGGGCAAGTGCGTGGCAGTTGGACTCAATGCAGGCGGCAGTCGGCATGTTTTCGCCAATAGTGATTACAGCTCGCCATTTTGCAAATTTGGCACCCAGCGATGCATATTCAGCTAAACGCTCACGCAAACCATCAAGACCCTCAGTGACTTTTTCATCACCAAACCCCGCCAGCGGATGAGCACCTTTATCTACCTTGATACCAGGCATGATTCCCGCGTTCTGCATGGTTTGCACAAAACTGACACCCTGAGCCGTTGATTGACGAAGTGTTTCATCAAACAAAATGGCACCGGATATTTGTTGACCAAGAGCGGGCGTCGTTAATAGCATTTCACGATATTGACGCCGGTTCTCTTCAGTACATTCAACGCCAATTGAATCAAACCTTTTTTTGCAAGTGCCCGAACTTTCATCAATTGCGAGGATGCCTTTGCCTTCCGCGACCATCGCCTGAGCGACTTTTACCAGTTCCAAACTGCTCATTAATAACTCCTGAAAAGTGAGATG
>JBLHGQ010000135.1:0-7609 GCA_047614505.1 Rhodothermales bacterium | reverse complement strand
GGAAAACGGTAGGTTCAAGTCCGCAGAGTTAGATTAAAGAAAAATGGTGGGCCCGTGCTGCGAGGCAGTATCCTCGCAAACAGTGCAGTCGCGAAGCGACACCTAATGGGTTTTGAAACAAGCGAAGGCAGGATGCCGGGAGCCCAGTCGGGGAACTTTCGACCAATCGACTATGAGTCGATTAATAGTGTGTTCTATATTATTGATATAAAAGCTTAAATAATACTTCCATTAGTAATAGTGTATTAAATAGTGTCATAAATTTTCTTTTTCACCTCAAGTTTCATTACCCTAGAGTTATTACGGTTACTCCGTAGTTATTGACAAAATAGACCACAAGACCATACTTGTTGACATGTTTTTATATTAACGCCATACTTGTTGACATGTTTTTATGCTGACACCATAGTTGTTTAGGTTTTTGTCTATTTAGACCACACTTGTTTATAGGGTTTGGATATAAAACCAGACTTATCCATTTAGTAGCAAATGAACCATCAAGAGCCGGAATCATGGCGAATCTAATATTCTCCACAAAAGAAAACTCACACTCGGTAACGAGACTTGCCGAAAAAGGCACGCTGCACAAAATTCGCAGGGGGATTTACATTGATACACACGATGAAGAGGAAATTGTCAGAACCCTCAACAATAAATGGATGGAAGTTGCATGTTATATCTTCAATAAACCAGTCGCAGTGGCAAGAACTGCTGCGGAATTAAAACCCGCGGATGGATATTTATATTTCACTTCGAGCAATATAAAAAAGCGAAGAACTGTACATATAGCACACCTGGTATTCGATGTTTCACCTGGTAGTACAGAGCAAGGCGTGCAGCAGTTAACACTAGAACTTAGAACAAGTAAACCAGCCCGATACCTCCTTGAGAACTTGGCTCGTTCCAGACGAGATTCAGGTTCAAAAAAGGCTCTTGGCAGTGAATGGATTGAGTCTCAACTGGTGAATCAAATCCAAAAAGGGGGGGAGGGTTCTATCAATACACTGCGAGACGAAGCTCAAGAAATGGCTCCTGCTTTAGGCCTCGAGAAAGAATTTGAAGTATTCAACAGGTTGGTCTCAGCAATTCTTAGTACTCATCCTGCAGAGGGCTTGCTGCAAACACGTCTTGGAATTGCAACTGCACAAAAAGAGCCATTTGATGAGAACCGAATTTATAGATTTCGTGAACTTTCAGAGTATTTGTTGAAAACAAATTTGGCAGTAAATCCATATGAATACAACAAATCTGGCTGGAGAAATCTCACTTTCATTGAAAGCTACTTTTCCAATTACATAGAGGGAACAAAGTTCACAATCGAAGAAGCCGAGAAAATTGGTTTTGAGAAAGAGGTGAATTACGAGCGGCATGAAGATAGCCATGACCTTCTGTCACACATAGAAATATCAGGTGACCTGTCTGAAATGTACAGAGTGCCTACAGAGCCGATCGAGTTTGTAGACATTCTAAAAGTCAGACACAGGCTCCTTCTTGCGGAAAGACCAAGCAAGAGACCAGGAGAATTTAAGGTTAAACCAAACCAGGCGGGAGACACACTATTTGTAGCACCTGAGTTAGTTGAAGGGACCTTGGTGCAAGGTTTTGAAATCTATCAAGCCCTTCCAAAGGGAATGTTGAGAGCAATCTTCATGCATTTTCTTGTAAGCGAAGTGCATCCATTCGATGACGGCAATGGAAGAGTGGCACGCATCATGATGAATGCGGAGTTAGTGAGTACCGATCAGTATAAGTTCATAATTCCAATTGTTCATAGAGACAACTATCTGAATGGACAGAAGGCTGCGACAAGACAGGGGCGATTTAGAACAATGGTAAAAGTATTACATCAGATGCAATGCTACACAGCGTCAGTGCATTGGGACGATTATGACGATGCGAAGTCAACACTCATAAAAAATGCAGCAACCAAGGAGCCAGATGAAGGAATTACGACTTTCAATAAATTTATCGCAAAGCTAGGTAGCGATTACCCTTCAGGATAGATAAGCAACATGCAAAAAATGGTGGGCCCTGAAGGGTGAGACAGAATCAGACAAAGCATTGCTTTGTCCTGTCGAGCGCCGGAGCCGTGGACGGCGGAGGCCGGACCGGCAAGCGAAGGCAGGATGCCGGGAGCGCAGTCGGGGAACCGTAGGTTCAAGTCCGCAGAGTTTGATCGTAGAAAAATGGTGGGCCCTGAAGGACTTGAACCTTCGACCAATCGATTATGAGTCGACTGCTCTAACCAGCTGAGCTAAGGGCCCCTGACTTGCTATTTTACGCCATGACGGCGTTGCCTTAATGAATCGTTATTTTACGTTAAGAACCCCAGGTATCGGCGAATGGATCTATAATCTCGCCGTCTTTCTGTTTGGTTTTTTGGATGTGTTCCAGGTTTCGTCTGTACAAGGCGACCACCTTATCAACACCTGAAGGCTCGAGTGCACCGGAGTTGCCGGCGGCCGTGTAAGTCGCATAGACCCCTGATGCGGCCATCAATGCTGCCGAAACCAGCGTAATGTTATGCCCTTCGTCCTTGAGCTTGTTAGCCAACTCAATAAACTTGCCAGTGCATTCCTGATGTTCTTCCCGATTACTCAATGTTCTCTCCGCTCATTCTGAATTCGATATGCGAATTATAAAAGAGATTGAGGCTCAGGGCGTACAGTTAAGGCCATCCATGCTGGTTATTTTTACTACATTTTGCTGACCGGCATCAAAACCTGCCTCGACACTGGTATAAATTGCCGTTCCACCTGCACAGGCCAGATCAAGTTCCAGTGTGCCCCAGGTCTTTTCGGTGACATCATTGGGATCGAAATCATCACCAAATACACCTCCAGTTGTGGTGAGCAAATTATCGAAAATCAACTTGCTTCCCTCAACCCGGCCAATACCAAAGTACCAGCGACGTTTTCCATCCGGACCAAAACTGAACCAGAAAACCAGTGCCTGATTATTCTCCAGCATTTCGACCGTGAAACCTTCGCCGTCATGCGTTGGATCACCCCAGGACCCGCTGAACAGTGCTTGCTCGGGTAAGGGAGGGCCTATTGGAGCTTGTCCGCAATCAAGGCCCAGTATACTGGTCAACCGGGCCAGATTCTGGCGGCCGTGGCGGGAACCAATATTCCAGTCCATTGATCCCTTATCGCATTCCGACCAGATAAATTTTGCAGAACCAAGCACTTCCTCAACCACCAGGTCAGGGTCGAATGCATCACCGAACACGCCGCCCGATACTCTCAAGACACTGGGAAATAGAATACGATTTCCGCGCACTTCGCCGACTGCGATATACCAGTCCTGCCCACCCTCATCATCATTGGTAAACCAGAACATTACAGCGAGAGTTGGTGACAGCATTTCAAGGATAAATCCTTCGCCGGAGCGCTCCGGGTCACCCCATGCAGCAGCAGTGCCGGGTTCAAGTACGAATGGAGAAGTCAAAGTTTCATCGGTAATTCTAAGTACCGCGCTTGCATCTTCACCACCAAAATCACCGTCAATACCGCTACTATTTTCCAATCCATTCCAATGACCATCTGCCCAATAGGCCACAGTGGAAGGGTCAGCATCCATAAGTTGTCCAGTGATATCCCAGGCCAGGTTTCGAATAATGGCGTCCATTTCGCCATTGACCGAAGAATCATTGTTGGCATCCAACGGGTAATTAAAGGCAATGGCAACCGCGTCGTCTTCATAGTTCAAATAGCCGTTGGGAGCATCACCCGGCTGGTCCAGCCAGGTGGTGCTGACGACATTGGTGGTTAAAGTCTGAGCACCAACATCGGTTCCGCCGAAAACGCTCAAAAATCCTGATGAAGTGCCTGGGAAAGCCGTTACCGCACCATTGGTTCTCCAGCGCATCGGTTTGGAGTATGCAACCCAAAGGATGTAATCACGGCTGAGTTGCAGTGGCTGGATCTGATTGCTGTACATGCTTCTGTTGAAGTCATCTGCTTTTTCCCATTCAGCTTCGTAGACAACTGCTTGTGTAGCAACGTCAATAACCCGCATGGACTGAATGTTTGCCGGCCCGGCCTGTTGGTAGTAAACGGCTGCAAAACTCTGCGCCATTTCTTCTCTTACGCGTCTGATTTGTGATTCAGGAAGAATGAAGCCGTCATGACCATTGACATTGGTGCCGCCGTAATCTGCGCCAGCGCCGGGCAGTCCCGGGTGATTCCCGAATGACGGTTCGACTTCCAGGGTCCAGGAGGGAACCTGATAGATGTTGGTGAAGTACTCGTCTGTTGTGCCAATGCCATTGTTTAGCGCAACATTATTTTGATTACTAAAGAAGTAAAATTTTCCTGCCGGAAACGATTGATGGTGATTGGTAAACAGTCCCAAAACCTTTTCTGTCAATGTAGCCAGTCGGGCGTTGCCGTTGTTTACCCAGAAATGAACTTGTGAAAATGAATGTACATCGGTATATAGCCGCAGGTGCTCGATTGGCCCCAGATGAGCAGCGACATCAAGTGCCTGGGTTTCAGGCTCAGACTGTGGCGCGACACCGTGATGTACCAGTGATTGCGTATTGCTTGAAGAGCGTCCGGGATTGGTATTCCAATAAGGGCCGTTGTTTCGGTTCAGGTCAACACCACCCAGATGATCACCGACCGTGAATAAATCTTCATCTGCATTGAGCAGGTTCTTACGTCGCATGCGCCCGTCACGCGGGGAGAATACCGGGTCATCGGGGTCGGACTGCAGGTAATTCTGGCTTGGGAATCGCTGAGTTTGCACAAATCCGTCAATATTTAAAGACGGAATGACAATCATGTTCACATTTTCCCGCAGGTAATCGTAAAAATGATTGTCGTTCTCATGAGTAGCCATTAATTCGAGAATTCCGGTGACAACTTCCGGGGTTTGCCATTCCCGTGAATGAATTCCGCCATTGGTCAGCATGGCTGGTTCGGGCAGTCCGTAAATCGTTTCAAAGTCCTCATCACCAAGGCGGTAAGCCCAAATAGTGCGTCCTTTATGTGTGGTCCCAACATCAACACCATGCACCCAGGGCGTGGTTGCCTGCAGGTCCTGGTGCCGCATATGCAGGCCGGCATAGGTCCTGAAACCATCAAAGGGGAGAGGTGTGTCGACTGGAATTGGCACGGGGTAGCCCAATGCCAGTTTGGTGGGGTCGTTGCCGGGATTATTATCCACCCACTCGGTTAAGACCTGGGCCATTGAAGACTGTGCCAGCAGTAACAAGAAAGTCAAAACACTGATTTTGTGTTTCATTATTGTGCCTCCGCTGTTAGTCGTGAGGCGTATATCTGCAAAGCGAGCCTGGCTCTGATTGCCGTCAGTTGATTGTTCTCAGGAACAGCCAGAACCTGCAGCTTTTGTAGTAACTGGCTGCGAGGATTAATCACCAGTGCAAGTGCCGCTGAAGAGCCCAATTCCGGATCGCCGAGTGTTTCCAACAAGAGTTCCTCACTGGCATCAACTCCGGCTAAACCCGGGGCCAATTGAGCAATGGCTAACGCAGCCGTTCCGCGTGAAGGATTGCGTAATGCGGCTTGTAACAGGTGTAGATTCTGCGCCTTATCAAGGCGTTTGGTGCTTCCACGAAATAGCACATGCATTTCCGGACCTTGACCTGATTCGGCCAGCCTCATAAGCACATTAAGATCCAAATTGATTAATGCTGATCTGGCAGCAACTGATATGAGCTCTGGATGAGCTTCCATGCTTTCCAACGCGAAGCTGGAAATGGCTTTTAGTTGTATTGGTGAAGCAGTGTTCAATGAATCAAGCAATCCCTGCTGCTTCGGCAGAGAAGTTTCTGACAGATACGCCATGGACAGGCTGTCAGGGTTTTCCTGGACTAATACAGCGCCCTGAAAAGCAGCTTCTTGTCGTGCCCAGCCGTTCACAACCCCTGCAGCGGCGCCTTTGATGTTGAATAGAGGCACATTGCCAGAAGGGTGATCCTCATGTGCAACAAAAACTGTTGATTGATAGTTCTGCAGATAAGCAATCAGGTCATCACCAACCACATGGGGTGCTTCCTGCCTCAGGCTGGAGACATATTCATAAATGACACGTTCCCTGGCTGGTGTCGGCCAGTTTTCCTCACGCTGGATTTCCTGAATCAGAATTAGTGAAGCTTCATCATCGCCGGCTTTCAACAAACTTTGCAGCTTGTTTTTTTGAGTTTGTGTATTGACCGATGCTGACGCGCGCCAAGCTGCGTCTCTTTCCCAGGTCTCTGCATCCTGCGTAAATTGTGCATAGGAAAGGTCCGGCAAGAGGATTAACAGGCCAATGCATAGTGCAATAAAGTTGTTAAACATGAACTTTCCTTTCAGAACTACATGCATCATACGAAATACTTCGTTGATCTTCATCAAAAAAAGACAAAAACAGATTAAATAAGAGCAATGGTCAAAACAGATGGCGGGTCAGAATCGGCGGACATTTCAATTTAAATTGACGGTTTGAATCAGGGACTTGTTGCCATAAGGGCATCGTAGCCGCTGGCGTTAAAGATGCCGGTATAGCCGAGAGCTTCGAGTTGGTCTTTTGCTTTTTCGGCCCGCTTGCCGCTGCGACAATAAAGTACAACTTTGCGATCCAGTTCGTCGCCGATGGCTTGCGCCAGCAAATCGATTTCCGAGTGCGCAATATTCAAAGATCCTTCAATTGTTCCGCTTTGGAATTCTTCTTCACTTCGAACATCAATCAGTAAAGCACCTTGTTCAAGTAATTCCCAACCCTGTTTTGCCAAGGCGATATCGCCACGAACTTCAACTTTGGAAACCTCTTTGCCCAGTTGCACTTTTGCTTCTTCACCCGCCAATACAGGACGTACTGAAAGTAGAAAACAGGAAGTGATTAAAATAAATTGTATCGCTAAACGATTAATTTCAAGCTCCGTCAGAATCAGTCGGGTTCGAGGCATCTCATTTTATCTCTTCCAGCGATTATAATTTGGAATCCTTGTGTTATCTTTCTCTCTTATGTCAGAACCTAAAATTTCAAGATCCAATTGTATTTCCGTCAACGAATATCCCGGCGGCGTGCTATGCGTTGATAGCGGTTTTGTCCGTGATCGAATGGCAAGTTGTTACTTGCTGGAATCAGATTCAGAAGTGGCCATAATCGAGACCGGTACAAACTCCAGCGCGCAACGATTGAAAGAGGTCATTCGTGTACGGGGTTGGGATAAAAGTGCGGTTCGTTATGTGATTGTGACTCATGTCCACCTGGATCATGCCGGTGGCGCCGGAGCTCTCATGCAGGAATTTTCGGACGCGACTTTTCTGGTTCACCCTCGCGGGGCAGCGCATATGATCGATCCAGCCAGACTTGAGGCCAGTGTCAGACGTGTATATGGCGATGAGACTTTCGATGCAACCTATGGAACCCTGATCCCAATAAACGAAAAGCGTGTGCGGATCATGGAAGACGGGGATTGTGTGCAACTGGGTGACCGGGAGCTCTTATTTATAGATACGCCCGGCCATTCCCGGCATCATTTTTGTATCTGGGATGAGAAAACACGTGGCTGGTTCACTGGCGACACCTTCGGGCTTTCCTATCGGGAACTCGATACGGTTAATGGCGCTTTTATTTTTCCGACCACCACTCCAAT
>JBLHGQ010000134.1:0-7650 GCA_047614505.1 Rhodothermales bacterium | reverse complement strand
ACTACTCGTGGATCTTGGCGACTACGCCAGCACCAACGGTTCGGCCACCTTCGCGTATCGCGAAACGTAAGCCTTCTTCCATCGCTATCGGGTTAATCAGCTCAACCTGCATCTGGACATTGTCCCCAGGCATTACCATCTCAACACCCTCAGGCAACTCACACGCACCCGTTACATCCGTGGTACGGAAGTAAAACTGTGGACGATAACCTTTAAAGAACGGCGTATGACGACCACCCTCATCCTTCGACAAAATATATACCTCTGCCTCAAACTTGGTGTGCGGATTGATTGTCTTCACATGCGCCAATACCTGACCACGCTCAACATCATCACGCTTGGTACCACGAAGCAGTACACCAACGTTGTCGCCCGCACGGCCCTCATCAAGCAACTTACGGAACATCTCAACACCCGTACATACCGTCTTGACGGTATCCTTAATGCCAACAATCTCCACTTCCTCGCCAACCTTGATCACACCACGCTCAACACGCCCGGTAACCACCGTGCCACGACCAGAGATCGAAAACACATCCTCAATCGGCAACAGAAAAGGCTTGTCCATATCACGAACAGGCTGCGGAAAATATACATCCAGCTGCTCAACTAACCGGTTAATAGAAGGAATACCAATTTCAGAAGTATCACCTTCCAACGCCTTAAGCGCTGAACCGATTACCACCGGAATGTCATCACCCGGGAAATCATAGGAGCTCAATAACTCACGAATCTCCATCTCAACCAGCTCCAACAACTCCTCGTCGTCAACCTGATCGGCTTTATTCATATACACAATAATGTAAGGAACACCTACCTGGCGGGCCAGCAAAATGTGCTCACGCGTCTGTGGCATCGGGCCATCAGCCGCACTCACAACCAGAATCGCTCCGTCCATCTGGGCAGCACCCGTGATCATGTTCTTCACATAATCAGCATGGCCCGGACAATCAACATGTGCGTAATGACGGTTATCAGACTCGTACTCTACGTGCGCCGTGGCAATCGTAATACCGCGTTCACGTTCTTCCGGAGCGTTGTCAATCTTGTCATAAGCAACAAAATCGCCACCACGTGCCTCAGCACAGACCTTTGTCAATGCCGCCGTCAACGTCGTCTTTCCATGATCCACGTGACCAATCGTGCCTACGTTTACATGGGGCTTCGTTCTTTCAAATTTTGATTTTGACATGCCTGTCTCCGAAAACTTAAGTTCCAGGCTGTTAAACACTGAAACTTACTAATTATATGGTGCCCACAACTGGATTCGAACCAGTGACCTCTCCCTTACCAAGGGAGTGCTCTACCGCCTGAGCTATGAGGGCGGATTTTTTCAAAACTAAGCCCCACTGTTATGGAGCGGGTGATGGGAATCGAACCCACACTATCAGCTTGGAAGGCTGAAGTTCTACCGTTGAACTACACCCGCCTGAACCCGTGGCACATGGCTCTATTTACCACACACAGTAGCCATAACAACAACGGAGCGACAAAGCCAATGACCATGCCCTTCGTTTCACTTTCTTTCCAGAAAGACCGCCAAAAAAGGCCTTTCACACCACCATAAAATGGTGGAGGGGGGAGGATTCGAACCTCCGAAGGCATAGCCAGCAGATTTACAGTCTGCCCTCGTTGACCGCTTGAGTACCCCTCCCGCAAGCAAGCCGCCTATTTTCCTTCAGACAGGATTCACTGTCAAGGCACATGCTCGCTTCGGCGCGGAATTCTACGGTTTAATTCTGATACTTACAAGAAATATAGCGATAGTGGCTTTAACAAACTTAAGATTGTTATGAAAGTACAGATTTTAGTCATCTTCGAAGTCATCAAGCCCATCACTATCAGCGTCATCCTCGAGCAATTCTTCTATTTCAACTTCATCTATTTCAACTTCATCATCAATATGTTTGTGAAAACTGACATATTCTTCATCAGAGCCGAAAACCTCTTCGTCAATTTCATCAAAATCTGAATCAAGATCACCCAGAGCCGCCCTTAGCTCTGCTTTTTCACGCATGATTTCTATTCGACGCCAATGAGGAATCTCATGACGTTCCTTTTTCGCTAATTTTTGTGAACGTATTGGCATAGCGCTAACCATGCTGCCCGAACACCGGGGTTCTGAAAAACTTATACTACTAATCTAACGGTTTGAAAAGAAAAATCTGAAATTAAATTCTACTGTTTTTCCAGCCAACTCAAAAACCCATCAAACATTAAACCGAAAGAGTGTTACGTCACCTTCGTGCATCACGTAGTCTTTGCCTTCCAAACGAAGCTTGCCAGCTTCTTTCGCACCCTGCTCACCCTTGAAGTTGATGAAGTCGGTAAATCCAATGACCTGGGCTCGAATAAATCCACGTTCAAAGTCCGTATGAATCCTGCCAGCAGCCTGTGGTGCTGTTGAATTTTTACGCACGGTCCACGCCCTGACTTCTTTGGGTCCGGCGGTGAAAAATGTCAAAAGACCGAGTAACAGGTAACCTGCATGAATAACTCTGGCAAGGCCGGATTCTGCCATTCCCAATTCAGCCAGAAACAGTTCGCGATCCTCTTGATCAAGCTGTGAAATCTCCGCTTCCACAGAGGCGCACACTGGTACAAGCTCTGCATTTTCAAGCAAAGCCAGATCAGCTACCTTGTTCAAAAGCGGGTTGTTCTCGAATCCATTCTCTGCGACATTGGCAATGTACATTACCGGCTTGGAGGTAATCAAATTCAAATTGCGAACAGCTGCACGCTCCTCATCATTCAACTCCAGACCCCGGATGCCACGCGGTTTATCAATCGCGTCCATAACCCGTTGAAGTAGCTCAACATGGGTTTTGGCTTTCTTATCGCCCGTGCGGGCAAGCTTTTCAGCACGAAATATATTCCGCTCCAGTGTTTCAAGATCACTCAGCGCCAGTTCTGTATTGATGATAGCAATATCTGCCAGGGGATCTATTCCGCCTGAAACATGAACAATATCAGGGTCTTCAAAACACCTTACAACATGAGCAATGGCGTCGGTTTCGCGGATATGGGCAAGAAATTTGTTACCCAGACCCTCCCCTCTGGAAGCACCTGCAACCAAACCTGCGATGTCCACAAACTCCATACTGGTGGGTACAACACTTTTGGGTTGAACAATGTCTGCGATTTGGTGTAAGCGTGGATCTGGCACGGCGACCATGCCAACATTAGGGTCAATAGTACAAAACGGGTAATTCTCTGATGCAATGCCGGCTTCCGTCAGAGCATTAAACAAAGTAGATTTGCCCACATTTGGTAATCCGACAATTCCACATTTAAAACCCATTATGGTGAATCCGTATGTAGCGCGGTCATTGCTTCCTGAATACGGAATTCAAGGATCAATGGCAGTACAGAAATAGATCGCGAAATTGCTGTATCAACCACATCGCGAACCTGTGCCGGTGCGCGCCCCAGTACATAGCGCGTCACTGCACTTTTGTGGCCCGGGTGACCAATACCAATTCGCATCCTCAGAAAATCACGTTCCTGCACGTGTTGAAATATATCCCGCATGCCGTTGTGGCCTCCATGACCACCACCTTGTTTTAATCGCGCGACGCCTGGTGGCAGATCGAGTTCGTCATAAGCCACCAGCATATCTATGGGCTTAATCTTGTAGTAATCCAGTATTGCCCTGACCGCGGCACCACTGTGGTTCATAAAGGTCGTCGGTCTCGCCAAAATACAATCACGCCCGAAAACTTCAGTGCGTAAGGTATATGCCTGAATTTTTGATTGAGATTTTAAGGACTGCCCGGTTTTTGATAGCAAGTCATCCAAAAACCAAAACCCGGCATTGTGCCGGGTTTCAGCGTACTTGGGGCCTGGATTTCCCAGGCCGATTATCAGAAAACTTGAAGCCAAAGGTTACTCCTGTGAGTCGCCCTCGCCTGCAGCTTCTTCACCGGCTTCACCGGCTTCACCGGCTTCGGCGTCTTCATCTTCAATGCTGTCAACAGCTGGTGCAATACCGGCTTCCAGGTCAGCGGCAACCTGAGCCTCAGCGTCCGCAGCAGCTGCAGCGCCAGTACCCTGGTCTTCGGAGATGTGAACGGAATTCGCAATCATGATATCCGCACCACCCTCTAACTGGAGCTGAGGTATCTCAACACCTTCGGGGACTTTAATCTCTGCAAGCGTTACCGCCTCTCCAATTTCCATACCAGACAAATCGACTTCCAGGTATTCCGGCAAGTCTTTTGGCAACGCTGCGATTTCAACTTCTGTCATCTGATGTTGAATAACAACACCGGAAGCTTTTCCGGCAGGTGATTCATCTGCTCCAACAAAATGCAAGGGAACCGATATTCTCAAGATTTCGGTTGCTGAGACCCGCATAAAATCGACATGCATGATTAGCTGTTTGAAAGGATGCCTTTGCATATCGCGGACAACCACTTGCTGGGTTCTTCCATCTTCAACCATGATATCCATAATACTGGAATAAAAAGATTCACTCGCGGCATCATGCATGACGTCTTTGTGATTCAAGGTCAGGGCAACGGATTCTTTCTCTCCGCCATATAATACTGCAGGAATTTTGCCGATACGACGCAGGCGGCGGCTCGCACCTTTCCCTGAGTCACTGCGGAATTCCGCATGGATTGTGTGTGTGTTAGACATGGTAAACCTCTGTTTTAATTAGCATTCAGGACGTATCCTGGAAATGCTGTAAGACCATTTATTAAATAGCCAAATGCCAACCCGCGACCAAGGTGGCTCAAAATCAAGCCGGGCATTATACCCCAAGATTTGCGGAAAGATGCAATATCTGATGAGCTATTTTATATAGGTAAAGGGCTTGCCAAATGCGATCAGGGTTCCAGACGATGTAGAAGACTATTGATTGCTTCGATACATTTCTCTGGCTCAGGTGCTTCAGCAAGAGCAGAAACAGTTTCAATTGACAAATCAAAGGTCCCTGCCCGCCTGATTTCCTTTTCCGAGACGTTGGACAATACTTCTTTGAAGCCACTGCTTGCGGCATTCCTGTCTTTGTTGATGCAAGCCCAGGATGCTCTTCTGAACTTCCACTGGAGCAAGCCATCAAGGCGGGAAGGCAGTCGCATCATATATTGCAATGCATGTCGTACGTCAGATTGTACGAGTGCCAGATCAACCCCCAGGCCCATTAATGATATTTCACGAGGAAATCGATTCAGTCCTGCATCGACGACCGCGCTTGCCTCTTCCAGATCATCTGGTGTCGCTGTATACAAGGAAATAACTTGTGCGCGGTAAAGCGAAGGAGAAGGCTGGTTGCTTAAGTAAATTGCCGATCCATAATCTTTTGCAGCCGCAGCAGGGCTACCCAATTTCCAGCGGGCCAATGCACGAACATGATAGGCCGGTCCGTATTCTTGATTACTTTCGAGGTATCGTGATAACAGTTCGTCACCCTTCTGCCATTGTTTCGAATCAATTTTGTACAGCCCTTCAAGCCAGTCAATCTGTGGATGTCCCGGCTCAAGTTCACGAACCCTTTTGAAATCACTGGCCGCTTTGTCCCAGTCTTCGTGACGGCGATAGAGATTTCCACGCTTCAGAAAAAGCTCAGCATGAGGCCCTTCAAGCTCGATACGGGAATTTATTTCCTCGATTTGAAGTTCCAGGTCAACGTGGGCAAAGCTGCAGACTGAGACCAGCATCAGAACAGATAAACAAAGGATTTTACGGTTAAGGCCGGGCGCGATCATGGCTTCACGCGGGGCCGGCGCAAGGCCGGCCCTTTTGATAATAAGTGCATTTAGAACGTGACAGATTCCACCGCCGAGCAATTGGACGTGCCCGCCTCGCAGACCTGGTAGGTATAGGTCCGACCACCTTTGTTACTGGTGCTGTCAGTGTATGAGCCAATATTCGGCACGGTGATTAACAAACCGCCATCGCGGAATATATCGACATTTGACGTTATCGTACCGGTCCACTCGAGGTCGATGTTGTGGTTGCCTTTTATCTTGTATCCATTCAGAAGGGTGATTGCAGGTCCATTTTTTGTCGTCGCAAAATCGATGTTTGAATACACCGACGGTCCGGAAGAATTGAAAGCATTAATGCGATACCAGTATGTGGTATTCGCATCCAGTCCTGAGTCGATGTATGCCGTGGCGTTTTCGGTAGCAATGTCATGCCCGGCAAAATTCACACCATCGGATGACCGTTCAATATTAAAACCGTCCTCATTACCCGAGTTGTCCAGCCAGACAAGATCGATTGTGCTGCTACCCGTTTCGATTGCCGCTAGCCCGCTGGGTGCGACTGGTGGCGGAGGCGGCACATCTGTTGTGGCGGAATCTACATTTGAATAGGCGGAATCTCCCGAAGCGTTCCAGGCCCTGACGCGGTACCAGTAAGTCGTACTGGCGGCCAAACCGGTATGCGTAAAGCCCGTGTCGTTTGCCGTTGTCGTGCCTACTTCGATGAAATTGCTGCCGTCGATGGAGCTTTCCACTTTGAACCCGTTCTCATCGCTGGCATTATCCGTCCAGGACAGGTTAATCCGGTCGGGCCCTCCGCTACTTGCGGCAAGTGCAGTCGGCGCGTCCGGAGGATCACCGGCTCCCGACTCAGTCAGGATGTATAAATGATCAATAAAGACCGTGTCCCTGGTCCGGTTGCCCGGCATCTGGTCAGTATCCTCTACCCTGATATAAATCGTACCATTGGTATTTTCCGGCAGCATGAAAAACTCCAGGTTCGTAGAATCTGTATTGTTCCCCGCGACAGTGAAGATTTCCGTGTAGTTGCTGTTATCCAGTGACCAGGAGAACCTGAAATTGTCGTCGGTGGAACCCCCGTCGTCGGTGGAACCCCCGATCCAGGTATTCGCATTTACCGTTGCCATGGCGTTCACCGGCAGGCTGAACTGCCAGGTATGAACCAGGAAACTGTACCGATCTTGTTTCTTTCCGCCGCTTTCACGTTCAGTGATTGACTGGCTGTTTCCGTCTTCATCATGGGTGTTCACATAGCTGCCACTGACGGTTCCCGAGCCCAGCAACTCAGTATTTGCCACAACCTCTATTGAAGGGGCAGGCGTACTGACAGTCACCAGGCTCGAAATGACATCAATAGCGCCTTTGTTGTCCGTCACTGTCAGCTCGACCGTATAACTACCGTCACTTGCAAAACTGTGCGGGGAATTTCGAGTGTTAGAACCATTACCATCCCCAAAGTCCCAGGACCAGGCCGTCACGCTTCCATCACTGTCGCTGGATGTATCTGTAAAGTCACAATCCAGGTCTGTACAGATTTCAGTAAATGACGCTGTCGGCGGGATATTGACCGGTAAAGGCGTGAAATTGAAAGACTTGATTACCAGTTCTGCTTCCTGTCCATCAAATGGTGCACTGCCGCCCATTAACCAGAAATTGATACGGGCGTTTCCGGACGTCGTACCTTCTGGTGGCACATCTGGGCCGTTATAGAGCCAGCTTTGAATTTGAGCTGCCGGCGGGTCGCCCTGAAAGCTACTGAACTCCACCTGATCGGATCGCCAGGTGAACCCATGTGTAGAGTCATTGCCTGCCAGGCTCGTGTCCCAGCGGAAGGAATTTCCGACAGTATCCCAGGGCTGCACGACGTACTGTGAATTATCGTTAAGTGGATCGCCCCACTGTGAAAATTCGATAT
>JBLHGQ010000133.1:0-7685 GCA_047614505.1 Rhodothermales bacterium | reverse complement strand
TGGAGATTTCACGGAGCACTTTCCTGTCAGTAGTAGCAAGCAATGTCGACTTGTCGAGTCGACATGATTCGTTTTCTTCAGCGTGAGTTATTCGGTAAATAAACTTTCTCCATGAGCTTCAAGAGGTGAGCTTACAGGACCACTCAGTAGAGCAGGATTCGGTTCAAGCCATCACCCTGATGATTGGCTCAGTTTTCATGATGTCCACCATGGATTTGGCGATCAAGCAATTGGTTGAGCACTACCCCAGTATTCAAGTTGTGTTTTTTCGTTGCGCCTTCTCAGCGCCTGTTTTCGCGGCCTGGATATTATTTACCAACCGCTCACTATTCAGACCAAGACGTTTCAAAGGTCATTTGTTAAGGGCCGCTCTTGGCCTGGTGATGCTCTATACCGTTGGAGAGTGCTTTCGCGAAATGCCACTCGCCGATGCCTACGCAATATTCTTTGCCGCACCATTGCTCATTACATTGCTTTCAGGTGTGCTGATGAAAGAACCGGCAGGGCCGTTACGTATGAGCGCTTCGCTTATTGGTTTTGTCGGTGTTCTCATCGTTCTGAAACCTGGTAGCGCTGCTCTAATTTCCTATGGCTCAATAATGGGTCTGATTGCAGTAGTAAGCTATGCGTTTGTGGCATTGCTTTTGCGTAGCCTTGGCAGGCAAGAACACACCATTACTATTTCATTTTGGTTTACGGCCCTAATTGGCGGTGCTTCGGGACTTTTGGCGATCAAAGGCTGGAAGCCTGTTTTGCTCGAGCATTGGCCGTGGTTGCTTACGCTCGGCATCAGCGGTACCTGCGGTCAGATAATGTTGACGGCAGCTTTCAGGCGGGCTTCAGCTGCGGTGATTGCACCCTATGATTACCTGCACATGATTTGGGCAGTATTCTTCGGCTGGTGGTTTTGGGGCGACCTGCCCGGCGGCAGGGTTTGGGTCGGATCTACCATCATTGTTGGTTCTGGCCTTTACATCCTGTACCGGGAACATAAACTTAAAAAACTTATTGCAGCACCGATATCAAACCCTGATATTCCAGTGCTTTGAGCTTATTCCTCAATCAGGAAATAGATATGTGTGATGATTTCCGCCTCTAGTGTATCTCCCGGGTCAGAAATATAGTGTTCCCAGGAAATTGGACCTTCTTTCAAGCCATTGGCTACCATAAAGCTCGCAAGCTCTTCATAGGCAGGTAACATCGCGTCATATGGCCCGACATGTGTGTAACGCACTGCTTTCCCCGCGGGTGAAAATCCGGATTGAACATTGCCTGTAACGACTTCAGGAACCTGATCGACCGGAAGAGCAGCATCAAAGCGGTACCCGTTCTCATCCCAAGAGCGGGTAATTGCCATTGGCTGTCCATTTATCTGTATATCGTTTTCTGTCATAAAACTACCAATTTCAGCAAAAGCAGTTCCAAGTGCCTGTGCAATATCCGAAGCATCCTGACTGCTGATTCCAGATACAAAAAGTATCTCAGCCGCTTCTGCGGTCACAATTTCTATTCTTGATCCTGTAAAATCGGTAGCTGGTAAGGTCTCCGCGAACTGCTTGAAGGCACTCATTCCCTGCTGATAGTCCGCCCCTACCCATTTATCCAGTAAAAGCCCGAAATACCTTCCCATCAGGGCACCAAAAATACCCTTGCCTTCCGATACGTTAGTGTTAAACCCCCAACTTACTTCGGTCTTGAATTGGTTGTCGTCGGCGGTCTCCGCAACAGGCATTTCTTTAATGGCATAATAACTCCTGGCAATTCCCTGCTCGCCAAAATCCAGATAAATTTCGATCCGCCTATTTGGCTCACTCCGGGTGATTTCCTGCCAGCCTTCACCAAGTGTTCTGGGATCACCCTTCCAACTCATTTTTGCGCCTGGACCATCTTCTGGACCAGAAAACACATACTGTGCCCCCGGGTCTCGTGCCGCCCATGGTGACCACTGATTGAACGATTTGTAACTATTGAGAAGTGCGAAGACGACTGACGCAGGACGTTCAACTACGACACTACGTTCCACATGATACTCATCGGGCAGTAGAAACCCGCCTACGACGAAAGCTGTAATCACAAAAAGAGTAGCAAACAATAGCTTCTTCAACATTGCAATATTCCTTTCAGTCAATATTAATGAATGGTGGGAGGTCCTGGTGGCTGATCTTTAGTTGATGCATCCCTTTCCTGTTCAGCCAGCCTCTTGGCATCCCGTTCGGGGTCCGGATACCAGTCCGGAACGCTGTCATCATCCTCCCATTCATAACGCTTGATTGGAACCCTGTCCCAGTTCCGGTACAAAAGCGCCATTGCGACTCCAAGTATTGCACCGGATAAGTGGAGTTCCCAAGACATTTTCGGGCGAATAGGCAGGATTCCCCACACCATGGACCCATACAAAAACCAGACCAGCAGGGAGACTGCGATGGAACGCATATCACGTCGAATCATTCCACTGACAAAAACAAATGCCAGCACTCCATAAACAAACCCGCTTGCGCCAATATGCATGCTGGGCCTGCCAATAAACCAGGCTAATAAGCCCGACCCTAGCCATATCATAGGCAAAGCCCGAAGGGCTGCGTTTGGATACAGATACAATATGGTGGTAAGACTCACGATGAGTGGCAGTGAGTTTGAAAACAAGTGTTCAACGCCAGCATGCAACAAGGGTGCAGTCAGGATGCCAAGCAATCCTCCGGCATCCCGGGGTCTTAAACCAAATCTGCCTAAGTCAAGGCCCAGGTACTGGTCGGTTATGAGGATAAACCACAATAAAGCGAGAACAGAAAATGCAATCTGCATTGCCAGTAGAAAGTTCTTCTGGGCCTTTCTGGATTCGGTGAATCTCGGGTCTGGTTTGAGTAATTGCATCTCTTTCCTGATTAACCCCTGAGATCTTCAGGTAGCGCAGAAGCAATGGTGTTGCGGGTTTGGGTCATCAGGTCCCGCAGATTATCTGCATTGTCCTCTAAAGCTTCAATGGCCGGGTGAATGACAATCCGAGCACGGCCAGGAAACAGGCGCAAGGTCTTGGACGGGAGAACGTCACCTGTGCCTAAAATCGTAACCGGTAGAACGGGAAGTTGTTGTGACAGCGCGATTCTGAATGCTCCTTTTTTAAATCGCAGCAGTTTTCCATCAAGGCTCCTGGTCCCTTCGGCAAAAAAAAGAATGCCCACACTGTCATTAAGCCCGCCGGTAGCGTCATTTACCGCTTTCCTGGCCTGTTCGGGGTCGTTGCGATCTATAAAAATATGCCCCGCTTTTTCGCAGCCAATACCCACGCCGGGCATCTTGCGTAGTTCCTTTTTTATTACCCACTTCAAATTTAGTTTTAAACAGCCATACAAAGCGAAAATATCAGTTTGACTAATATGGTTGGCCACCACGACGTAGGATCGTGAAGGGTCCGCATTTTCTCCCCCTTCAACCGTGATCGGCATAGGTATCAGCCAGGCCAGTAATTTTGCCCATGGACGAGCGACATACCTGTTTGCAACTCTTGAATCAAAAACCCACGAAACCAACACTACAGTCCAGCCGGCCAGCAGCGTCGCGAGAAGAGCGAAGGGAACATAGAATAGCCAGACGTAGATCTGGTACAGATAAAAAAGAATGGGTTTCAAAATCAGCTGTCCCTACTTGCAGAATTCGCAGCCTAACCCTGTGTCAGGGTCAGACGCAATATTGAGCCAGAAACAAAAAAGGCACCCTGAAGTGCCTTTTTGTCTTGCGAATGGATTAAGCAGCCTTATCTTTGGCAAGTGAACCCAGCAAATTGGATTTGCTGTTTATCTTGATTGCCTTAGGTTTCATCGCTTCAGGTATCTCTCTTTCGAGGAAGATGTGCAAAAGTCCGTGTTCGAGTTCAGCACCGGTTACCTGGACGTGATCGGCGAGATTGAATTTACGCTGGAAAGCGCGGTTTGCGATACCACGGTAAAGAAAATCTTCCGTTTCATCAGAATCACGACTACCGACCACCGAGAGCGTATTTTGCTCATGGCTAATTTCGATATCGGATTCAGCAAAACCTGCAACAGCCATAGTGATCTGGTACAGATTCTCACCTGTGGTGCGGATATTGTAGGGGGGATAACTATTGCCCTGTTCAACCCGTTTGGCTGATGCGAGCAAGTTGGCCAGCCGGTCAAAACCGACTGATGTTCTGTATAAAGGTGAAAAATCAAATGTAGTCATTACCGTATTCTCCTTTGAAGCAATTCGGTGTTTCTGCGAAGCCCTCTCCATCTGGCAGAAGGCGTTTACAGCCCCTTACGGCAGCTGCATAAATAAAATGGGGATGGGATTTACGATCTCAAGTGCACATTTAAAATTTTTGATATTCAATCTTCAAAATAGTGAATTGCTGTGTTCCTTCCGGCAGGCTAACCTTGATGCGATTACCTTCTTTTTTGCCCAGCAATTGTCTTGCTACCGGTGAATCTATTGAGATCCACTGCCTTTTGGCGTTTGTTTCATCAGCCCCTACAATTCGGTACCGCAAGGTATTGCCTGCAGCATCGCGAAGATTGACAGTCGCACCGAAACGTACAACTGATCTGTCTTCAGGAAGGCGGTCAATTATCTTTACTACATCAAGGCGTTTGCTGATGTATCGGATCCGACGATCAATTTCACCCAATTGTTTTTTGCGATAAATATATTCGGCATTTTCAGAACGATCGCCCTCAGCGGCTGCCGCCGTAAGTGCACGAACTACCTCAGGTCGGGTGTCATTCCATAAAAGTTTCAATTCGGAATCGAGAGACTCTGCCCCTTGTGGAGTGATATAAGGGCTGGAAGGAATTTGTGGTGGCCTCCATCTACCCATATTCGTTTAGCACGCTGAATGATTTCATACCCAACTATAGACACCTGCGTGCCTGGAATCTATTCGTTATAGTTGCGCGCAAATTTTCATTAATTCGAGGAAATTAGTTTGACAACCTCAGAGACAACATATTCGCTGAAAAAATATTCTCTGGTTGTTGCACTTGGCGCTGAAATTCTGAGCACTGCCTGTCAGCAGGAATCCGAAGAAATAGCACAATCAACACCTCTCGATACCACTGTAACTGATGTTGCAACTAACCTTCCTCTAAGCTCTGATATAGATTTCGACGGTTTCAACTACGATGCCCGTCCCCAAAGGTGACGGCATGTATCCGCCGCCGGAAGAACGCGTCAAAATCTGGTGAGTGTCACCACACAAACGAAAACGGCCGCTGAAGCGGCCGTTTTCACATTAGCAGTCCAATAATCTATTATGTTTTTTGTGCGACCTTTTTCTCACAAGCACCGTCCTGTTAAATGATGGCTAACTCTGCATTCGATATTGAGATTGACGAAATTACGCTTGCTGGTGCAAAGCGTGGAGATATGGATGCCTGCGAAAAAATATACCGCCTGTATCACACTCATGCCTTTACAACGGCTGTGCGTGTTTGTCGATGTAGGGAACTGGCTCAGGAAGTGACGCAGGAGGCATTCATAACTGCATTTCGGAAAATGGCCCAATTCAGAGGTGACTCACCATTTTGGGGCTGGTTACGTCGGGTTATCGTCAATCATGCAATCAGCGCCTTGCGTAAACAGCCCAACGTAGAAGTAATTGAATTTGTGGAGCATCAGGCCTGGAAATCAGGTGATCAGGAACAAATTGGAATGGCAATGGACCTTGACAGTGCTTTACAAAAACTGAGCGATGAAGACCGTGCGATTGTCTGGCTACACGATGTTGAAGGTTACAAGCACCAGGAAATTGCAAAATTATTTGGCAAAACGGAAAGTTTTTCCAAAACCCGCTTATCGCGAGCAAGACAGCAACTACAAAACCTGATTGAGGCTGCCAACCGCGAACCCATAGCAAACGCATTAGCTTAACGAGAACAAATATGAATATTTTGTTAAACACTTTCTCAATTCATCAGGATCCTCTTGGACTTCAGGATTTGCCTTTGATCAAGCCTGATCAGGATAACTGGCCGGGTATCAGGCAGGCGCTTGAGGAAAATCAGGTCAGCTTGAAGCGCCGCAATATTGGTTTGACATGGTTGGCAGTCGCAGCGAGCCTTGTGATAACGGTATTGATCGTTGGCAGGCAAATGGATGTTGAAGGCCCTGAAGCGATTCAAAGCAATTCACCACTATTGACAAACTCTTCTGCGACGCTTGAACCTGAGCCGGTGTCACTTGATGCAATGGACAATGTTGATTCTTTGATTTCGCTTTCGCAAACACTGGAAACCCAATTGCGGAATCTGCGGGATAACACTGGTTCCATGCCAGCCAACTCGGCAGTCTTCGTTGCTGAATTGGAAGACCTGGTTGCACAGGTTGATAACGAATTAAGCTACTCGCCCAATTCGGTCAATTTGTGGGGTCAACGGGTGAACTTATTGCTGGATCTGGCACAGATTTACCAACATCACTGGGAAACAGAATACGGACAGATGGCATCACTATGATTTATTGGAGGCACTACGCCATGAATTTCAGAACTAAAAGTACGAGATTAGCTACCTTACTGACATTGCCGTTGTTACTGGCCGGGAGCCTGGCATTGGCAGAGACTCCTGAGGCTGATGAGAAGGCCGGGCTTCAAGCCGCCTATGAAGCGGAAGTTACGGCAGCGCGGCAGGAACAACGTGAAGCGCTTGAATCGATTGAAAGAGCCCGCTCTGACATGCTTCGGGCGGTTGAAGAACAATCAAGGCAGGCAGAAATACTTGCCAGAGCCCGTTCGGAGCATTCCGGACAGCATGAAAACTCCCGGCAACTGCATGAGGCTGAGTCAAAGGAAATGCGCGAAGAACTGAGCCGTGTGCATGAAAGTCTGCGTCAGGCTTCAAGGGAGGTTGCCCGTGTTCATAGAGACCTGGATCGTACCCGTGCGACCGTTGTGGCGAGAAGCACAGGGGTAAATCTTGGGGATCGTGCCGTAATTGGAGTTGTATTGGGAAATTCAGTTTCCAATGGCGTACCGATTCTTGGGGTATCCCCGGACGGACCTTCTGAACGCGCAGGATTACAGCAGGGTGATGTTATTGTGGCCATGATGGGCACGCCGTTAGCCGATGGTGATAACAAAACCCCGAGAGCGGTACTGAGTGAAGTCATGGTTGGCGTTAAGGTTGGTGATGAAATAGTAATCACCGTTGATCGCGATGGCGAAAATTTCGACCACACAGTTGTCGCCGATAAGAGAGAGCCTTTCTCATGGCAGAGCATTGTCAGATTACCTTCAGCACCTGCCATCGCAAGCAGGGTGATTCAGGGTATACCAGTTGCTCCGAGTGCGCCTGTTGTCATCGACCGCATCAATATTCCTGAGATCGATCTGGAAGAACTACATGTGCAGGTTGAAAGAATGCGCGAGGATGTTGAAAATGTCCGTGTTGTTATTGAGACAGGGCAAAATTATCAGTTTGCGCACAGTCAGGGAGATGGTGACTGGGAGTTTGAATTTGAAAGTCTTTCAGAGATTGGTGACGATGCATTGAGAGAAGCAAATGTCTGGTTCGGATTGCCGGTAACACGTGGCCTGAAGCTGGCAGAAGTAGATGAAGGCCTGGGTGAGTATTTTAAGACTGACCGGGGTGTGCTGGTGCTCGAAGCGCCAGAAGACAACGATCTTCAGCTCAAATCGGGTGATGTCATATTGCAGGTCGGTGGCAAATCCG
>JBLHGQ010000132.1:0-7740 GCA_047614505.1 Rhodothermales bacterium | reverse complement strand
GGCTCCCGGAGGGCAGGTTGATCGTTATCGCTGCGCTGACCGAATCCGCGAATTCGAAACTATTGGAGGCCACGAACTCAACACCGTGGTAATCCCAGAAAGTTTTTTGCGGGTTACCATGCAACTCCTGGCAGGTCGTCTTTTCTCCGCCGCGCGGGCAATAGAGGCGGCGCTCGGCCAGGGGCCATGCAGCCTCGTCTGCGAGAAATTCCTCGAGGCTCACCGCCGGAACGAACTCTCGCACTGCCGCCAGCGAAAAGTATGTTTCAAACGGGACAAAGCGTGTCTCACGACCGGAGAACTCGATAAACGGCGGCAAAACGAGTACCCGTCCGGACTGATGGGCCGCAGCCATGGCGCCTAGCAGATGTGCTACCTGGTTGCCCAGACGGCCCATGCACGGGCAGAACACCAGGTAACCCGGCGAATGCTCAGCTGCCGTCCCGGACAGTAGACCCGTCGCTGCGGATTGTCCCAACTCGGATAAATCAACGTCCCGCTGCAAGTCCTGAGTCTCATCGCGGTCAGCCGCAGTCACGATAGCGGACATGATGCCCAGAGAGAGTGTCAAAATTGACGGCAGCAATTTAGTCATAAAAGGGACGGGATCCTATTTAATGCAGCAACAGTTGCTGAAGTTTCAAGTTGTTCAAAAGAAAAAACTCTGACCCGCTATTCGCCTTTTTCGCTATTTCTTCAAAACCATCCTTCACGAGGACAGGAAGAATAAACGCGCTTTCCTTGGAAAGCAAAGCTCACCTGTAAAACTTTTCCCTGAATTTCTGCTCAATCTGCTCCAGCGATCTTGCAAGTGTGGGTGGATAGGTAAAGCAAAGAGCAGTTAGGCATGGGTGGATAGAAGATAAAGACGCCTCCGACCTTAGCTGAACGAGGGCGTCTATATCTTCTATCCACAAAGTCATTTTTGCACTAAACCAATACACAGCAACATTCCCGCATTTACAAAAAGATCAAAGCTTGAAGTCATCTTGTAGTTGGGGAAAGCTTGATAACTGCTTAAAACCATCCCCCTTTTTAGTTGATAAAAGAAGGCATAAACAGCATTGAACCAATAGATACGAATCAATAAGAATTTATACTTGTTTATGGAAGCATTTAGATGAAATATTGTCTGGTTAAAGACGCGCCCCTCAACACTCATTGTGACGGCTGACAGGCCCCGTATGAAGGGTTTCCTGGTTCAGCAGGACTTGATCTCCCGGTAAGGAGTTACGCTATCCAGGAGAAGCTGAGAGGCATTTGAACATGCCTCATTTTGAGGGTCCGGAGTGTCTGATTATCGGGGGAAGTCCACGATAATGCGCTGGGAGGTGTGTAATGAGAACGAGAAGAAAGCGATACAGCGATGAGTTCAAGCGCGAAGCCCTAAAGCGGCAATAGGTACGTATCTTTATCACATCCATCAAGAGTCATTGAGGCGGAATTACAATTTCGACCTGAAAAAAATTGCATAGGTGCTGAAATCATAGGTGAAGCCAATAGGTTTGCTGTGAGTATCTTGATAGTGGCTAGTGGCGAGCCTGTAAGCACTAAATGGATTAGCTCATCAGTGGTATCAATATCACCCTGGCTACCTTCCTTTATCTTTACTCGCAGCCAAGCGCCCTCACCATCACCGATACCAGTCGTTGATCCGTCGAATATTGTAAATGATTGTGCTGCCATAGTGTTTCCTTATTTATGGCGAAATGATGCGTTTACTCGCTGGTTCCAATTGCTCCAACTCTCATCACAAAGGCTTTCGCTGTGGTATGTGCGCTTCCATTTAAGGTGCGCTAATTCATGAGTTATCGTGCATTCCGTATCTCACCCCAGCCAAAATATGCAATGCCTGTAATGGGATATGCACATGCTCTAATACCCGAGCAATAGTGCTGTCTAATGCCTCTTTATAAACATATGCTGCGACCTTGGATAAGCCGCATGTTTAATTCGTGTGTGTGGTTGCCTGTCGCTTGGCTTGCGTGTCTGCGCTCATGATACAAAGCTGCTTTGCAATCAAACGTGTAATAGATTCTTACCCCGTTTTCAGGGTGTTCCCAGTCTTCAGGAACTACGCAGCCAGCAGCCTCTATTACTTTGCCGGTGCCGCATTTCTTATTAACCCAGCCCAGTGTCCCTCTATGCTCTGACAATACAGGCCAAGGCTCGTTGTCCGTTTCAGGTACGCCATGACCAGCAAGCGGGATTACTGTGCATCCGGTTAGAAATAAGATGATTAGATATCTCATAACGCATTCCAACCACAATCGGATATTCCGTATCCATCACAATCATTGTGTTTGACTCCTTTGATACTATGGCAAATCTCTTCGTATAATGTTCGTTTGCCGCCGCCCCAATAGACGAATATCTCATCTTGTATCGGCTGATAGCACCCCCATACCTGAATTGTACGTCGTCAGAGTACATGGCACCACTTGAGCCATTTTCTAAGAGACACTTTTCTGCCCGTACTTTCTCCAGTTTAGCCTGCTAATCGCAGGTTTTGTACTTTCCTCTGCGTCAACGTCCTGGCTTTGATTATTGCTCGTCGGTCCAGAATGTCGTTTCTTCTTCCGTTGTACACATCAGCTGGAGTCACATTATCCAATGATTCGTGATACCGCTCATGGTTGTAATGAGTCACCCATTCAGCGATGGCGTTTTCCAGTTCCCAGGGAAAGTAATAATGTTCCAGCTTGACCACGTTTTTCATGGATCGGTGGTAGCGTTCGATCTTACCCTGGGTCATCGGGTGGTACGGTGCTCCCCGGGTATGCTTCATATCCCGATCCTGCAACCATTCCCTGAGTTCCTTTGAGATATAGCAGGGACCGTTGTCTGAAAGCAGCCGGGGCTTGTGATGCACCCGGGCTTCGGTGAGTCCTGTGGCCTTGAGCGCGTCTTCCAAGGTGTCAGTCACATCACTGGCTTCCACACTCCAGCCGAGAAGCCAGATGAAGTGTTGCAGTGACCGGTTGAATCCAAGTCAGCTATTTATCGGGGGAATTACCCAATCACAATCGGATATTCCGTATCCATCACAATTATTGTGTTTGACTCCTTTGATACTATGGCAAATCTCTTCGTATAATGTTCGTTTGCCGCCGCCCCAATAGACGAATATCTCATCTTGTATCGGCTGATAGCACCCCCATACCTGAATATCCACTCCACATGCCTGCATAAGATCATCCATGCCCAGAGTCGTTACAGGTATATCGTTTACGTCCGCATAGCGTGTCATACGGCCTGTGTTTTGATCTGCAACACCGTATCGCCAACATCCATCACCCGTTTCTAAGTCTGGTGCTGTTATGCAACCAGTAAGCAGGCTTGCGAGAATGAGTGTGATTAGTTTCATTAAGCGATCGCAACGAGCGCTAAAACGCCTGCCAGCATTTCCAGACTGCCTGATATTTATTTCCATTTCTTTTCCTCTGCTCACTGGTTGTAAAATCTGAATACTGTGCTTTACCAGCCCCAGGGTTTGAGCACGGTAGCCGGGTCAACATAATTAACAGACCCTTCGGACGTGCTCATAAAAACAATCCGGGCAACACTCCCCTCGTTCATGAAAATGTCCTTGGCGTATTGCCATTTGTCATCCCTGACGCCCCTTTCATCCCTGATATCCCATTTCTCGGCTCGTTGTTTAACGGGTCGTACATTGCCAGGCCATCCCCAAGGTATGGTCTCAGTTCTACTTGAAGCCGAGACATGCAATGGCGAATAAAGTTTTGCCGTCCTGCTGTCAAACGTCAGCCCATTTGATCTGGAGAGACGCCGGGAGGCTGATAAACCACCCAAGGAAATACAAAAACATACGAGAGCTAACAGCGCGTAATGAAACATTATTTCCCCTTTATTCGATGGCGGTTGTTCTATGGCGGTATTCTGGAATGGCTGCTACTGATTGACCAGACTTCTTAAGTCGAGTTTTCAGGATCATTGGATCAGTGGAATCAGCACAAGGTTACTTACTGGTAACAAAGGACGTACTGACCTGTTCGTTTGGTCAGGCCGTTTTTATCAAAATGGCAGGTGTAGTCAGTGCGTTCAAGCTATATGATTCATGGTTGGGAATCAGGAGCAACCATGAAAGGATTGATTTTTACCAGTTTTACCGAATTTGTTGAGCTGAATTATGGAGCTGAATACCTGGACCGGCTATTAGGCAGTTTGGAATTGTCCACCTGCGGCGCCTACACCAATGTGGGCACATATCCGTCCCAGGAATTGATCGATATGCTGACATTCATCCACGCCGACAAGAAAGCTGATGTATCAGCTTTGACCGAAGCTTTCGGGGTACATACATTCAGGGTGCTGGAACTCAACTACGGCGGGTTACTACAAAACTACAACGGTGCTTTCGAGTGTATCTATCATGTTGACCAAACCATCCATAAAAGTGTGCGAAAAATTCATCCGGATGTCGAACTGCCAAAAATGAACGCCGAACTACACGATAATGGCCGGCAACTGACACTTGAATACCGGTCTTCCAGGCCCTTTATGCACTTCGCCAGAGGGTTGTTGAAGGGCTGTGCGAACTATTTCAGTGAAGAGATCACCATTCAGATGAAAGACCTGTCGAATGGTGCAGGCACCCATGCACTTTTTGAATTGAGAAAAGATGACTGATAATCCGGAGCAACTAAGAAACCGCCTCCAGAGAGAACAACAGGCCAGGCTCCAGGCCGAAAAGTTGCTCGAGGAAAAATCGGACGAACTGTACGAAACCCTTATGCAGATTCAATCAAGTGAGAGCCTGCTTAAAAGCGCCTTGAAAAGTATGGCAGGGGGCATGTTGATTCTGACCCCGCTTAACGAAGTGGTCCTGTCCAACGACCAGGTGAAAAAATTATACCCCTCCCTGGCGAGATATTTTTCCAGAAATTCGAACCTGACCGGAAAATTTACGGAATTCATCAACCACCCCGCATATCAGTCCATAAGGAACCAGGATTCAGAGACTGAAAGGTTCGAATTACTAAACGAGAATAATCAGACTATCGCCATTAACGTCCGGCGCACCGATGAGGGGTTTTTGGCCAGCACGCACCTGGACGTTACTGACCAAATCGCGGGCGAGGATGAGAGGAGGCGACTACTGGTCAACCTGATGCGTGCGCAACGGATGGAAGCAATAGGACGCATGTCAGGCATGATTGCCCACGATTTCAACAATATAATTGCGGCAATCAAAGGATACGCCTCTTTTCTGGCGGACGACCTACGAGAAAGCCCTGATCAGTTCAAGTCGGTTCAAAGCATCCAATCAGCCACTTCACGAGCAGAACTCATGATCAGTCAGATCATCCATTTCACCAGCGAAACAAGCTCGCCCAGTAATGATGTATCCATCATTCCAGTCTTGGAAGATTGCCTTGATTTATTGATACCGACGCTATTTGAGGCAATTGATGTGCATTTCGATGAGCCGGAGGAACCCATTTGGGTTCATGGAAATGAGACCCGATTGAGCCAGTTACTTACTAACCTTCTTACCAACGCTAGCAGGGCCATGTCAGATTTCGGCGGACGCCTGGCGGTGGTTATCAAAGAGCACACGGACTTTGATCTGGACGGCATCTGGCCTGGACAGGGTGAAATTTCCGCCGAAAAAGGCTGCTCCATCAAAAAGGGTACGCTGGTTTTTAACCACCCCTGTGTCAGGGTCGTGATTTCAGATACGGGTAACGGCATGGGCCCCGAAACCTTAGAACGCATTTTCGATATTCATTTCACGACCCGTGGAGCGAGTGGCGGACTAGGGATGTCCAGCGTTGCCGAGATCATCGCAGAACACAATGGTGGCATCAGGGTCACGTCTGTCGAAGAATGCGGAACCGTTGTGGAATTCGTTATACCAAGCGTGACCTACCCAACGTTGACGGCCCAGCCACAGACAACTGGTCATTCCGGGGCTTCTGGTGGGGCAGATGTACTGCTTATTGATGATGATGAGAGTGTTGGTGAAATGTTGCAACTCATGCTTGAACGTTCGGGAATATCGGTCGACTATTTCAGTAATGCGACCGTGGCAATGCAAGAAATTATGAAGGACCATAGTCGATGGCGGGTTGTAATCAGCGATCAGATCATGCCCAGCGTCAAGGGCAGCGATATCCTCACCATGATCCGTAAACATGGCATCAATATTCCGTTCCTGTTGTGTTCTGCGTATGGAGGCGCTGCAGACTCGGAACTGCGACAAATGCTGAAAGATGATTTCCTGGCCAAGCCGGTCAACATGGAATTATTACTCAAAAAAGTTTGGCAACACCTGTAGAGATCATCATGCAAGACAAACGACCAAGAGACCTGAACCAGAAAAAACTTGGATGTTACGATTACACGGTACCGTCCTTCTTTACCCGTGCCATTTCCGATGTGGAACACAGACTGGAACAACTATGAAAATCGTAATTGCCGATGACCATGACCTGGTGAGAGATGCGCTCGCCACGCTTATTGAACGTGATCAGCCCGGCTCTGAAGTACTGCGGGCCAGTGATTTTGACGCAGTAATGGGGTACCTCTCGAGCCATGGTGACCTCGACCTGGTGCTGCTCGATGTCTATATGCCGGGCATGAACGCACTGGAGAGTATCCGGCAACTGGTGGATCAGTTTCCAAAGTTGCCAGTAGTGCTGATGTCCGGGATGGTGCGGCGCAGTGACGTGGATACCGGATTTGAATATGGCGCACGAGGATTCATCCCTAAGACAATGAACGGAAAGGCTTTGGTTTCAGTGCTGAACCTGGTAATTGCGGGAGCCCGGTATGTGCCCGAGATAATGCTGGAAAGCGAAGACAGCACTGCGATCGACACGTTCGAGCTTTCTCCACGCGAAATCGACGTGCTCAATCAGTTGGCGCAAGGGCTTACAAACAAGGTGATTGCCCGCGTGCTCAAGATCGAGGAAACAACCGTCAAGCTGCACTTGAGGTCGCTTTTCAGGAAGCTAAACGTTAAGAACCGCACCGAAGCGGTCATCGTGGCCCGCGATGCCGGTCTATGCGAGGACTTTCGTGGCCGTTAACCGCAAATACATCCCCTATGCGTGCTCTACCACCTCTGCCGGCTACACGGGAAATAACGGCGTAGAACGGCGAAAACAAAGCCAATTCAGGCAGCCCCACGACACTGGTTGGGAATTTGCTTGTGTGCTGATGTCCGGCCTGCTTAGAAAGTAAACCCGGCCCATTTTTGTTCATTGCAAATAATACAGCGCCAAGCTCAACTCCATGTAAGCAGATAGGAAGTATTGACCGCTTTTTGTGGGGTTGGGGGCAAGCATCAGTGGCGGTAAACTGACGTCGGATTGCACTCAGACTAACCTCATTTTATACATTCAGGTAAATGTCTGCTTTTTGGTCTTTCTCCTCGTTCTCATTACACGCCTCCCAGCGCATTATCGTGCCTTTAGAGGGTGTCCATGAAACTAGGGAAAGACCAAACAGCGGACCTCAGAAAACTAAATGTATCCGGCCCCTTTTTCCGCTTTATTTTAATAATTGTTTTGGCACCTGACTCTGACCCATGCCTTTTTTATCAGTCAATCTCGAAACTGGCCACACATGACGGGTCGATGATGTATTCATCAGCATCGCCCGATATTGCCGTCACCATGTAGCTTCCCTCGGCGCTGTAATTGCGGGATTTCAGGTTGAATTGCCAGTAACCCTCATCATTCAACTCGAATTGGTTCCCTTCTGAGCCCTTGC
>JBLHGQ010000131.1:0-7811 GCA_047614505.1 Rhodothermales bacterium | reverse complement strand
ACCATTGTTCTTACATCTGCGCGATGCGCACGTAGATTTCCATCCGATATTGAAATCCTGGCGGCATAAATTGTCAGACCTTGTTGTGCATTGTTTCACCGGTACCCGGGAAGAGTTGACGGTGTATTTGGATCTTGATTGCTATGTCGGTATTACCGGATGGATTTGCGATGAACGGCGCGGCTCGCACATGAAAGAGTTCATGACAGAAATCCCAGCCAACCGATTGATGATTGAAACTGATGCGCCATATTTGAAGCCTCGAAATCTAACTCCTAAAGTGAAATCAAATCGCAATGAACCGCAGTGGTTGCCCTGGATTCTCACTGAGCTAGCCAACTCTCGCTCACAGAGTCCGGAGCAACTAGCTTTGCAAACGACTGAAAATGCGAGGCGGTTTTTTCGCCTTCCAACACCCGACAATAACGCGGGTTAAACTAAAGACCCTCTGATTAATTATTCAACAAAAGGAAGAGAATTTTCAAATGTCTAGTAATTGTTACTGTTTGATTCCGCATCCAAGCCGACCAGCCATCATGAATGTTAAACAGAATGGGAAATGGAGGTTGCCAGGTCTGACTTTCTCAGGGGACTGGTTCGCGCTCAGTTATGCCGAGATCAGTCGACGAATGTTTAGTCAATACGGCCTGACAGTGACGGTATTGCGGCGCCTGCAGCGTGGCACGAATTTCATGATTTGTGAGCTCGAAGTGCAATCATATTCACCAGACGTAAAGTTCGAAGCCCGCTGGTATGACCTTGAAGCTCATCAGAGCAGTGGCAAAGCGGGCGCACAGGGCAATGAGTTTCTGGATTCCTGGTTTCTGCACGCAGAAAATGCCAAGTTACCAGGCAGCAGGCCGCCATGGGAATCTGCCGGTTGGTTCAAGCAAGCTTCCAGTTGGATCACCAAGGAGCTTGGTAAGCAAGATATCTACAAGATGGGGGAAATTGGCCAGATAAAATCCGGCGTCCTGACCTCTGTACTTTCTATTCCATGCAATACCGGAAAAGTATTCTTCAAAGCATCAATGGGAGACAGCCCATCAGAGGTTGCCATTTCGGAAGAACTCGCCCGCAGATGGCCGACCAAAATCATGCAACTTCTGGCTTCTGATTCAAACCGAAACTGGATGTTGATGCCTGATTATGGTGCCCAGGGATACGCAGAGGTACCTGAGGACAGGCATGCAACCGCCGCGCAATCTTATGCGCGACTGCTGATTGAGAGCAAAGATTCAATTTCAACATGGCAGCAATTGAATTGCCCCGATTTTGGATTGGAGCAAATTCACCAATTTTCTCAAAGTTTCTCTGATCGCACAGCACCGTTTAAGACCGGTAAAACAACATTGGATGATTCTGAACTGGACATGCTGGTGAATTATGTCGAGGAGTGGGGCTCGATGTGCCCATCTTTAGCAGAGTTTGAAATTCCTGATACTCTCGTCAATCTGGATTTTCGTTTATCAAACATCGTCGCCAATAATGATGATTTTTTGTTCTTTGACTGGCATGAATCAGTCATATCGCACCCATTTTTCTGCCTGCTGAACCTGTTCGACGAGTTCACGCCACTCGACCCGAACGACATCAACTTTTCAATGCTTGAAAGTCAGCAATCCACTGCTAAGGCTTCTATTCGGGATGCATTTCTTGAAGTGTTCGGAGATTTTGAGTCAAAAGAACGTCTGCTCGAAGCATTTTCCTTAGCATCTACCATTCAGCCCGTCGTGCAACTGAAGCGCTGGCTGGAAAAGTTGGAGAAGGTAGAGCCGGATTCTTTCTGGGCGGATGAGCTCACACTAAATTTGATTCTTTGGGCCCGGTATTACATTTCCAAATAAGCCCGCGATTGATTAAGTTTGGCGATAAAGCCGGCCAGGTCCTCTTTCAGTTTCACCAGTGCTTCCGGATTGATGTACATCATGTGTCCCGCCTCAAAGTAATGCATCTCATCCAGATTTTCTACACCCTCGCGGGTATAGGAGACGTAAAAGATGCTCGCAGCATCCTGATCTTCTTCACCTGCCAGGTGGAGTGTTCCGGCTGTGGCGGTGTAATTAACGGTTTGATTTCCGATCTTCACTGAGTGCCGTGTGACCGACGTTTTTTCCGACTCGATCACCATGGGCTTTTTTGTTTCCCGCTCGGGCTCCTGAGCCGATAAAGGCATGGCAACCATAAACATAAGAGCGATGGCGATTTTACGCATTACTTTCTTCGCGGAAGGGACCAAGTAACTTACTCAGCACCAACGTGAATGGTGATCTTCTCCGACATAACAGGCGGGCTATGTGGGGTATGGAGGTGGTTCCCCAGTACCAGTTGAAGCGTGTGGCTTCCTGGCTCAAGTTCCAGTGTCACTTCGGTCTGGCCGCCACCAAAATGCATTAAATGATCGTTTTTTGGCAGTGGATAATTAAGGTCCGGTAACTCATCCATATCAATCAACAGGTGGTGATGGCCAGTGTTTTCAGCTTCGTGTCCGGCTGGTGTCACGCCCATTCCCTTTAATCCAAATTGCACAGTTACAGTGCTGCCGGTTTGCTGTCCGTCAGACGGGCCGATGAAATAAAGCTCTGCGGCCAATGCAGGACAGGCAAACAACACCGTTACGAGAATCAGTAGTCTATTCATTGTCGTTCTCCATTTGCTCGTTGACCCATCGGCCAACCTCGTCTTTGAGTATATCCAACGGAACCGAGCCAAGTGCCAAAATGAAATCATGGAATGCGCGGATATCAAAATCTGTTCCCAACCTGAACTCTGCGTCCCGTCGCAATTCCCAGATAGTGTACTCACCCAGCTTGTAACTCAAGGCCTGTGCCGGCCATGAAATATAGCGATCGATCTCGGTGGTGATCTCATGAATGGACAGGGCTGAGTTTTCAGCCAGGTACTGCTGGGCTTGTTCACGGCTCCAATCCATTGTGTGGACGCCAGTATCGATCACCAGCCTGCAGGCCCGCCACATTTCATAGGTAAGGCGGCCGAAGTTCTGATAGGGCGTTTCATAAATGTCCATTTCCACACCCAGTTTCTCCGCATATAGAGCCCAGCCTTCACCGAAGGCAGAAATGTAATTATTTCGACGGAAAGGGGGTTGATCCTCCTGTTCGCTGGCAAGGGCAATCTGGGTGTGATGACCAGGTGCGGCTTCGTGTAAAGTCAAAGCCGGCAGGGTATACAAAGTGCGGCTTTCCAACTGATAGGTGTTGACCCAATAGTAGCCGCCCCGGTGAGAGTCCAATGCCGAACTAACGTATCTGCCACCCGTATAAAATGGCGCAATGTCGTCAGGTACAGGTGCGACTCCATAAGGTTGTCTGGGCATATGTCCAAACAATTGCGGCAGGCGTCCATCTACTTTCTTGGCAAAATAAGAGGCTTCAGCCAGTAATTCATGGGGTGTTTTGGCATAAAACTGCGGGTCTGTACGAAGAAACTCGAGGAAATCAGCAAAGCTTCCTTCAAACCCGACCTCGATGATAATCGCATCCATTTCCTTACGAATGCGTGCAACTTCACTCAAGCCGATTTCATGGATTTTTGCGGGCGACCAGTCCACCGTTGCATACAAATTGATCTGTTCCTGGTAGTACCTCATTCCTCCCGGCAAATGCTTTGCGCCGGTTGAGGCTCTGGCACCGGGAACATATTCCTTATGGAAAAAATCCAACAGTCGCTGATAGGCGGGTATTACTCCTTTGCCGATCACTTCATCGGCGTGTGCAAGCAAGGCTGAACGATCTTTTGTTTCAATGCCTGCAGGCAGGTCCATAAATGGTGCGAAAAAACCACTCTGATCAACTCTGTCTACCAATTGCGCTTTGATTGGCTTGTCGCGGCCATCGAGGATGATGCGGGGCTGAGTCATGCCTGTCTTCAGACCCTCGCGCATCAGTTCGATGTACTCATCCATTACCTGAGGTATTTCAGCCAGCCGGGCAAGGTAGTTCTGATAATCTTTCAGACCGCCAAAGTCCGTTTCCTGCGGTAGGCGCGCCCAGGACATGTAAAAACCCCAGTCACTGTTAAACGGGATCAAATAGTCATTGATTTCGAACCCGGCAATCGCATTGTCCATCTGCCGTTTGAAAATCCGGTAGTTGATACAGTCATTGCGGTCCAGCCGTTCACAGGAAATTGAATCCAAAGAGGCACGAATCTCTTTGAAGAAGGAATATCTTCTTTGCTGGTCAGCTTTACTTACATGTGAGAGACGGTGGTCATAATCATGAACGCCGACGCTGCTTGCAAGGCCAGGAAATTCTGCCAGACGGAATGCCCATTCCTTTTCATACAGCGCCTTGAATGCCTCTGAATCGGTTCCGGCATGCAGTAATGAGAAACTCAAAAGGGCTGGAATGAATATCATTAGTCTTTTCATTTATAAAGGAGCCTCCCCGGCTCTTATCTGATCAAAAAGCCCGCCGCCAGCGGGTCATTTTCTTCAAGCACAAACCGATGTTCGCCGGTCATCCAGGCGCTTCCCCTTACACGCGTAAGAACCGCTGGAATATCTCCCACCGTGACTTCTTCAACACACTCTACCGTGAATGAAGTGCCAAGTATGGAATCGATGGTCAGGACTTGATTCAGCCCGATATCACCGCTGGCATAAAGGATTGCTGCACGACCGCTGACCCCGGTACCCGTCGGGCTACGATCAAGTTCGCCATCTGCAAAAATACATACATTTCGTGAGGGCGACTGCTCATTGCCTTCCTGAACAAAGATCACGCCGTAAAGAAAATTGAGATCTTCTCCGCCTTCAGGATGGGTCACATCGATCAAGGTCGAAACGGAAGCTTTCAGTTCTTGGCCCAGTCGCACAAGTTCTGCTGAATTCCCGGGCATTAGTTCGAGTCCAACGTCTTCTGCATTGATGTATGCATAGAATGCACCGCCATATGCCACGGTTGCACTAATCTGTGATTGTCCGAATGGAACGGTGAGATTCGATTTCAGGACAAAAGAGGGTACATTCAGAAAGGAAACTGATTCTACTTTGTCACCACTCAATATTGCTGACGCCTGAATTAAACCGGCGGGAGAATCGATTTTGATCGAGCGGGTATCTGTTATTTTGAATAGTTGATGTTCGACCGCTGCGGTGACTACGGCAATGATTCCGTGCCCGCACATGGTGCTGTAACCCTCGTTATGCAGGAACAGTACTCCGCAATCTGAGCCCGGCTCTACCGGATCAGTAATCACCACACCGTACATATCTGCATGACCACGGGGCTCAAGCATCAGTAATCGCCGGATATCGTCGTGATTGGACTGCATATAACGCCGTTTTTCCAGCATGGTACTACCAGGAATTGAAGGAAGGCCGGTCCGAATGATCCGCAGAGGCTCGCCAGCAGTGTGGTAATCAAGTGTCGTAATTACTTGTTTTACGGTCATGGATGCCACTCTTGACCAATATCCTGCTCTATTGCCGCATCCCAAATCGCTCTTGCTGCAACGAGGTCAAATACGGCATGGCCTACTGATTTAAAAAATGTAATCTCAGTCTCAGATGTACGGCCGGGTCGTTGATTGCCCAGCACCTCTCCGATCTCTGTCCAATGGTGGATTTTAATAATTCCGGCCTCTGTCGCAGAGATTAACTCTCCTGCTTCAATTATTGCTGTTTCACGATGTTCGACGAATATAGATGATTTTGACAGAAATTCATGGTCAAACTCGCACATTCCCCGTTTAAAACTTCCGATTCCACTGACATGACAGCCATCCGGAATCAAATACCCCGGAATCACCGGCTCAGAGCTATTTGTGGCCGCAATAATGATATCCACACTACTGCATGCAGTTGCGGAGTCCATAGAAACGCTTAAGTGTGGCCCGACCAGGCCTTGCATGCTTTCAACGAAAGTCTCACTTGCTGATTCGCGCCTGCCCATAACTCTGATATCTGTCAGATCCCGCACCATACATAAGGCCTGAAGCTGCGCTCTTGCCTGGGTTCCTGTGCCCACAATAAGCGCCGTTTTAGCACTTTGATTTGCAAGCAGGTCTATAGCAACCGCATTAAGGGCCGCAGTGCGTATCGCTGTCAGGCAGGTGCCATCCATCAGCGCCAATGGTGAACCGTCCTGCGCATCCATCAACAATACGAGACCAATGCTTCCCGGCAGGCCTAGCTGCATATTGCCCGGCATCACCGAAACCAGTTTTGCCGCTATCCCTTTGCTCTCCAGCCCGGCACCCATCAGCAAACCGGTTCCATTGGGAAGCTCAACTGCCTGACGTTCGGCGACAGATACCTGCCCATCTGAAATCAGGCAAAACGCTTCCCGCATCAGAGTAATTGCAGCTTCCATTGGCAGGAGTGCAGGGATCTCAGCGGCAGAAATCAGGCGCATTAGCGAACGACAAACCCCTTCCAATAGGGATCATCGGCCGGATCCACGGTAATACTGTTGTGACCATAGATGCGGGCCCAGCCTTCAATACTGGGCGTGATTGAAGGAAATTGTCCTACCATTCCAGCGGACTCAACCCGGCCGGTGAATTGGCTTCCGATATAACTTTCGTGGACGTAGCTATCGCCCGGCAGTAACTTGCCTCTGGCTGCCAACTGCGCCATCCGCGAAGAAGTGCCGGTGCCACAGGGCGATCGGTCAATCGCCTGATCACCGTAAAAAACGGCGTTTCGCCCGTCCGAACCAGCCTGTAGCGGTTTGCCGGTCCATAGCAGATGACTTAATCCGGCTATGCGGCTGTCCTCAGGGTGTATGAATTGGTACTTATCATTCAGTCGCTCACGTAAGCGCGGGCTGATGCGCAATATATCGCTGGCCGACAAGTCTGACAAATCTGTATAGATCTCTTGCGGCTCAACAATGGCGTAAAAATTTCCGCCATAGGCTACATCCAGGCCAAGCGGCCCACCTAACTCCGGGCAATCAACCACCAGTCCGCTTGAATGTAGGAAAGATGGAACATTGGTGATTCTGACGGATCGTACCTTTCCGTCTTCTTCTGTATAACTCGCTGAAACCCTGCCGGCAGGCGTCTCCAGTAGCAATTGTCCTGGTATTTTGGGCGTGACCAGTCCATTTTCCACGGCGATCGTGACTGTTCCAATCAAACCATGGCCGCACATAGGCAGACAACCTGATGTTTCAATAAACAGAACCCCGATGTCGCAATCTTCGAGCTGTGTGGGATACAAAATACTGCCACTCATTATGGCGTGACCCCTGGGCTCAAACATTAATGAAGTCCGGATCCAGTCATATTCCGCTAAAAAGTGAGCTCGTTTATCCAGCATGCTGACACCCTCAAGCGGCGGAGCGCCGTTGACCACCAGTCTCACCGGGTTGCCGCAGGTATGTGCGTCTATACAATCAAAAGTTGTAGCCTTAGGGTTAGACACTAGTCACGAAACCTCTCAAAGCGATAATCATGAATTTCGATATCGGGCTCATGCCCGGCAATCAATGTCGCGATAATTTTACCGGTGGTCGGGCCCTGAGTCAGTCCATAGTGCCCGTGCCCAAAAGCATAAAACACGTTATGACGACTTGGTGATTCAGAAATGACTGGCAGTGAGTCCGCCATCATTGGTCGCTGACCCATCCATTGCCCCACTTCATCACAATTCAGATCAGGAAAATAATGCTGCGCGTGTTTGACTAATACTTTGGCACGTTCATAGTCAGGATCTGCATCCAGGGCTGCAAACTCGGCAGTTCCTGCCAGGCGCAGGCCCGCTTGCATCGGTGTCATTACAAATGAACGCGACATCGAAGTCACCGGATAACCCATCTCAATACCCGAATTGGCAAGCA
>JBLHGQ010000130.1:0-7848 GCA_047614505.1 Rhodothermales bacterium | reverse complement strand
AGCGCTTGATGCTGGCGCCCTTGAAATTTCGGTGTTCACCGCCGCTTCTGAGAGTTTCAGTCAACACAACACCAATTGCAGCATTGCAGAGTCACTCTCCCGCATTGCAGAGATAACTAAAATTGCCCGCAGCAAAGGCATTCCGGTCAGGGCATATGTATCATGCGCTTTGGGTTGCCCTTATGAGGGCAAGGTGGACCTCGATGCGGTTGTTGAAGTCAGCAGGAAACTTTTCGATTTGGGCTGTGGTGAAATATCCCTGGGCGATACCATAGGGGTTGGTACTGCAGGCAGGGCAAGGAAACTTGTGAACAAAGTTTCTGCTGTCGTTCCGATGAATCAGCTTGCCGTGCATTTTCACGATACCTATGGTCAGGCACTGGCGAATATTCTTGCCTGTCTGGAAGCGGGAATACGTTGTGTTGATTCATCTGTGGCAGGCCTGGGCGGTTGCCCGTATGCACCAGGTGCATCCGGTAATGTAGCCACCGAAGATGTAGTCTATATGTTGCATGGTCTCGGATTCGGTACCGGGGTAGATTTAAGGAAACTGGCACTCACCGGCAGATGGATTTCAAATCACCTAGATCGTCCCAATATGAGCAAAGCCGGAGAGGCTATTTTGAGGAACAAAGAAAATGAAAATGAAACAAGTTAAGGCCCTGATTACAGGCGGTGTGTCCGGGTTGGGGTTGGCGGTTGCACGCAAAGTAGTAGCCGACGGCGGGCAAGTCGTGTTGCTCGATATTAACGATGATGCAGGAGCCCAGGCAATAGCAGAGCTTGGCGATGCTGCCAGTTTCATTAACGCAGATGTGACCAGTGAATCTGATGTTCGAAATGCAGTTCGCACTGCCGTGGAGAAAATGGGCAGTTTGAATGTTGCAGTAAACTGCGCCGGTATTATCGGCGCAAGCCGCGTATTGGGGCGTGAGGCACCGATGGCACTCGATTTCTTCTCCAGAGTGATACAGGTCAACCTGATTGGCAGCTTTAATGTGTGCAAAGCTGCAGGTGCTGCAATGGAAGCGAACGAACCGGGCGAGGACGGTGAGCGTGGAGTGATAATTTCCACCGCCTCAGTTGCCGCCTATGAGGGTCAGATCGGCCAGGCCGCGTATTCGGCATCGAAAGCAGGTATTGTAGGGATGACCCTACCGATCGCCAGGGAGTTTTCCAGAATTGGTGTACGTGTAATGGCTATTGCACCTGGCATTTTCTGGACACCAATGCTCGATGGTATGCCTGAACAGGTTCAGGAAGCCCTGGGTGCCTCAATCCCATTTCCCAGTCGACTTGGCAGACCGGATGAATTTGCACAACTGGCTGCACATATTATTGAAAATGTATATTTCAATGGTGAAACTATAAGACTGGATGGCGCAGTCAGGCTACAAGCCAAATAAACGTTCCAAACAAGGCAAACAACAAATGAAAACCTTTTCGGAAATTAGAAGTCACGTCATGGGCCACCACTCACTGATAATCGATGAACCTTTTCTTCTTGGCTTCGAAAGCCCGGCAAATAGCGGCGACAGAAAACAGAGCATGTTTCTGGCAGAATTAAAAATGTCAGATGGCCGTCGTTTTCTGCGAATAGAAACCCCGGTAACTCCTCTTTCCGGTTTTGATGCTGAAAAATGCCTTAGAATCAATCAGATGCAAAGAGTTGGTTATCTTGCAGTTGGGGATCTCGACGGCATACCGTACATTAAGCTGTGCGAGAACATGCCCTATTCGACACTGGATGATAATGAATTGGAATACGTGATCAATACCATGGCACCCTTCGCAGATGATATCGAGCGCGCGCTTGAACCCAATAGCGATATCGCCTGAATAAGAGAAAAGGTTAATGGATGCAATTACAGAATATCTTGCTGCGAGCGACTGGCAGCAACTATTAATTGATTGGGGACTGAACCTGATTACCGCATTGGCGATATTTATTATCGGTCGATGGCTGGCAAGAATGGTTTGCAGGGCACTCAAACGCGTTCTCGTACTTCGTGAGCTCGATGAAACCCTGATCACTTTTCTGAACCGTTTTGTTTACGCACTGTTATTGACCGCCGTCATTATTGCTGCATTGGATTCTCTTGGCTTACAAGTAACTTCACTGCTTGCCGTGATGGGTGCAGCAGGCCTGGCCATTGGTCTGGCGCTAAAAGATTCACTCGGAAATTTCGCAGCAGGTGTCATGCTGGTCATGTTCAGGCCTTTCACCAAGGGCGATTTCGTTGAGGTAGCCGGCATAAGCGGCAAAGTTAATGAGGTGCGTATTTTCAGCACCATTTTGACCACCGGTGACAACCGCATGGTCATTATCCCGAATGGACAAGTCGCAGGTGACACCATCACCAATTACACCGCTCTGGACACACGTCGAGTTGATCTGGTCATCGGTGTTGGCTATGACGATGACCTGAAACTGGTGCGCAAAATATTGAACGAGATCTGCGATGGCCATCCTTTGATACTCAATGACCCCGCGACGAATATATTCATTGTTAATCTGGGCGACAGCAGTGTGGATTTTGTGGTCCGGCCATGGTGTAAGACCGACGATTATTGGACCGTACACAGTGATGTGCTGGAAAACGCCAAAGCTGGCTTAGAAGCTGCCGGCTGTAACCTTCCTTACCCACAAACAGATGTACATTTGCACCAGACAGGCTAATTAGGGAATTTGTATCGCAGAAACTGGATACATTGGATGCAAGATACCAGTTCATGAATAAATCAGTGATTCCAAAGGGTCATAACATTGTGAAATATGCTTCTATATATTTTTTTGTCATGGCACTTGCACTTAATACGGATGCCGAAGGGGCGGTAAAGCTGGAAGGCTTTGCGCTTCTACCTGCTGACACCACCATGCCCGGACCTGATTCCGGGCATTTTATTGGCGCAAGTGAAAACCTTGACCTGCCATTTGACGGCCAGCCTGCACAGGGTTTCTCCGCAATCATTTCAGACCGTACTGGTGGTTACCTCGCGTTGGTTGATAACGGCTTTGGCAGCCGCGAAAACTCCGCCGACTTTGTCCTGAGAATCTATTTTTTGAATCCAGAGTTTCGCACTGCAGATGGTGGTAGTGGTGAGATCAATATTGAGGGGTTCATCAATCTTTCCGACCCCGATAATATGATGCCGTACCCGATAGTGGCAGAGCAAGAATGTTATACCAGCACAGAACCATGTCAGATGGTTGATGAACATATCATTGTTGACCGTTTACTGACCGGAGCTGATCTCGACCCGGAATCTCTGCAGCAGGCTGGCGATGGCAGCTTCTGGATTGGCGATGAATTTGGGCCTTACCTCGCGCATTTCGACGTAAGCGGAGTGCTTTTGCAGGCTCCATATGAACTCCAGGGCCTGGTGTCAGAAACACGCCCGGGTTCGGTTGCGGCGGATCATACTTTGCGAAGCTCACGCGGTTTCGAGGGCATGGCAATGGCGCCAACCACTGCAAAACTCTACCCCATGCTTGAAGGGCCACTGACAGCCGATGGCAATACGCTGAATATTTACACCTTCGACATTGAAAACGGACAGTTTGAAAATTCTTCTGCAAACATGCCAAGTTTTCGCTACCTGCCTGACCCGGCGGCTACCGCAGTAGGGGCATTCAAATTGATTGACGAATCAAGCGGGCTGATTCTGGAACGAGATTCCGGTCAGGGAAAAGAGGCTTTGCATAAAAAAATATTTCGCGTAGATTTAGTGCAAACAACTGTAGGAAATACCTTAAACAAGGTAGAAATTGCGGATCTCCTGATGATTGACGACCCGCATGATTTAAACCAGGACGGCAAGACGGTATTTTCATTGCCCATGGCGACCATTGAGGGTCTGGTTGTTATAGAACCTGACCTGCTAGGTATCATCAGCGACAATAACTACCCCTTTGGTCGGGCCAGAGGCGGGCCGGAACCGGAGGCCACAGAGTTTATATTGATACGAATTGAGCCCGAAATTGAGATCTTAGAGCATAAATAAAAACTAAACTTTGCCTATAATAGTCTTGAAAGTTTCAATGCAGTCAACACAGGGAGCCATGATATGAATAAGAAATTCATCATTTCCGTCGTCGTTGTTTTTGTCGTTTCAATGTTACTTGGGTTTATAACCCACGCCTGGGCACTGGCAGATGAATACGCCGCCACCGGGCTATACCGCACTCTGGAAGACCAGGAAGCCCACTTTGTGTGGATGCTGGTTGCACATGTGATTATGGCCTACGCATTTGTGAAGCTTTATGTGTGCGGGCGTGAAGACAAGCCATGGTTGGCACAGGGTTTGCGATTCGGTTTTCTAATCGGCTTGTTCGCTGCAGTTGGCATTTATATGATTTTCTACGCCGTCCAGCCTCTGCCGGAAATGCTTGTATTCCGACAAGCGGTTTACGACACACTGAATCTGATGGTTCTGGGCTCTGTTGTTGCCTGGATGTACCGCTAACTAATCTGAAACCGCAGGTCTGTAGAAATACAGGCCTGCATTAAAATTTATTTGGAGTTTTGCCCATGAAATCACGAGCTGCTGTGGCCTTTGAAGCTGGCCAGCCATTGCAAATTGAAGAAATCGATGTTGCTTCCCCAAAACAGGGTGAAGTTCTGGTTCGAATTGTTGCAACCGGAGTTTGCCATACTGATGCGTTTACGCTTTCAGGCGCCGATCCGGAAGGCATTTTTCCTTCAATCCTGGGACATGAAGGCGGCGGAATTGTTGAGGAAATTGGACCAGGAGTTACCAGCGTCAAGCCAGGCGATCACGTCATCCCTCTTTATACACCCGAGTGTGGCCAATGCAGTTTTTGCACTTCAGGTAAAACCAACCTCTGCCAGGCAATTCGCGCGACCCAGGGCCAGGGCCTGATGCCCGATGGCAGTTCCCGGTTTTCCATGAATGGCAATACCATTTTTCACTACATGGGCACTTCGACTTTTTCCGAGTACACGGTCATGCCGGAAATTTCAGTGGCAAAAGTCAATCCATTGGCGCCACTGGACAAGGTATGCCTGCTGGGTTGCGGGATAACCACCGGTATAGGTGCTGTATTGAACACGGCAAAGGTTGAGCCAGGTTCAACGGTCGGCGTATTTGGCCTTGGTGGTATTGGTCTTAGTGTGGTGCAAGGCGCTGTGATGGCAGGCGCTGAACGGATCATTGCGATTGATCTGAACGAAGATAAATTCGAGATGGCACGCATGCTTGGGGCGACTGATTTCGTCAATCCCAAAGACTATGACAGACCCGTTCAGGAGGTGATTGTTGATCTGACTGATGGCGGCGTTGACTACTCCTTCGAATGCATTGGCAATACAGAAGTCATGCGCGCAGCACTTGAATGCTGTCACAAAGGCTGGGGCGAATCCGTCATAATCGGTGTTGCCGGTGCCGGACAGGAAATCAGCACGCGACCATTCCAACTGGTTACAGGGCGCGTTTGGCGAGGTTCTGCATTTGGTGGGGTTCGCGGACGCACGGAATTGCCGGGATATGTAGACCGGTATATGAATGGCGAAATCAAGATCGATGAAATGGTCACACACACTATGGGTCTGGAAGACATCAATAGCGCGTTTGACTTAATGCACAGCGGCGAAAGTATTCGTTCCGTGGTGATTTTCTGACCCGGGACCGGCATATGAAAATGTTATCAAGTCAGAAAGTATTTGATGGTCAGCTGAACCGCTATTCACACGCGAGCAGCGTGCTGAGCTGTGACATGATTTTCGGTGTCTACCTTCCCCCACAGGCTAACGATGGCCCGGTACCGCTTTTATGGTGGCTTTCCGGTTTAACCTGCACTGATGAAAATTTCATGCAAAAAGCCGGCGCCCTGAGAATGGCAGCTCAACTTGGCATGGCGATTATCTGCCCGGACACCAGCCCGCGAGGCACTGACCTTGTGGGCGAACATGAAAGCTATGATCTTGGTTCTGGTGCAGGTTTCTATGTCAATGCAACTCAGACACCCTGGTCTGCACACTATCGTATGTATGACTATGTTACCCGGGAACTACCCGATCTTGTTGCCCAACATCTGCCGTTAAGTGAAAAGCAATCAATTTCAGGGCATTCGATGGGAGGGCATGGCGCCTTGATTTGTGCGCTTAAGAATCCGGGAAAATATCAATCCGTTTCGGCATTCGCGCCTATTTGCCACCCTTCGGTATGTGGATGGGGCATAAAGGCTTTGACAACTTACCTGGGTGAAGATCGCAATAGCTGGACCAACTGGGATGCGACCCAACTGATTCAAACCGCACAAGAGCAACTGCCGATCCTGATCGACCAGGGGCTGGATGACGAGTTTTTGAGCGAACAGCTAAAGCCAGGGGCCCTGGAACAGGCCTGTATAGCTACTCACCATCCATTGGAAATACGTATGCGCGAGGGCTATGACCATAGCTACTACTTTATTGCATCTTTTATCAACGACCATCTCAGGCACCATTCCAAAGCACTGACATGAAAGTCCTCCACGTAGGCAAATTCTTCGCCCCATTTCGAGGCGGAGTAGAGAACTACATGCGTGATGCCATGGTTTCACTCGCCCGACAAGGTGTTCGCTGCTTCGCCGTTGTGCACCAGCACCAGTGGTCATTTCGTTCCACTGATGATTTGCTGGATGAAAGTGCAAGCCGGATTCACATTATCCGGGCCGGCACCTGGTTCAAGTTTATGTATACGCCCTTTAGTCCAATGTTCCCGGTGTTATTGCGGCGTTTTATAAGGCTTCATCAGCCTGATGTTTTGCATCTGCATATGCCTAACCCGTCGGCCTTTTGGGTATTACTGCTTAAACCAGCGTTCAGGATTCCCTGGGTGGTTCACTGGCATGCTGATGTTGTGGCCTCCACCCATGACCCTCGCCTGCGCTGGTTTTACCATTTGTACCGGCCGCTGGAGCAGCGTTTGCTTCGACAGGCAAAGGCAATAGTCGTAACTTCACAGGCCTATTTAGATTTCAGCAAACCGCTGAAAGATCACAAAAACAAATGCCAGGTTGTCCCATTGGGTCTTGATCCCGGACATCACCCGGCAAGGATTCAAGATACACAGATGAATCCCGCGAAAAACCTTGAGCGGTTTCATATTCTGGCGATTGGTAGGCTGACTTATTACAAGGGGTTCGAGTATCTCATTCAAGCCGCGGTGCATTTGGCCAATGTGAAGATTGAAATAGTCGGGTCGGGGGATCAAAGAAAAGCCTTGGAGGCCCTGCTCAATAAATTGGGTGTGCAAGATAAAGTGAGCCTGCTTGGTTCTCTTTCAGATGAAGAACTGCAAAAGCGGCTCGAGCATTGCGACTGTCTTTGCCTTCCCTCCATTGAACGCACCGAAGCTTTTGGCATGGTGTTATTGGAAGCCATGCTTCACGGCAAACCTGTTGTAGTCAGCGATGTGGCGGGCTCAGGAATGGGTTGGATAGTGGAACAAGGAAATACAGGCTTGCTGGTGAAGCCAGCTGATGTGGATTCGCTTACAGAAGCATTGAAATATCTGCAACTAAATCCAGTTGAAACTCAGGCCATGGGCCAACGCGGCAGGATTCGATTTGACGAGATGTTCCAAATCGAGAAGTCGACCATTTCGTTAATTGGAATTTATGAGCGAGTCACAACAGCAGATACAAAGAACAAGGCCTAAGATACAATGCTCCGATGAGTACAGCTGCACACGCTATTAATCGCTTGTCCAATTTAAATTGCTTGATCATTATTCCTGCGAATAATGAGGCAGCGGATGTCGCAACCGTTATTCGGCGAATTCAAATGTACTGCGATTACTCTGTTGTAGTGGTTGATGATGCAAGCACAGATAACACAATTT
>JBLHGQ010000129.1:0-7939 GCA_047614505.1 Rhodothermales bacterium | reverse complement strand
TTTAGCAGACCGCTACGAGTGCGTGAGCCACGAATGGCATGACTATGGATATCAATAAAGCCGGGTGTAACTGCCAGGCCGGAAACATTTAATCTGGTCGTCGCTTGTGAGGCGGACAAGTCGCCTATTGCAAGAATCCGGTCATCCACGATACCAATGTCTGCAACAATTGGCGTTGCATCTTCACCCGAATAAACGGTGCCTCCGCTTAAGATGAGTGAATACTCCGGCTGCGAAAAAGATGCACATGCACAGAGTGCCAGAATACAGAACAGAGTGAAAAAACCCTTCACTGATCACCTTCGTAACTTGAAGAGCGCAGTACACGACCGGGTCGGGAGCCGGTCATTTGACCATTAAGCAACACGGCTTCACCTGCAACAAACACATGTACGGCACCTTCTGAGTACTGGTGAGGATCAATAAAATTGGATCTGTCCATAACCATGTCCATATTCAAAATAGCGATGTCAGCAATCATGCCAGGAGCAATACGGCCGCGGTTTTCAAGTCCAATTCGTTCTGCTGGCATGACGGTCATTTTGTGGATAGCGGTGTGCACCGGTATGACTCCCAGGTCGCGGGCATAATGCCCCAGGACTCTGGAGTAAGTTCCATAGTTACGCGGGTGAGGGTGGGCATTACCGGGTACTTCTATTCCGCCGTCCGAAGCGATCATGGTACGCGGGTGTTGCAGGATGGTGATTACGTCTTCAGGGTGCATGGCATGGTAAATTGCCTGGCATCCCCCAGCGAGCTGGAATTCGATAAGCAATTCGGCGGCATTTGCAATCGACACCACCATTGACCGCTGTTCCATGATTTGAGTGAGGTTCAGGCCATCAAGTGAATGATCAAAATCGCAGATCGAAAGTTGTACGTTGGCCGGATCATTGCGGCCCCTGATGCTGCTTATCTGGTAAATCAATTCTTGCTTGATACGGACCCTCATTTCTTCATTTTTTAGCCGCTCTGCCAGCATGGCACTGCCACCGTCCTTGCTCCAGCGGGGAAACTGCACCATCAGGCTGGTTCTGCCCGCGGTATAAGGATATTGATCCAGGCTGATATCCACGCCGCGTGCAATTGCTTCATCGACCATTTTGAGCATGTCCACTGAACGTCCCTGCATGGCAGTACCCATGACCTTGGCGTGGGTAATTTGTCCCGGCAGGCCACCTTCTTCTGCGATACGAATCAACTCGGCGACGCTTTCCAGTACACCCAGATTTTCATCGCGTATGTGGCTGATATAAATGCCATTGTATTTGCCAGCAACTTTCGCCAGTTCAATGATTTCCTCAGTGTCCGCGAAGCTGCCAGGTGTGTATACCAAACCTGAAGAAAGGCCAAATGCGCCCTCACGCATAGCCGCATCAACCAGTTCACGCATAGCCTGCATTTCATCGGAAGTGGCTGGCCGGTCATCAAGACCAACGACTTCTGCGCGCACAGAACCGTGGCCAATCATCGAACCGTAGTTCACTGAAGCCGGACTTTCTTCGAGTTTTGAAAATGATTCCGTTAGAGGAACGGGCGAGCCTCCATCAGGGCCTCCAATAATGCTTGTCACACCCTGCCGAATCTGGTTTTCTGCATCCGGCCATCGAAATATCCCACTTTGTTCCGGGTTGTCCCGAATAGCATGGGAATGCAGGTCAATAAAGCCCGGAACCACGGCAAGACCCCTGACATCAAGCACCAGATCCGCTGGTGCATTGCCGAGTTGACCAAGACCTACAATGCGGTCGCCCTTGATCCACACATCAGCAATGAATGGCTCAGTATTTTCGCCTGAATAGACGGTGCCACCGACGAGGACAATGGTCAGGTTCGAACGCTCCTTAAGGTCGACCAGGTCAACAATGGTGCAAGCGGCCAAGGCCAATAATGTAATCCCGGAAACACTGAATATGCGAAAAAATTTCATATGGTTCAGATTATGCGTTCATCCCACAAAAATCGAGGAAAAAAAAGGGGAGCCAAGCTCCCCTTTATCAGATTCACCGGGATCAGAAGGTCATCCGCAAATCAAGGTAGTAATAACGACCGAAATCACGGTGTGCATCAGCAAAGAAACCAAAATTCCGGTCTGCCAATGGTGCTCTTTCGTCGGTGAAGTTATTTATGCCAAGGCGAATTCTGGAGTTGGCCTCAAACATATCGAATTTGTAGTCAACGGTCATATTGTATGTGGTCATGGAATCAACAATCCACTGCGTGCCGTCTTCCAGGGTCTGGGAACTCTGGTAAAAGTCACCCAGCTTGAACATGGAAACGCTGGCAGCAAATGCATCCTTTGACCATCTGACGCTGGCATTGTGTTTTTCATCCTGATTGCCGTCACGGCGAATCAGGTCAGCAAATCCGTCAATCGGCGTATTTGCAGGAAGAGTGCCATCATTGATTGCGTTAAGTATGACTGACGCTGAGCCACCGGCAATCTGCTCATATTTATCGTAGAAAGTACCGACATACTTGAAGCTGAAATCGCCTATACCCGTATCTATATCGTAGTAAATTCCGACGTCGTGCCCTTCAATCGTGCGGGTATCCAGATTTTGATATACATCATCAATAAATTCAATTTGACCAGCTGGACAAATACCTGCGGCCAGGTAAATATCCACTTCATCCGGGTCTACATCCAATCTACCAACTGCAGGGTTGCCAACTCCGGCACCACAACTACCGGTGCCTGCTTGCAGGCGGAATAGCAGATCAAGAATGGAGTGATTCTCTTCGCCAAACAGGCCGATGGTGTCATCTTTTTCAATTGACCAATAGTCAAGTGTGAATGTGAAATTCTCACTTGCATCCCAGACAAAGCCTACAGACGTGTTGGTGGATTGTTCTGGCTGCAGTGTCCTGCTGCCACTCGCCCGGCGTTGTACACCATTTCTGCAATCAAGAACGTCCTGATTCGGATCTGCAAACAGGCAGGTATAGTCGTTCCGTGTATTGGTACGAACCACCAGGTCTTCATTGATGGTAATCAGATTGGGCACACGATAAGCCTCAGACCAGGAACCACGGATCAGCAATTGATCCACCGGTCGCCAGCCAAATGCAACTTTTCCGACTGTTGTGGAACCCACATCAGAGAAATCCTCATAACGCGCAGCTAGTTGTACGTCCAGGTTCTCGAAAACGGGTAAAGCAAATTCCACCATCGCTGAAGTGACATCCCTGCTTCCCCTTGAATCCCCTGTCGGGCTGGAATTCATCACATCAGAAACAAAGGGGTAGGTATCTCCCTGAAAGTCTGTAAAGGCTATAGTGCCGTCGAGACGGTCGTCACGATCATCGTCAAATGATTCTTCACGATATTCAACTCCAATCAAAAAGCCCACCGGTCCCGCTGGCAAATTGAATAGTTCGTTATTGGTCATCTTGAAATCAATCATGTTGAGTTCGGTTTCGTTAGTGCGATAGACATCAACCAATGTTCTCTCGATATTTGAAGGTAAAAGCCCTCCACCGTTGAACGGGTTATAGGCTGCTGCAGTCGGATCGTTGAGCGCTTCTACCATCAGCGTATTCGAAATGCGGTTATGCGTTACATCGTTGCGCTCGGCTTTTGACAAAACAACTGCAGCTTCCCAGTCCCACGCTCCTTTTGAGCCACGGAAACCTTGCAGGAACCGCCAGGTCGTCGCTTTGTTATCGATAATTCTTGGCACTTCAGTGTGTCTGTGATTATCCATCGTTAACGCCATTCCAGAGCATGGCACCCCGGTACCGATGACCGAATCAGGCAGGCGATTTGGAGAACCACAGGGGCCAAAGGGGTTGTAGTAATTTTGCGCACCAACCCGCAGTTCTACACCAGTGGTGCTTACTGCTGGGTGGCGGATTAGATTAGTGTCAGATTCGTACCATGAAAATTCGGTAAAGGCCTCGTTGCCATTTTCCATCTCATGATTCACGTATAAAAATACATTGACCCTTTCCAGATCAGCGGACAGGTCACGATTCTCATTGGTGTTGTAGCGGTAGGTTCCCTGACCATCTTCGTGACCACACATGATTGAATTGAGCGTCCAGCCACCTTCACAGCGTGGGTCACCAAGGGGGTAGGTTTCAAATTCGCCAGCACTATCGGTAATGTCCAACCCGGATAAGCCAGAAGAACTGGCGCTGCTGACCAGGTCAAACTGGCTAAAGCTTGAGTCTGCACTATCGTTGCGCCAGGAAGTCAGACCTTCCCAGGGAGTTCCCACAACCCGTGGTCGATAATCGTTATTTAACCATCTTGGATCGTCTTTGGTATTCACCCGGTCATGTTGATAAAAACTGGCAAACACACCCACGTTAGTGCGGCCACCGTTGAAGAAACTGCCGTATTCGAGGTTTATCCGTTGGTCGTCGCGTGGAAGGTTGTCATAGCTGTCCTGTCGGAAACTGACAGTGAAGCCTTCAAAATCTGTCTTCAAAACGGTATTGAGCACGCCGGCAACTGCATCGGCACCATAGATAGCGGACGCACCATCACGTAAGACCTCAACCCGTTCTACGCCAAATACAGGAATCTCATTCGAATTGACTGAGTTAACCGGAACAAAGCTGCCACCAATTTCTTCGGTTTGGTAGCCGGCTGAATTCACCAGCCTTCTGCCATTGAGCAAGACCAGTGTGTTGCCGGTACCCATGTTACGTAAGTTGGGTGTACCGATATCCCCGCGAACCGAGTTCACGCCACCGGAAATATTTTCTGCTTCGTTGAAAAAGTTCTGGCCGTTTTCTGGCATATAATCCAGCAACTCATCACCTGAACTGATGCCGAGCATTTCGATATCAATGGCAGTGATGACAGAGACTGAAAGTGCTTCAGAAATCGCGGCACCCTTAATTTGAGAACCGGTGACCGTGACTTCTTCAAGCGCACGTTCTTCATCGTTTGCCTGATCACCGGCCGCCTGCTCAAGTTCAGTGACCCGCTTATCATTATTTGCTGCGTCATCAGCCGCTTCGTCGGCCAAAGAAATCATAGGTGCAATGCTTAAAAAGAATGCGCTGATCAGGATAAGTATTTCATTGCGAACCCCGGTTAAATTTGCCTTTGTAGTCATGTCAACTCCCACATAGTGACGATAGTAAAAATGGCCAACAGCCTAATAACGAATTAGTGTAACGAGTGTATATCTATTCGATCAAATATTCTCGACTCTGAGCATTGAAATTACTAATGAATCTTCTGCAGGAAGCAATAGCCTTTGGTTATACTATGACTTCCGGATTTTGATGGAATTATCATGCGACTACGGCATATCGAAGTTTTTCATGCGGTATATACCTGTGGCACAGTGACAGCAGCCTCGAAGTTTTTGCAGGTTTCCCAGCCATCCGTCAGCAAAGTGCTGGCCCATGCCGAACAACAATTGGGATATGCGCTTTTCGACCGCGTGAAAGGCAAACTGGTGCCCACACTGGAGGCCGAGCGTCTTATCGGCAATGTATCCAGCGTTTATCAAAGCATTGACGAGTTACAACGCGTCTCCAGGAATATCGGCGCATCGGATATTGGTCGCATCAGGCTTTTGGTGACCCCTGCCTTTGGTATTGATTTTATTCCTTCCGTTATCGCCGGCTATCTTGAGCAACATCCGGACACTGAATTTGACGTCGAAACGCAGCACTATGAACAAGCAATTCGTGCTCTGAACCAATCCAGAATTGATCTGGCGATTGTATTCCATCCCGCATCAGAGCCGGGAATCAAGGCGGATCACCTTGCGACCGGCCAGTTTGTTGCTTTGGCAGGCAGTGGTGTTGATATTGGTAATGGGCAGAGCGTTCATTTATCTGATCTGCGAAAATTTCCATTCATAAAACTGAGTGATCGTGGCCCATTAGGTCAATTACTTACAAAGCACCTTGAGGCCAGCGATGTACAGTTGAAATCCTCCGTTAAAGTCGAAACCTATCAAATGGCAAAAGCCCTGGTTGCTCACGGTGCAGGCGTGACCATTGTTGATGAGATCACCGCGAGATCCAGTGGGCACCGGAATGTTCAGTTCAAAAAATTGAACCCGGAACTCAATTTCAACATTACTTTATTGACCCTCGAAAGCACGCCACTTTCAATCGTCTCGCAAAGATTCGTTAGTCACCTAAAGCCCCGGTTACAAAGTTTTCTCAAGCAACCGCTTTTTCTCAAGCCATAGACTTAGCCTATAGGCTTTGGAAGAATCATCATTGGAGCAGCACTTGCTTGTTTGCGTAGAATCTAGGTCGATTCTATTGGGACGTGATCATGCATGTAACAGTCCTGGGGGCAGGTGTCACCGGCATAACCACTGCGTACTACCTTACTGAGCTTGGGCATTCGGTAACGGTCATCGATGGCGCGGCTGAAGTGGCTGCAGGTGCAAGTGGTGGCAATGGTGGACAACTTTCCTACAGTTTTACTGATGCATTCGCCAGTCCCGCTCTGCTTCGTAAACTCCCGGGTCAGGTTTTTGGCTTTGATAGTGCAATCCGGATCCGGCCAGCCATAAACAAAAGTCTGCTTAAATGGGGCGTGGCATTTGTTGGCCAATGTACGCGGAAAAATGCCAGAAACAATACTGCCTTTGTGCTGGAGCTTGCTTTGCAGTCGGCGCATTTGCTGAAACAAATCCGAAACACAGTTGCAATGGACTTTTCATTCAGGCAAGCCGGAAAACTGGTGATGCTCAACAACCCCGGCGAGCTTGAATCGGCGAAGAAGTCGCAGTTATTGAAGCAAGTCCAAGGCTGCAAAACGGAAATCCTGAGTCTTTCCAAAGCCTGCGAAATTGAGCCAGGCTTGCTTGGATTCAAGCAGGCTTATCTGGGTGCTGTCTGGTCCAAACAGGACGAAGTTGGGTGCCCGAAGAAGTTTTGTCAAAACCTTTGCCAATGGATGCTGGAAACCCGTCCCTTTGAACTGCGCTTGAATGAAACCATTCTTTCAATAGAACCCCGCAACGGGAAATTGGTGCAGATCACCACTTCAGCAGGCAGTTTTGAGCCTGATGCGATGGTGGTTTGCCTTGGCGCTAACAGTTCGTCACTGCTGGATCCTCTGGGTATAGAAACCAATATTTACCCGGTTCGCGGTTACAGTGTGACACTACCCCTGGGAACCGCACCAATTGAAACCAGCGTGACAGACCTCGGTAACAAAATTGTTTTCAGCCGGCTTGGCGATCAAATTCGCATCGCCGGTATGGCGGATATCGTGGGCTTTAATTCAAAGCGTGACCCACAGAGATTGAGGCAACTGTTGGAGATTGCTCATTCCCTTGCACCGACTGTGGCAGATTTCAATGCAACACAGGACCACGGGTGGGGTGGCTATCGACCGATGACCCCTGATAGCAGGCCATTGGTGGGTTCAACCCCGGTAAAAGGCGTATTTCTGAATACCGGTCACGGCATGCTGGGCTGGACTCTGGCTTGCGCTACCGGCAATCAAGTTGCGAAGCAATTGCACTCAACAATTTGAATGCTTTTAGTTTCTATTCAGCGGGTCGCTCGAGAGTACCAAGGCGATAAGCCACTTCATTTTCAATGCTCTGATACGTTTCAAGCAAGTCCACCAGGCGGTTGTACCGATTAACTGTGAGGTCTTCGTCTTCAATCGCTTTGATCAACTGGTCTTCACTGCCGCCGGCTTTCTCCAGTACGCCCATTTTTTTGTATGCTTGTGCAAAACTATCCAGTTCCGCATCTGTGGGAATATCACGGGGCGGATTTTGACCTGCAAGTGCCAGGCCGACAAATTCGTCGTCAAAGTCATCTGACCCTGGCAGATCGTCGAGCATGGCTTCAAATTGTTTCTTGTTAACAGGTCGGTTGCTACGCATGATCGTGCCCCAATTACCGCCACCACGCTCGCCGGCTGGATTAATGCCGCCCCTGATTGAAGCGGCCGTTAATCCGGCTAAATCCGGTTTCAATGCCGCAAGATCAC
>JBLHGQ010000128.1:0-8115 GCA_047614505.1 Rhodothermales bacterium | reverse complement strand
AAGGAACTGAAGAAAAACCAGATTCCACAAGACAAGATTCTCGAAGTTTACATGGAGCGATTAGCAGCCATCGAAGATATGATTCGCGAACATGACATCGTCACCCTGCCTGACAGGGCTGCGTCTATCCGTCTGGCTACCGAAGCCGAGTCTGCCAGCATTCCGGCACCATTTATGAGCCCGCCTCAACTAATTGGTAACACCGGTCAATATGGTGAGTTTGTTCTGGTCCAGAAAAACCCGGCAATGGGCGAAGATAGTCAAATGGACGACTGGAGTCATGACGCTGTTACCTGGGCTCTGACGGTGCACGAAGCCCGTCCCGGCCATGAGATGCAGTTTGCATCACTGGTCGAGAATGGCACCTCGCTGGCACGCACAACCTATGCTTTTAACAGTGCCAATGTTGAGGGTTGGGGTTTATATTCTGAAGCAATCATGATGGAACACCTGCCTTTGGAGGGTCAGTTGTTCACATTGTTGGCCCGCCTGCAACGCGCCGGAAGAATGTTTATGGATCCAATGGTAAACCTTGGTCTGTTAACTCCGGAAGAGGTGATTGATTTTATGATCAATCAGATTGGGCTATCAAAAGCGATGGCCAGTTCAGAAGCCGACCGATATGCCTTCCTCGCCCCGGGACAGGCAACGTCCTATTACTACGGTTACCGGAACCTACAGCGTTTACGTACCGAAGTGGAAATGACGCTGGGTGATCGCTTCAATCAGCGTAAATACCATGACTTCGTGCTTGAGCAGGGTTTGTTACCGCCAGACCTGTTAAGAAAAGCCGTACTCGAGGATTTTGTTCCTAAACAATAAATCTAAGTGCAGGAGCGATGGTGCGCTTGCTTGTAGGAGCGATGCTGCGCTTGCTTGTAGGAGCGATGGCACGCTTGCTTGTAGGAGCGATGGTGCGCTTGCGGAGCAAGGGCCATCGCGAATTGTTTCGATTTGCACAATTGCATATTCGAGCGTAGAAACGATGGTGCGCTTTCGCACAATCGTGCCTACCAAAATCCTAGCTGCTGAGTTTCCTATCGAGCGAATACTTGCCGCCACCTTCCATCATCAGGCAAAACGCCGCTGCAGCAAGCATTAAGGCCCATTGGTAACCACCTCGGCCAGCAAAGCCATTGGAGAAATGAACAACAAACACCGCCACTAGCATGCCAAAAGTCTGTGCTGCCGTGACAATCCGTGTCATAAAGCCTGCCATAAGCAAAGCACCTCCAAAAATTTCGGTAGTACCTATGAGAATGCCACTAATGAATGGTAATGGAATACCCATGCTTTCCATGCTTGATGTCAGACTGGCGAGGTTGCCCTCTCCACCATCCCACCCAAATTTCGGCAGACCATGTGCGATAAAAATTGCGCCCGTTACCAGCCTTAATACCAACAAGCCTACACTGTCGCTGGTTTGCATTAGTTTCTTGGTATCCATGTAGCGCTCCCTTTAAAGCATTTATGGAATCGCGTGCTATATTTGTCTACCCAAAGCTAAAGAAATCCAAAATATGGGCAATCGACTTTCAAAAATATACACGCGAACCGGTGATAAGGGTACCACTGGTTTGGGAGACGGTAGCAGAGTAGACAAAGATGCGCTGCGGGTGGAAGCCTACGGGACAGTCGATGAACTCAACAGCGCCGTTGGATTTCTGATCAGTGCGCGGCCTTCGGGAGCAATTGAAAACTGCCTGACGCGGATTCAACACGAACTTTTCGATTTGGGTGGCGAATTATGCATGCCGGGATTTACATTGGTGCCGGAACCATATGTAACACAACTGGAATCTGATCTTGATGGATTCAATGAGGATTTGCCGCCGCTAAAAGACTTCATTCTTCCGGGGGGGTCTGAAGCTGCATCGAGATGCCATCTGGCAAGAACCATTTGCCGGCGCGCTGAACGAATTCTGGTCTCATTGGGCCGTGATGAAGATATCAATGAGGTCAGTTTGCGCTATTTGAACCGGCTTTCCGATCTGCTTTTTGTAATGGCAAGAGTACTTGCACGATCTGAAGGCGGCGAAGAAGTGATTTGGGTCCATGGCGACCAACGTTAATTAATTTTCACTCAAGAGGCAATCAATATGGAAATCGCAACTATCATCGTTATGCTGGCTTTGGCTGAGTACATTTTCTTTACCGCCCGAGTGGGTATATCAAGAGGTAAATTGGGTGTTAAAGCGCCCGCCTGTACAGGCAACGAACAATTTGAACGGATGTTCAGAGTTCAGCAAAATACGCTGGAACAACTGATTGTTTTCGTTCCGGCAACGTTTGCCTTCGCCTATTTCGTCAATAATTTCTGGGTGATAGTTCCTGGTGCGATATTTGTTATTGGTCGACTGGTGTATTCAAATGGATACATTAACAGTCCGGCTGGGCGGGCACCCGGCATGATTGCTTCCATGCTTGCAAATGTCGCGATGGTTATTGGCACGCTTGGCATGTTGGTTTGGGGGATGATTTAAATTTAGTGCGAATTTAGGCAATTCGCGATGGCTAAAAAGCTTCGCGATGTCCAAAAAGCTTCGCGATGTCCAAAAAGCTTCGCGATGGCCAAAAAGCTTCGCGATGGCCAAAAAGCTTCGCGATGGCCCTTGCTTCGCAAGCGCACCATCGCTCCTACAAGCAAGCGCACCATCGCTCCTACAAGCAAGCGCACCATCGCTCCTACGCTTCGTTTTTCCAGGTGCTCGACTTATCCGAGTTTGGGAAAGTGGAAATCAGCGCCCTGGCGAATCCCGGAATGCCACCTTTGGGTAACAGTCTTTAACCGGGTATAAAACCGGATGCCTTCCGCACCGTAAAGCCCGTGATCTCCGAATATGGATTGTTTCCAGCCACCAAAACTATGGAACGCCATTGGCACCGGAATCGGAATATTCACGCCCACCATTCCTGCCTTAATCCGCTGTACAAAAGCCCGAGCCGCATCGCCTTCACGGGTGAAGATGGATACGCCGTTTCCATACACGTGGGCATTAATCATATCCACAGCCTCATCAAATGACTTAACTCTGACCACGCATAAAACCGGGCCAAAAATCTCTTCCTGGTAAATCCGCATATCGGTGGTGACACGGTCAAACAATGTTCCGCCAAAAAAGAATCCATCAGGAGCATCCGGATGGCTAAAGTCCCTGCCATCTACGACGAGATCAGCGCCTTCCTGCACTCCGATATCAACATAGGAACTGACTTTGTCGCGGTGCGCACCGGTAATTAACGGTCCCATTTCTGCACCTTCAACATTGCCAGGTTCAATCACCAGCGCCTGTGCCCGCTTTTTCAGGTTTGCAACCAGCGCATCTGCCATTTCATCGCCGATCACAACCGCAACAGATATTGCCATGCAACGTTCGCCCGCCGAACCATAGGCCGATCCGATCAATGCATCTGTCGTCGCATCAAGCGGTGCATCCGGCATAACCACCATATGGTTCTTGGCGCCGCCCAATGCCTGTACGCGTTTTCCATTCGCAGAACCTGTTTCAAACACCAGTTTTGCGATGGGTGTTGAACCAACAAAACTGATTCCATCTATTCCGGGGTGAGTCAAGATAGCTTCAACAGCCTCCCGGTCGCCCTGAACTACGTTAAATACACCATCAGGTACACCAGCCTGTTTGGCCAGATCAGCCAGCATCATGGATGCCGACGGGTCACGTTCCGAAGGCTTGAGTATGAATGTATTCCCACAAATCAACGCCATGGGCATCATCCACAAGGGCACCATGGCTGGGAAATTAAAGGGCGTAATACCTGCAACAACACCCAAAGGTTGACGAAACGAGAAACTGTCGACGCCCGTTCCAACGGTATCTGAATACTCACCCTTCAATAACTGCGGCGCCCCACAAGCAAACTCGACCACTTCAAGTCCCCGTGTAACTTCACCACGTGCATCTTCGCGAACCTTGCCATGTTCATTGGTTAAAATACCGGCCAGGGCATCGTGATTTTCTTCAATCAATGCCTTCAAGCGGAACATACAACGCGCACGGCGCAAAGCCGGCTGGGCTGACCACGATGGAAAAGCGGCTTGTGCAGCTTTTACGGCGGCATCAACATCCGCAGCCGTTGCCATCTGAACCTGACGCTGAACCTGACCAGTGGCCGGGTTAAAAACATCAAGACTGCGATTTCCAGTTCCTGATTCGCGTTGGCCGTTAATAAAGTGGGTAACAGTTTCCATCTAATTCATTCCTTAAATTTTATTGCCTTGGCCGAAAGTAAACCCATAGCAATTGATCAATGCGTCAATGCTTCTTCGGCTGGTACGTAATCATAGTTCAGATCACGTGCCACATCCTCATAAGTGACCATGCCACGATGAACATTCAAGCCCTCCAGCAAATGCGGATCGTCTGCCAATGCCTGACGTGGACCTTTATTCGCAAGTGCCAGGACAAATGGCAAGGTTGCATTATTCAGGGCAAATGTTGATGTGCGGGGAACTGCGCCTGGCATATTGGCAACACAATAGTGAACAATTTCATCCACCACGAAAATGGGTTCTGCATGAGTCGTTGCATGTGAAGTTTCAAAACAGCCGCCCTGATCAATCGCGACATCTACCAATACCGAACCCTTACGCATCAAAGCCAGATGTTCACGTGTTACCAGCTTGGGTGCGGATGCACCGGGGATCAATACACCACCAATGACCAGATCCGAATCTTTGATATGCCTCTCAATTGCACCAGCTGTGGAATAAACCGTTTCAACTCTACCGGCAAAAGTAGCATCAAGAAAACGTAATACATCCGCATTACGGTCCAGTACTACAACCCGCGCACCGAGACCGACAGCCATTTGCGCAGCGTTAAAACCAACCATGCCACCACCAATAATCATGACTTTTGCAGGCTCAACGCCCGGAACCCCACCCAGAAGAACACCTGAGCCACCACGGGCCTTTTCCAGACACCAGGCACCAGCCTGAATAGATAAACGGCCGGCCACCTCGGACATCGGCGCCAATAGAGGCAATCCACCCTTTTTGTCTGTCACGGTCTCATAGGCAATACAAGTTGCGCCGCTTTTGACCAGGTCTTCAGTTTGATCGGGGTCAGGAGCGAGATGCAAATAAGTGAACAGGGTCTGATCTTCGCGCAACATGGCACGCTCGACGGCTTGCGGCTCTTTTACTTTCACAATCAATTCAGCTGCTGAGAACACAGTCTGGGCATCACCAAGAATTTGAGCGCCAGCATCGAGGTAATCCGTATCTTCCATTCCGATACCCAGACCGGCACCGGTTTGCATATAAACTTCATGGCCACGGCCGGTCAATTCTTTGACTGAAGCTGGTACCAGGCCTACGCGGTACTCATGATTTTTAATCTCTGTTGGCACACCAATCTTCATTTCTTATCTCCTGACGCTGATTAAGCTATTTTAATGGTGTAAAATTAGTTTTTTATGCTGTAGATATCCATTTTCTAGATTATTATGCTATCAATCTTTTCCGGATAAAGGCTCATGAAACCGAAGAAACCAAAACCGCTTGACCGTACCGACCGGCGCATCCTCGAGTGCCTGCAGGACGATGGTCGAATGTCGAACGTGGCACTGGCCAAAAAGGTTAACCTCACTCCCACCCCCTGCCTTGAACGGGTCAAGCGACTGGAACGTGATGGATATATCAAAGAATACGCAGCCATCCTTGACCCGGAACTGGTTGGCTGCGGATTGCTGGTATTTGTTGAGATCGATCTGCTACGAACCTCCCCTGATGTTTTCAGGGATTTCAGAAAAGAAGCCGGCAAACTGATTGAAGTTTTGGAATGTCACCTGGTATCCGGGAATTTTGACTATCTAATTAAAGCCCGGGTCAGGAATATGCAGGAATATCGGGATTTGCTGGGCGAAAAGATTCTCTCTTTACCTGGCGTTAGTGGTTCCCGTTCTTATGTAGTGATGGAAGAAGTCAAAGAATCGCTTAAACTACCATTATTCAAGTCGTGAATTAAATCATTCAAAGGTATCCCTAATTCCATTGTGACAACCATCATCCAACACGACGACTGCCTTCAACACGATACCGGTCCACGCAGCCCGGAGCGGGTGCAGCGCATTCCAGCAGTACTGGGTGGTCTCGAGGGCTTGAAAGACCTGGAATACCTGCCGGCCCCCAGAGCAACAGCAGAACAAATTTCACGGGTTCACACCGAGGTGTTTCAGAACCGTTTAAGAGAACTGGAACCTTCAGATGGCCGGATTTCAGTCACCGAAGAAGACAACATTATGAGTCGCGGCACGCTTGATGCCAGCCTACGCGGTAGCGGCGGAATCTGCTTTGGCATTGACCAGGTAATTGCAGGCAAGACAAACAATGTGTTCTGTGTGGTACGACCGCCCGGGCATCATGCCGAGCAGGAAATCGCCATGGGTTTCTGCTTTTTTAACCATGTCGCGGTTGGTGCCCGGCACGCACAGACTCATGACGGAATTGGAAAAATTGCCATCATTGATTTTGATGTGCACCACGGTAACGGTACCCAGGCAATTTTTGAAAATGACCCAAGCGTGATGTTTGTATCAAGCCACCAGATGCCGCTTTACCCGGGCAGTGGATATGCCGAGGAAACCGGTGGCGGCAATATTCTCAATTTGCCTCTGGCCCCCGGCAACGGTAGTAATGAGTTTCGTCATGCATGGTCAACCCTGGGCTTGCCTGCGGTACACAGTTTCGAGCCCGATATGATATTGATATCTGCAGGCTTTGATGCCCATTACAAAGATCCCCTGGGGCAGTTAGAGGTCCAGGATATCGACTACCGATGGATCACCGATCAACTCATGGGCCTTGCCCAGGATTCAGCCGGAGGCAGGCTTGTTTCGATTCTTGAAGGTGGTTATAACCTTGAAGCACTGGCCACCGCTTCGCGTTCGCACGTCGAATCCTTGATTGATAACATAAGCTGATGTTTCAAATTAACATTCAAGGAGTTTTGGGGCTAACTGCAGTGCTGCTTAGCTGGGCCTTGGCGGTAGTGCTATACCGAGTCAGCCTGCCAGGCAGCGTAGCGCGGAAACTTTCATTACTATTGGTCTTCGAGGGCCTCACCCTGGGCTCAAGCGATGTCGTTTTATACTTTATGAGCTCACCAGAGACTTTCTACAGCGATTACCCAATGGTCGAACTGATTTCCGGTGTTCTTCACTTCACCGGTGACTGCGCCATGATCGCGATGTATCCGATTTTTCTTGCCGCAGCCCTGCAAATCAAAATGACAAAACCTTTTGCAAAGAAAAAAGCTCAAACAGGCTTGATCTTATATTCGGTGTTGCTTTTCACAGTCATGATTTTGACATTCATGATGGGAATCATACCCTTGAAAATCGGTATACCGATGCTTTATCTCTCAATGGCTGCGGTTTTTGCTTTTGCTCTGGTGGCCTCAATTAAGGCGTGGCGTATCGCGAAGGGTGCAGCAAAGGCACGGGCATTGATTTTCGTGCTCGCCTTTGGTTTCCGTGATATTTGCTGGGGCTATATATACATAAAAGGTACATTAGAAATATTTAGCGGCAGCAGCGTACATACTGGTGGCGAATGGGACTACTTCGTCTACGTCCTCGGAACGCTGGTAGCGGTACCCCTGATTGCTTACGGCATCCTGCGAACCCAGTTATTTGATATTGATCTGAAAATCCGCTGGACTATCAAACAGTCAACTCTGGCCGGCATTTTCGTCGCGACCATGTTTTTAATTTCTGAAGGTGCGAGCTCTTTCCTGGAAGCAGAACTGGGTAATGTTGCCGGCCTGCTTGCAGCAGCAGTGGTGATGTTTTTCCTCGCGCCATTGCAACGTTTTTCTGAACGCGTCGCCGCTGCAGCAATGCCTAATACAGAGAACACACCGGAGTACGCTGCTTTCCGCAAGATGCAGGTTTACGAATCAGCATTCGGAGAAGCGCAAGCTGAAGGTGGCATCTCACCCAAAGAGCGGACATTGCTGATTGTCTTGCGAGACTCATTAGGGATTTCCGAATCTGATGCTGATGCAATAGAAAGCGGGCTAAAGTTGCAGCTCAACCCTTGAATTAGCACCAATATATGTCCCAAGTTGCACTAGTTGGCATTCTCGGCCT
>JBLHGQ010000127.1:0-8244 GCA_047614505.1 Rhodothermales bacterium | reverse complement strand
ACTCACACTCTTGCATCTCAAATCCCGCTGGTCGCAGGCTGCCGTGAGTGGTTAATACACAGGCGCCACCAGCATCAACATGCTGCCTCAGCAATCCATCAAGCATGGCAATACCGTTCCGGTCCAGGTTTGAATATGGTTCATCAAGTAGCCAGAGTCTGGCAGGACTGAGTAGCAACCGTGCCAGGGCGCAACGTTTACGCTGTCCTGCAGACAGAGTCCGGGCCACTTGCCCTGCAACACGCTGCAGGCCAACCTGAGTGACAATGTCCGCGGTTGACCGGTCGGATCCAGCAAGAAATTCGCGCATGAAATCAATGTTCTCACTTACGCTCAAATCATCTTTGACCGCCAGTTGATGCCCCACATAGACGAGATCAGCTTCACTCTTGCTCACCTCACCTTCACTTGCCTGAAGTACGCCTGCGAGAATTCGGATTAAAGTGGTTTTGCCTGAGCCATTGTCACCGGTCAGTAAAAGGATTTCGCCAGAAGACACAGTGAAGCTTAGCGGCTCAAAGACCGGCTCGAAATAACGCTCAAGAGTGATGTTTTTAACTGTAAGCATGTGTCACGACTACGGGAATTATTGCCTATGCTACGGACTGCTCACAGGCAAGTCCACGTTGTTCAGACCACGATATTGACTTAAATCATTCAGGGCCACTAAATACGCTGTTTGTGCTTCAATTTCCCGGTGGTGGATTCTCGCTGTCATTAGCTTGTGCTTTTGCGGGTCTCATTTGTGAAACAAGCCGTCAACGCTGGATTGTTGTTCTGTTTCCGTGCTCTTATGGCAGGCTGGAAACCATAGATGCGCTGCCTTGCAGCCCGAATTGGAATAATTTATGAACGAGTATGATTTTGACCTTTTTGTGATCGGCGCCGGCTCTGGCGGTGTAAGGGCTGCGCGAATCGCCGCCTCGTTAGGCGCAAAAGTTGGCATTTGCGAAAACAGCAGGGTAGGTGGCACCTGTGTTATTCGTGGCTGTGTCCCTAAAAAACTCCTTTCGTACGCCGCGCACTTTGCAGATGACTTTGCCGAAGCTGAGTCGTTTGGCTGGACTGTCTCCGGTGCGCAATTTAGCTGGTCGAAACTAATTGAAAACAAAGACCGTGAGATTGACCGGCTCAATCAGGTGTATTTACGTCTGCTCGATGATTCGGGAGTGGAGCTATTTTTGAGCCATGGCAGTTTTATCGATTCACACCATATTCAGCTTGGTGAGGATATTGTTTCAGCAAAGAAGATATTAATTGCCGCTGGTGGCAAACCCTGGGTTCCTGAAATTCCTGGAAAAGAGCATGTCATTACATCTGATGAAGCATTTCACCTTGAAGAGTTACCAGCACGAGTCGCGATCGTCGGTGGCGGATATATTGCCAGTGAATTTGCCGGCATTTTTAACGGGCTGGGTTCCCGCGTTACACAAATATATCGCGGTGACGCTTTGTTGCGAGGTTTTGATCATGACGTTCGCCGGGTACTTGGAAGGGAAATGAGCAAGCGGGGAATTGATCTGCGTTTTGAGTTGAATGTAACCGCGGTCGAAAAGACAGGTGAAAGTCTGCAGCTAAGTCTTGATGATGGTTCAAGCATTGAGGTTGATTGCGTTATGTATGCAACCGGTCGGGTTCCCAATTGCAAAGGCCTTAAGCTTCTAGCCGCCGGCATCGAGGTTCGCGCGGATGGAAGTATTCCCGTGAATGAATACTCAAGGACCAGCGTTGAACATATATTTGCTGTTGGCGATATCACCAACAGGGTCAATCTGACACCGGTAGCCATACACGAGGGTCATGCCTTCGCCGATACCGAATTTGGTAACCGTGCGCGAATGGTGGACCACGATTTCATCCCGTCTGCAGTTTTCACACAACCGCAGGTGGGCACCGTAGGTTACTCCGAAGAACAGGCAAGGCAACATTTTGGTGAGCTTGATATTTACCGATCAGAGTTCCGCCCGATGAAGTATTCACTCAGTGGTCGCGATGAAAAAACCATGATGAAGCTGATTGTTGAACGCAGTGGCCAAAAGGTAGTCGGAATTCACATCGTTGGTGTGGATGCTCCAGAAATTGTGCAGGGCTTCGCTGTAGCGGTAAAATCAGGCCTGCGAAAAGATCAATTCGATGCCACGGTTGGTATACATCCAACCGCCGCGGAAGAACTGGTCACCATGCGAACTGCAATTCAGGGATGAAAGGACGTTTATGATAAAGGAAAGAAAACCAATAGTTCGATTGCTGGGCGCAGCTCTAATATTCATGACAATGTCGTCGCCACTGGCAGCAAAATCTCCCGATACATCCGGTGAGCGGCAGAATTATATTGTTGTGCTCAAGGAAGCTCCGCTCGCTGAATGGCATCGACAACAAGTTGAATCGCCAGATTCCTCACCTCAATCAGGAACCACTGGTTCAAAGTCCCGTGCACACCGGCTTAATGTCGAATCGATGGACTCGAAGGCCTATCTTAGGGAACTGGACGAAGGATTCGATCGATTTCATGGTGAAGCGGCACTGAAACTTGGGCGTGAGATCAAACCCCGGCGTCGCTACCGCAATGCACTCAATGGTTTTTCCGTTTCCCTGACCGCAATTGAGGCACAAAACCTGTCACACATGCCGCAAGTGAAATTTGTGGAAAAAGATTCCAGTCACAAACCTGAAACCGATGCCGGACCAACATGGGTAGGGGCTAATGTGATCTGGAATGGCATTGGCACATTGCCTGCAGTCCTCGGGGCCGGCATCGTTATCGGCAACATTGATTCCGGCATTAACTGGGATCATCAGTCATTTGGTGATCCGGGTGGAAACGCTGGCAGTCACGACTATATCAATCCGCTCGGTTCGCAAAAAGGTTTATGTTCTGATCCGGAAGTCTTGTGCAACGATCATTTGATCGGCGTCTATAGTTTTATTGATGATGACCCGGCTACGACAGACGTCGATGAACATGCCAAGGGTAAAGATGATTCCGGCCATGGCACGCACACTGCATCAACATCTGCCGGAAACTTTGTGCAAGTTACTAATAATGGGGTTTCTTTTGCCATTTCCGGTGTCGCTCCATTTGCAAACCTGATTTCTTATAAAGTTTGCACCGACGGTGATCCTGCTGACCCTGATGATGACGCCTGTCCAAATTCTGCAATCCTTGAAGCGATCGATCAGGCCATTGCAGATGGTGTAGATGTGATCAATTATTCGCTGGGTGCTGCCGATCCACCTTCGCCCTGGGCTGACTCAAACAGTCTCGCTTTTCTCAATGCCCGCAGTGCCGGAATATTTGTAGCTACCTCTGCCAGTAACGATGGGCCTGCACCTTCGACGATCGGAAGGCCTGCAAACTCACCCTGGATAACCTCGGTCGGAAACGCGACGCATAACCGGATTTTTGGAGCATCACTGGAAAATCTGACCGGTGGAAATTTGCCAACGCCGGATGATATTGTTGGCTCTACACTGACCGGCACCAGTGGGGTTCGAAATATTGTTCACGCCAAGGATTTTGGCAATGCTCTGTGCGGAACCGGCCCCGAGGAATTAGGTACCGCTTGCGCTGACAATACCGGTGCGACCAACCCGTTTCCACCGGGCACCTTCAATGGCGAAATCGTGGTTTGTGACCGCGGCCAATACGGTCGTATCGAAAAAGGCAAAAATGTCATGCTCGCAGGTGCCGGCGGCATGATTTTGGCGAATACTGAAGAGGATGGTGAATCAATACGTTCTGATCTACATTGCCAGCCAGCCATTCATATTGGAAATATTCATGGCGATGATTTGCGATCCTGGCTAGACAGTGGAACGGGACATAGAGGCTCAATATCAGGATTTGATCGCTTGCTTCGGGACTCGCTCGCCGATCAGGTGGCCAGCAGCAGTTCAAGAGGCCCTGGATTAGGTGCGGTTCGGGACATATTGAAACCAAACCTGATTGCCCCGGGCTCTAGTATTATTGGCGCATGGATGCCAGGAAATTCGTTCGCTACCATTGGTGGCACGTCCATGTCATCGCCACACATTGCAGGTGCTGGAGCTTTACTATTGTCGGTTAATAACGGCTGGACACCCAGCATGATTTCCTCCACTTTAGAACTAACCGCAACAGCAGAACTTGCATGGAATTTTGATGGAAGTGATGCCACACCGCACGACCGCGGCGCTGGTCGACCACGTTTGGGTATGGCGGCAAATGCTGCTCTGTACCTGAACGAGACCACTGCAAATTTTACCGCTGCAAACCCAAGTACGGGCGGTAAGCCGCGTGAATTGAATCTGCCCACAATGACCGATGCAAATTGTGCAGGTTCTTGCAATTTCACCCGCACAGTTACTGATTTAAAAGGTGGTGCGAGTTGGACAGCTTCTGCGAGTGGCTTTCCTGCAGGTGTTGTAGTGTCGGTTACGCCATCCTCTTTTGTATTGGCATCCGGGGGCAGCCGAGCCCTCACCGTTAATGTAGATGTCAGTACTGGTAGTGTGGTTGGTACCTGGGTCTATGGAGGCATCACATTAAGCTCGTCAGGTGAAAATGATCTGGTAATGCCGGTGACCGTGTTTGCAACCGGCGGCGACCTGCCACTGGAATTTATCATTTCAACGGATGAGAACTCAGGCTGGCAGGACTTCGCTCTGGATGGCCTGGCTCAGATGCAGCAGGCGACATATACCTCTGGCGGTCTGGTACGGCCTCAGGTCGACAGTCAGTTTCTTGTTCAGGACCCAAGCAGGGACGACCCATACGGTGGCGGTACAGGCGTTATGACAATTTTCCATGAAGTACCTGCCGGCACGCTCTGGTTCCACTCCGCATCTTTAGCTTCAACTGCAACCGACGTTGACCTGTTTATCGGTAGAGACAGCAACGAAGACGGTATAGCCGATCCTGATGAAGAGATTTGTAGTAGTACTACGCCTACTGCGATTGAGCTGTGCGATATATTGAATCCAACACCCGGAACTTACTGGATTGTCGGTCAAAACTGGGAGGGTAGTGCGGCAAGCAGTGATGAAATTAATATAGAATCGGCGGTAATTGGTCCCGGACCGGATGGTCCACTAACTGCGACAGGGCCTGGCATTGTCACGGGTGGTAGCAGTTTTGATTTACGGCTTTCCTGGCAAGATGTAAATGCCGTGAGCGGTGAGGAATTACTGGGCGCAGTAGGGCTTGGTACCGATGCCAGTATGCCAAGCAATATTGGAATTATTCCGGTTTATTTCAACCGCAATGGGATTGGAGTGCCAAAGACTTTCCCTCTTTTTGATGGCAGAGAACATAAGTTCGCACTCCCTTCGATGGCTGAACATGGCCGTATGTTTATAGATGTTCCAAGTGGTGCAAGCAGCTTGACGGTTACAGCAACAGGTGCCGACGCTAACCAGAACAACGGTCTGACCGTTGATCTCCAAAGGGTTGATTTCGCCAATGCCTTCTCACAAGCACCGTTTGCCTCCCCGGCACCAACTGGAACACCGATAATGAGTGCATCAGGTTCCGGCGGAAACGGCCCACAATTGATGGTCACCGGCGGTACGCTTCAAGCCGGTCGATGGTATGCCGTAGTCAAAAATGCCAATGCAAGCCCAAGTTCGGTCAGTATTCAGGCAGATGTTGCATTTAGCCAAATGAATCAGCCGGTGAACGGAAATCTGCTGGTTTCGCTTAACCGCGGTGGCATTTCACAAGGCCTTGATTATCAGCCCATTGGACCATCCAGAGGTTTGATTTGGTATACCTACACCGAAGCTCATGCGCCGGCATGGTATCTGTCTGTCGGTGCTGCGCCGAACGGTGATATCTGGAACAGCGATTTACTTCGATTCAACAATGATGGTTCTGTGGATAATTTAACAACGGTAGGCACGGTTGGCGTGAGTTCACTTGCAGGTGGTGACTCAGTTTTCAGCTGGACGCTATTTGGAGAGTCAGGTAGCGAGCGCATGGGAATTATCACTGGAGTGGACACTAATCCATGCCCCTCAATCGGCGGGCAAGCCACCAGTGTCAGCGGACTGTGGGGTAAAGCAGTGCCCGGCTTGGGTGGTGCATCTGTACTATTGACCAGCGGTCTACACGCTGAGATTCATTACATGTACGATTCTATGGGTAACCCGGTTTGGCTGCAGGCGGCCGGTGTAAGCGGAAGTGGTCTGGCCATGAGCCAATTTAGCGGTGATTGCCCCACTTGTGCGGCCACGGCGGTGAGCAGCCAGTCTGTAGGAGTACTTGATTTCGACTTTATGAGCACCTCGGCAGCGAGTTGGAACCTGGATTACACATTAATGCCACCGCTGCTTAGTGATATTGATCGTACTGATGCGGTAATCAAACTTTCTGATGTGAGAGCCTGCGATTAAGCAGAGCAGATGACAGCAAATTTGGGGTCAGAGTCAAGTGCCAGAGTCAAATTTGGGGTCAGAGTCAAGTGCCAGAGTGAAGAGTCGGGGTAAGAGTCAAGTGCCAGCAAATTGGGGGTCAGAGTCAAGTGCCAGAGTATAGCTGTAATTAATTTTTTACTCTGGCACTTGACTCTGGCACTTGACTCTGGCACTTGACTCTGACCCCAGCTTATCTCCAGCTTATCCCAGCTTATCCCAGCTTATCCCAGCTTATCCCAGCTTATCCCAGCTTATCCAGCTGCTCGTTAATGAGGCGGGCAGCGAGTTCGAAATCTACATCCTTTAATACATCTGCATCAGCCAGCAAGCGGTCGAGAATCCCGGCCTGTAGTTGTCCTCGCTGATAAACCAGCGCATAAGGCAGGCGGTGGAACATCACCAGAGAATAACGCGCAATAAAACGTTGAGGATGGCGTCTTTCGAGTTCGTGTTCCAGTTCCTTTCTGAGTAAGAAATTTGGGTCACGGACCGACTCACGCATGATCAGATAATTTTCTAGAGCCATATCGGCAATGGCGTTGGCGTGATCAATGCGTTTTTCCTGAAAATCTTCAAAAAATTCTTCCCAACCCCTGTTCTGATTCTCCAGACAATCAATGAACTCTGAACAATCCTCAAACGCCGCGTTCATGCCCTGACCGTGAAAAGGCACTATCGCATGCGCTGCATCACCCAGTAGCAACGCCTTGTCATTGAGATACCACTTTTTGCATCGAACAGTGCCGAGTAGACCAACTGGATTGTCCCGAAAGTCAGCCTCGAGATCGCCAAGCAAAAACTTGATGTCTGGAAAATGCTGTTCAATAAACTGCTGCTGCTGTGGCCAGTCCTTGAGATGTCCAAAGCCGGGATTCTCATGATTGGACAGAAAAAGGGTAACGGTAAAGCTGCCGCCGGAGTTGGGCAGGGCAATCAACATAAACCCGCCCCTGGGCCAGATATGCAGGGCATTCTGGTCCATTTGAAACTCGCCACTGACGCCGGCTGGAATACTCAATTCCCGATAACCGTGTTCAAGAATGTCTTCACTGACGCCAAGATCGGTGACCGCTCCCATGGCTTTTCGAACTGGCGATCCACCACCATCTGCACCAATCAGAACCTCAAATTGATGAGAATGTGATTTCTCTTTTTCAGGATTGATGCAGTGCAGAGTATTTGTCTCCCAATCCACAGCAGTGACTGTGTGATTAAAGAAAATTCGCACCCTGTCGCTGGCCTCGGCCGCATTGAGCATGGTTTTGTTGAGTTCTGCGCGATGGGTTGACCAGATAACTTCTGACTCGTCTTTGCCGTATTTCTGTAGCGTCAGCGTGCCATCAATTGAGTGCAGCATCCTTCCCCGCATTGGAATGGTGAACCGATCCACTTCTTCAAGCAAACCGGCGAGTCTTAATGCATAACGGCCACGCTCAGCCAGCGCGAGGTTGATAGAACGGCCGGCAGCAGGCCCTGATTTTCTGGGGTCGTGATTGCGCTCAAATAGATCTACCTGGAATCCCCTTTTTGCCAATAATACAGACAGCAATGTCCCGGCCAGGCCGGCGCCGATGATAGTGATCTTTTTTGTGTCGTGGATTTTCTTCATGCACAGATTATATTGCTTAGTCAGGGCCTGGATATGATCTGAATCGGGTAAATTACAGGGCGGCTGCTGGTGGCATCGGCGGCTAGCGGTTGAAGTTCCAGGTGCATCCAGTAATAACCATCCGGAACTTCATTTGGGACGTAAATCATTTCAGTAACACTGCGTGATTCGGAACCAACTACTGAATTGTGAAAAGCATCATCCAATCCCCACCAGCGCCGGTGATTGGTGAGCCGGCCACC
>JBLHGQ010000126.1:0-8319 GCA_047614505.1 Rhodothermales bacterium | reverse complement strand
TCATCTATGAAAACTACAAATCGATTGGAGTCGTCCAAAGCCTTCCACAAATGCAACAAGGATCGAAATTCTTGCCGAAAGCCGATCATCTGGGCGGAAATGTCTTCGAAACCATCTTTTTTCGGGCCATCGTTCTGCCGATCACGAATATTGGCCAGGACTAATTCCAGGGATGACTTTGCATTGCTTTCCAATGAGTCAACCGCCTGAATGTCTACTCTTCCAGACTGCTTTAAGATCTCGCTTATTTTGGTGGTCAAAGAGTGCATACACGCAATAGCCAGCGTCTCCCCCTTATTGAACTGGGAATACAGCCAGGTCTCAAAACTGATGACTTTGCAACTTTCCTGATTTAAAAGTCCAGAACCAGCAACACCCTCTGTGCCGCGCAACATGTTCATCAGGCTGGTCTTGCCAATTCCCCAGTCCCCTTGAACTCCAATTGTCATTGGAGTTTCACATTCGTGAATAAAATCCCTCAAGGCGTGCGCATAAGGCAGCAATTTGAGCGTGTCATGTTGAAGCTCATCGTGACCTTCCTGCAGTGAACTTTGGAAAGTTAAAGGCGCTTCGCGAAGGTTGGGGTTTGTCATGGCTTGTTATTCCATTGCTAATTCATGGTTCTACTAATGACTAGTTTAACCTGAGCAATGTTTCGCCGTGAATAAATGAGTCGGTCAGGGGGTAGCCAGCGCCTCACACAGTGCAACGTTGTCATTGAGCACACGGCCAATATTGAACTGCCCGGATAGCATGGCCGAAGGAAAGTTGTAAGTGACCATTCCCTCAGAGCAACTGTTGAACTTCAGATTTATGGTGCCGTACTCGGTATCCTGCACCGGTGTCGGGTCCGAAGAATGAAACTTGCCGCCGGTGGTCAACTCAGCCTTGAGAGATGCGCCGTCTCCACTAAATGTACCAAGAGCTGTTACCCAGCGCTGATCGTCGGCACCAAACACTGCGGAACTATAGACGGTTTTTTCAATTTGCCCTGAAGACTCATGGTTTACTTCCTGCGACGGGGCCAAAGCCACAGAGTCAAAAGTAAACCAGGCCAAAAAGATAAATCCAAGATCTGGAAAGACGGTGACAAACATGCCCTGCAACGGCGCGTCAGCGCTGACCCAGGCATCATTCAAGCCCGCGTTGATTTCGAATCCATGGCTTTCCTCGTGAGGAAGGTAACTTACCGAAGTGATGGTTCCTCTGTGAAACCCGACCTCACAAACCGAGCCTTGCCCACCGCAGGGCACCGGCGCCGGTGCACGCCAGGTGACCAGGCAATCCTTTCTCTCATAGTCCTCAAGATTGAAGATTTCCGGATAGTCCAGGTGATTGCTTAAGGACGTTCCTTCGCTGTCAGTCAGGGTCATGCTGAAGCTTTCCAGTTTAAAGTCTTCAAACGTGACTGCCTTATCTGTTTCAAGACCATCATCGATAATTTCGTCATTCACTGCGACGATTCCATCGAGAATAAACGTACGCAGGCTGGTGCCTTTTTCTGTCGCCGTTCCACCGCCCGTTGGATAAACGTCTACTTCAAATGTCCCGTTATTGGCAAAGCGTCCCTGCGCCCAACCGTCCCCGAAAAATTCATCCGTGGGTTCGGTCTCAACAACATGCCGGCGGAAGGTATAACGGTTCTCTATTGAAAATATGGGTGCGGGTGCCACCTGTGAAAAAATGTCGCATTCAAATACGATGACATCTGAGGCATGGACGGGGACTGTGATTGTCATTGCCGATAACAACGACAAAAGGCAGGTGAATTCCCGAATTGGATTGATTGCCTTCCTTGCGAAGAAAATGATCACACTTTCCCTGTTTTCGTTTCTGAACATTGGATAAGTCCTGGTTCCAAGGCTGAATGAAATGAAGATGAACAAATTACGGAACTTATTAGCAAAGCGCAAGGATAAGGAAAGGCAAACCGACGAATAAATTGCAAGTTACCTTCGATCAAAGTGATCGTGTAAACGGGCGTCAAAGGTGGAAAAGTGTCTCCCAAACCAGTCGCCAAGATTTTCCTGCAGTTGCAGAGCCCCTTCGACAGGATCTTCGGACAAATAATCCATCATGTCCCGGATCTCATTGAGAAGCTCTTCATGATCAGCTTTGTGGGCAAGGTATTCGGGGTAAGCAGACTTTCGCATGATCTGTTCTTCCAAAGCAAAGTGTGCAGAAATCCCAGCATGAATTTCACCGACGAATGCTTCTATCGCTTGGTTTCCTGAATCGCCTTGTAGCCGTTCATAACATTCATTAATCAGGGCAATCATTTCTCGATGTTCCAGGTCAACCGAAGGAATAGCGAGGGAATAAGCGGGTTTCCATTTGAGTAGTGTCATAATAATTATCTGATTTCGAATGTTTGTTGTGTTGAGTCAAATTCGACCACGATATGCTGGCCGGGTCGGATGTCCACCAACTGCTTGTGCTCGAAAGTGAATCCCTGTCCGGGTCCTGAGTCACCCATACCGATATACAAGTCGTGTTCACCTGAATCAACAACCAGCCTTTGATAAATAGTTGACTCACCATCGTTCCAGATTCCACTTGGTGCAATACTTTGCTGGTACCAGACAACACCATCAATTTGAAAACTCAACTCGACCGGATGCCGTTCTCTTGGACAATCCAGTGGTTTGCGCATGTTCGGCGCCAATTTCTGCAGTTCTTCCTGACTCAGCTTCCTGCACTCCTGCACACGTTGACCCGCATGCGAAAAAGTCACCGACACAATCGCCTCTTCTTTGGTAATTAGACGAAAAGACGGCCAAACGGAAAATAGTCCGATTATTCCGGCGAAAGCTGCATATGCAACTGCCTGCCTTGAGATTGGTGCCACCCTGCTGATGCCGGTAATTGCTTGTGCTTTAACCGGCTCGCTCAAGCCCAGAGATTGCCGAAACTGAGACAACAATTCTGCAGGCTTTGAGTATTGATTCCAGGGTTTCTGCCAGGCCATGCCAATCAGTGCATTGGAAATACGTTTTCGCAGTTGAGGATCCCGCTGCCGGTTGATCCTTTGTTCTGTCCACTCTGCACCAAAACGATAGTGACAAGTATGCGAACCACAACCGGCCAGCAACACACCATCTGCAAGATTGCGACTCAGAATATAGTCCAAAAAAGACGGCGGTAGCTGGGCCATACATTCGAGCGAAATGAGTTCAGTTTTATCGTCAATCAACCCATCCAGCTTTTCGCTTCCGGTACAACAAAAAACGATGATTCGCCCGCTTCCACGAAGTCTTTCGGCACATTGATGGATTTGATCGCGCAAATGAGCCATGGAATGTTCGGGCAGGTCTATTCCCGGGATCAGCTCGCTGCGAGTTCGAAATGGCGTTGCCGTAGGGCAGGATCCGACACATATTCCACAGCTGACACACAGATCCGGATCCACCACGGCTTCAAAGTCATAGGCTTTTCCATCACTTCGCGCTTCGAGAGTCAGAGCACCATACGGACAGTCGACAACACATCGCTCGCAGCCATTACAGTTATTCAAATCGACAACTGCCACGGATTTCTGTTTTTGCGGTGGTAACCAGGGGGCAAGGAAAATTAATACACTGACCCCTACCAGCAAGGCCCAAACCCATGCTACCGGCCATTTGCTGATCAAGGGGTATATGAGAAGGTAGAACCAGTCCATTGCAAGCTCACCCGGCACTATGGCGAGATTGGCCTGCTCCTGGCTTAGTGCGGGAAAAACCAGCGACAGCAGCAACATGGCTAGCAAGGAGCCCGACATTAATAGGCGGGGAGGATTAATCTCGGGACCGTTAATCCGCAGCACGTGCAGCCAGATTCCAAATACCAGAAATAGAGGCAAGCCAATCAGGTGCAGGAATGCCATCAATGTGAAAAACCGATTGCTAAGCGCCTCATCACTAAGAAAATTACGCGCCATCAAATCAGTAAATATGGGTAGCGCGTCAATCAACTCAGCAGAAGCGAGTGCAACGTATTGAGCCAACTGATCCCATACCAGCCAGTAGCCGGTTATTCCCAGCGGTATGACCATCCATAACAGCGGTACACCGGTCACCCAGCTAAACCAGCGTTTGCCTCTGTGGCGGTCAAAACTGAACTCACGAACAATATGCAGAACCAGCGTAATGACCGCTGCATCTGAGGCATAGCGATGAAGGCTGCGCATTACCCCGCCAAAGTACCATTGGCTGTGGGTCATAAACTCAACCGATTCGTAAGCGCCATCTACACTGGTGCGAAAGAAAATAAACAACCAGATGCCACTAACCAGCACGATCCAAAAAAAGAATATGGTTAAGGCACCCAGGTGTCGCATTGGATTAGAAACGGGGTCCAAAAAGCTCTTGGTCAACAACCATTGCAGCCCATTTAACGGAATGCGAAAAAGAATTTGAACTGCTTTGAGCAAATTAATTGGCTCAGCCAGGCCCGGGCCGTCGAAGCCCTCTGATTAAAAACAGACTAAGACCAATGATAGCCGCAAGTCCAATTGCCATTTGAATAAACAAGGAGTAATCAAAATGGTATCGGTCACTGGCTGGATCGTAGACTGTGCAAAACAAACGAATTTTCCCCAGCAAACCGGCAATTGGGTTACCGGTGTGTTCAGGCCGGTTAAACACCAGTTGTTTCAATGGCTCGACCAACCAGGGCAACTCAAACTGAACGCCATAAACCTGACGATAAACGACCCCCGCGCGATCAACTACCGATACCTGGGTGATATGATCAAAGCCACGAGGCGAGCGGTAGAAAATGAATCCCAGCTCAGTGGCCAGCGCGTTCACCGTTTCAAAATCGGCACTTAAGAAATCCCAGTTGTCATCGCTGATTTTTTGCGCCAGGGCAAAAGTACGCATGGCCTGCGGAGTGTCGTTCACTGAATCGAAACCGATGGTGAGAACATTGAAAGAGCCAGGCTCCATCACATCACGGGCAGCCTGTACCGCATCATTGAGCCTGCGTGTAGTTAGCGGACAGACGTGGTGACAAGAAGTAAAAACCATGCTGATCAGCAGTGGCTTACCGGTATATTCAGACAAAGAAACAAAGGTACCGTCGCGGCTGGTGAATTGATAATCCCCAATACGTTTTCCAATGACAGCCTGAGAATGGTTTATCGCTGAATCCTGGTCCCATCCCTCAGCATTTTCCATTAGCTGGGCGTGACTGTTTACAGCCCACAAGCAAATAATGAAGAAAAGCAAAACCGGGCACCCGTTTCTGGCACCCGGCATTAAGCTACCCTGGTCAATCAGGCCAGCGGCCATACCGAGGCCAGGTACTTCCAGTTAATTGCGTAGTAGATAACGAAGATCATCAGGAAGAACATCGCCAGCACGAATGTGCCGGGAGCAGCAAAGCCCCATTTCCCGGCAGCAGCATGACCGCCTGCAGGCGTGATATCAGGAGCAGCCATCATTAAACGACTGGTAAAACCGCTAAATTTGGACTCAGTTCCAATACGCTTACCAAAGAATACGGAATACACAGTGATGAGTACGAACATAGCACCGCCGGTGATGGCAGCCATTCCGCTGAGGCCAACCAGGCCCATCATGGTGTAGGCGCTGGCCGGATAATCGAAACTCAAGGGTGCGTTAGTAAATGCCATGTCCCAATGCCTGCGTTCGACACCCAGGGTTCCGGCGCCCATCATCGACAATGTAAACATTGCCATACTTGCGCCAAAAATATATGGCTGCCATCTGGCCAGCAGGGGAAATGCCAATTCTCTTCTAAACAGCACCGGAATCAGGTAATAGGTCAATGCCATAAAGGTCAGTGTTGTACCAAGCACAACGGTTGCGTGAAAATGCCCTGGAACATAAATGGTGTTATGAATGATGATATTAATTTGCTCGGTACCCATCACCACACCTGAAATGCCACCGATAAAACCAAACCCGACCAATGAGATAAACATTCCGGAAAATGTCGGGTTACTCCAAGGGGCCTTACGCAACCACTCAAACAATCCCTTGGTCAGGCCTTTGGCCCGCTGGGCAACTTCGATTGAACCGGGAACGGTCAGGCCGTGAACCATACTGGCCAGAACTGCGAGGTACATGGCATAGCTGGTGTTGAAGATTTTCCATTCAGAACTCAGGCCCGGGTCAACCAACAGATGATGCGCTGAGGCCAATTGCAAGAATGCGATATACAACAGGAATGCACCGCGGCTGACTTTCTCAGACAGTGGTTTAGCTCCAAAAGCTATTGCGGCAATCGCGTACCAGACAGCCACTTGTGCAGCCATGTTGATTTGCTGGGATGAGTGCCCGAACGCCCACCAAATGAGACGGTACATCGCGGCATCTATATGCGATATGTAACCCAAGGACCAGAGATAGGTCGGAATGAGAATGATTGCACCGGACGCGATGGTAAATACGGCAATAATACAGGCCGTCAAAGCACCAAAAGTGACCAGCGGAATAGAGCCTTCATAGGTTTTTTCTTCTTTGGCGATAACAAGGGTGCCGAGGAAGATAAAACAACCTATGAGCGCCCCGACAGCAAACAGTATCAAACCAAGGTAAAAATTCGGCTCGGCCGGCATTGGCACATAAGAGGTCATCATGACACTTGAATTGCCGCTAAACACCGTGATGTTGTTCAGCAACGCACCAACCACCATCAATCCGAAACCAACCCAGGCCAACTTTGGCATGGCAAGCCGGCAACGAAGAAGCGTTGATGAGCAGAAATACAAAACTGCAATCTCAAAGAATATGATCCAGAAAATCAACATGTTAATGCCGTGTACCGTCAGCACCTGGTAAAACTTGTCGGCTGGAAGTAAGTGAATCGCAGGCCAACGGGTCAGTACTACGCCAATTGCAGCCAAACCACCAATAAGTAACATGACGACCGCAACAACAGCGAAGGCCCGCATAAGACGTTCGGCAGGTTTATGAAATTGAAGCCCTGATTCAGGGCAGATACGAAACTGTTCGGCACTCATCGTCTGGCCTCCGTTATATAGATTTTGCCGACCATGTTGTGATGTCCAATTCCGCAGTACTCGTTGCAGATGATGGTTTGGTCACCGTCGGTATCTGGCGTAACAGTCAAAACCATGTCATAACCGGGCAGTATTTGAGTGTTGATATTGACGGGTTGTAAAGAAAAGCCGTGCTGCCAATCCATGGAAGAAACGTGTAAGCGGTAGGTTTGACCTTTTTCGAGTTCCAGTAAGGGCCACCATTGCCATAGCCTCGCGATCAGGTACACATCACTGCCAGGAGGAGGGTGGACCACCGGTAATTGCATGTCGGTTTCGGTGCGAACCGTATATTGATCCACCATGGCTTGCGCTTTTGCCTGAAACGCCGCTGGTGTTGTCCGGTAGGCCTCGTTTGATAGGTTCTGCTTACCGTATAAATGCCACAGAGGCATCATGGTGAACATAATCAGCGACCAGACTAAAGCGATTGCAATCCAGGCGCCTTCAACTCTATCGAGTGGTTTATTCCACCAGATTCTTTCACTGGGAGGTTGAATGGAACTCATGAGTCATCCTGTTAATTAGCGGGTTAAATAGAAAAAATCAGAACTTGGAAATTGACGATCATGGTCCGGCCACCGGAATGGTCACGATTTCCATAACGCCCCATATGATGTAGAAAATTGTAGGTACAACGACGCCGATAAATAGGAGTAAAAATGGGTTATCAAGTATGCGTTGCATCACCGGAATACGTTCGGCTGCTTGATCGTTTTCTGATTCCTGGTTCATGTGTCTGGCCCTGTTTTTGTAGAGTTAAATCAAAATCAAATAGACCTCTCGAAAATAGCACGGGATTTACAAATGAAAATTGATGCAGATCAGTTACTGGTATAGTGCTTTGTGAGGTGTCAAGCCGCTTGGTGTGGCAGACTTCAACGATCGTTGATATTTCGCCGTGAAAATGAATTTAAAATTACTGGTTCGCATTTCCCTGATTTTGGCCATTCTGGCGCTTGTGCTTAGCGCCTACCTGCGTCTGGATACATTCGGAATTGGCTGCGAGCCCTGGCCATCCTGCTATGGCATGATCGACAGTGCATCGAACGTCTCTGAAGAAAGTGTCATAGCGGGTATACCTCTGGCTTTGGTTTTGCAGCGTGCACTTGTCTGTGCACTTGGTCTTTGCGTGCTGTTTATTTTAGTTTTGGCCTGGAAAAGGAAACGGCATCAACGCGTTTGTTTGGCATTGTCAGGTGTGACTCTGCTGTTGATCTGGATTGCCTTTTCACCAGATTCTCAATACAAGCCTCTCACTGTGATGGCTGATCTGATGGCTGGTTTTCTGGTACTGGGGTTGCTTGCCT
>JBLHGQ010000125.1:0-8350 GCA_047614505.1 Rhodothermales bacterium | reverse complement strand
AAGAGGCCGGCTTTGACTGGCCACCACCCTCGCCTATCAAGTGGCCCTTAAAGGACTGGTAATTTGAGCTTTTTTGAAGAACTAAAAAGAAGAAATGTCTTCAGGGTCGGTATTGCTTACGGCGTAGCTTCCTGGGTGCTGTTGCAGATTGCAGATCTGGTCGTTGACAACATCGTTGCCCCTGACTGGGTGATGCCTATGCTAATGCTGCTTGTCGGCCTCGGGTTTGTCGCCGCCTTGATTATTGCCTGGGCATATGAAATGACGGCCGATGGCATCAAGCGTGAAGCCGATGTAGACCGCAGCGATTCAGCCACCCACCACACTGCCAAAAAACTGGACTTCATCACATTGGGTGCGGTTGGACTGCTCATTGTTTTGCTGCTGGCAGATCGGTTTATGCCTGCAGACGAAGTGGAGCAAACACCGGTCCAGACAGTGGATAGTAACCAGCCCGCGACCAAAACTTCAGAACCTGACGTGGCCGAACCCTCAGCTCTTGAACGGGGTGTTGCTGTGCTGCCTTTCGCCAATATGTCAGAAGACCCCAACAACGCCTTTTTCGCAGGCGGTGTACATGAGGATATTCTGACCAATCTGTCACGGATCGCTGATTTACGGGTTATTTCGCGGACTTCCATGCTCAGAATCGCAGAAAAGGGATTGGATATCAGGCAGATCGGCCAGCAATTAGGCGTCAGCCATGTATTGGAAGGCAGTGTACGACGTGCCGGAGATCAGGTACGCGTTACTGTGCAGTTGATTGATGCCAGTAATGACAATCATCTGTGGGCCGATAATTTTGATCGCAAACTGGATGATGTGTTTGCCATTCAAAGCGAAATCGCTCAGAAAATTGCCAGTCAACTGGAGATCGAACTTTCACCTGAACAGGCGCAACTTTTAGCAGAAGTCCCGACCAGTAACACTCAGGCTTACGACCTTTACCTGAAGGCTCGCGAAATCGGCCAATCCTGGCTCGGAGCAGATGGCTTCAAGCAAATGCGCCCCATGCTGGAACAGGCCGTCGTGCTGGATCCGGATTTTCTGGATGCCCAGGTTGATCTGGCGGAAGTGTACGGGCGACTGGTTTGGACCGGCTCCGACCCGGACGGCATTTATCTTGAAAATGCACGTACGATTACGCAACGTATATTGCAAAATTGGCCAGACCGTCCGCAAAGCGATATCGCCCAGGGTAATTATCATTACACCGTAGAAAGGGACTATCAAAAAGCCCTGGTATCTTACGAAAAGGCTTTAATAAGCCTGCCTAATAATGTCGATTTGCTGATCGCCATTTCATCTTCTCACAAGCGCCTGAATCAATATGAGTCAGGACTGCCGGTCATAAGACGGGCGGCTTCTCTTGACCCGGAAAGCCCGGTCATCGCCGGTGAGCTTGGTTTCCACCTGGTGGGCACCGGTCAGTTCGATTTGGCGATGGAACATTTCAGAAAAACTGTTGAGCGGTTTCCGGCAGATCTGTCCGCCAAAAACAGTCTGGCGGGCTTTGCGTTGACCCTGGAAGGGGACAAGGACGAATACCTGAAACAGGTAAGAACCATAGAGGCAATCGACCCGAGCTGGGTATTATTCGGCAGACAGGCCGTTAGAATGCTGATGAATCCCGCCGATCCGGACCAACGGATCGATATCATCGAGGCATATAAAAAAGAAAAGGGCTTTTGGGAAGTTGCCGCCCTGGACACTAACATCGCAGAACTATTGAACCTTGTGGGCCGTGAACAGGAGTCGCAACAAAGAGCGAGTGCTACATTACTATCAATTGAAGACTGGCTAGCCAGTGGTCAAACGCTCGCTGGTAACACCCCTGGATCTGATTATGCATGGTTTGCTTACCTGGCTTGCCTTGCGAACGATCACGCAGGCTTTGAGACTTACAGTGCTAAAGTCAATTCCCTGCCCGAAGGAGAAGGTGGAAATTCTGCGCTATCCAGATTGGCAATTGCAGAAGCCACCGCTGAATGTGGCGACGTCAATGCAGGATGGGAGCTTTGGAAAGAGAACCCTGGTGCGATGTTCTCTGGCGTTAGTCCCTGGATACTTGCCCTTGATCCACTGTATCAGCACTATTATTCCGACATTCCTGAGTACCAGGAAATGGTTGGTAGTCTTCAACATAATGGGGATAGGTGATGAGGTGTTGAGGTCGATTTTTTGCCTCCCTTTGAGATCAAAGGGAGGTTTGGAGGGATTTGATAGAGAAATCCCCCTCAATCCCCCTTTTAAAAAAAGGGGGAGGAGAACAAATGAGTTTTTTTGAAGAATTAAAAAGAAGAAACGTCTTCCGCGTTGGCATCGCCTACGCGATCTCGGCCTGGGTGTTGCTACAAATCGCTGACCTGGTCATCGACAACATCGTTGCGCCCGACTGGGTGATGCATGTACTGATGTTGATGGTTGGGCTGGGCTTTATAGTTGCCCTGGTAATTGCCTGGGCCTACGAAATGACGCCCGAGGGCGTCAAGCGTGAAGCCGATGTGGTGCGGGATGAGTCTGTAACCCAGCACACAGCTAAAAAGCTGGACGTCATCACTCTGGCAGCAATTGGTGCACTGGCATTGCTCATAATCGGTGACCGGTTTATTGGCAGTGATGAAGCAGAAAAGGGGTCGGATACATTTTCTGGAGAAAACTCGTCAACATTATCTGACGCTACTGATCAGAAATTGAATCCGACCCCTGTTTCTGCGGTCGCGCCAATTGAAACCGCTATCGAGGCTGTCGACCTTAAATCCATTGCCGTGCTGCCTTTGGCCAATCGCAGCGTTAATCCGGAAGATGCTTTTTTTGCTGAAGGCATGCACGATGAAATTCTCACACGCCTGAGTCGCATCAGCTCTCTCAAGGTGATCTCCCGTACCTCTGTAATGGGCTACGCCGGCACCACCAAGAAGATGGCCGAGATTGGCCAGGAACTTAAGGTTGCGACGCTGCTTGAAGGCGGAGTCCAACGTGCTGGTGACCGCGTTCGCATCAATGTGCAGTTAATCGAAGCGGCCACTGACAAGCACTTGTGGGCAGAGGTTTACGACCGCGACCTGACCGCCGATAACCTGTTTGATATCCAGTCCGAAATTACGCTGGCGATTTCAGATGCGCTTCAAGCTGTGCTGACCGGTGAAGAGCAATTAGTACTGACAGAAAAACCCACTGAGAATATTGAAGCCTATGCTCATTACCTTCGTGCCAAGGCGCTCGCATCAGGCTATGGACGGTCTGAGCCTCAGATCAGGGACAGCGTCGCCATATACCAGGCTGCCCTGGAATTGGATCCGGAATTTGCTGTGGCCTGGGCAGCTCTTTCAGTCGATTGGACGGAACTGCAATGGCAAGGGTCAGGTATCTCCGGCGAGCTTGAAAAAGCCGCTGAAGCCCTCGCAAAAGCACAAGCATTGGCACCGGATTCTGCCGAAACTCTGGTGGCTGAGGGCTATTTGTACTATTGGGGCTACCTGGATTACGAAAAGGCATTGAACTCATTTGAAGCAGCATTGGACAAGAAGCCGGGTAGCGTTCTGGCGCTGCGGGGTACCGCTTATGTACTCAGACGAATGGGGCGGCTCGATGAGTGCATTTCAACTTTCAGACGCGCTATTGAACTGGATCCGAACGATGCAGCCCTGCCTGCAGATCTGGCTTATTCACTCTTACGCCAGGGCGAAATCAATGAAGCTCGTGACTTTTTCATTAGAGCCATCACACAAGACCCGTCGAACGAATGGAACCTATGGTCTTATTCCTACTATTTTCTCACGATGAATGATCTAGCTGGAGCACACAAATTATTCGGTCCTGTAACGAGTAACGCCTCCGAATACCAGATCGCCGGTCGGTACACCATTGCCAGGTATATGAACGACACTGAGGCCATGCAGGAAATCATGACTGCCTGGGAAGGTCGCGAAGAGATAATCGGTGCTTCTGAAATTGCTTATGCTCAAATGCTCTATTCGAAGGGCGAAGTCGACGGCTATCGTGAAACATTAATCGAGCTTGAAAAAGACCTGCTTGCTGCTACTTCGCAAGCCACACGAAAAGAAACTTATCTGAGTGAATTGGTCATGCTTTATGGGTTATTGGATGACCGGGATAAACTGCAACAGGTCATTCATCGATTTGAGACGGAACTGAATCCTGATGCACTACGTATCATAGAGGTAAACCCGGCACCCTATGCCTGGACCATGGTTGGCGAGAAAAGCAAAGCCCTCGACTCTGCTGAAAAGATGGTCGAACAATTTGGGCCATGGGAATTCTATATCTTTATCCTGGACCCGATATTCGAAAGCCTGCGCGGAGAGCCCCGCTACAAGCAACTGGCATTACAATACGACCGCTGGCTGGAGAGCGTTCAATGACAAAATCCCCCTCATTCCCCCTTTTGAAAAAAGGGGGACGGTACCTGAAATGAATTTCTTTGAAGAGCTGAAGCGCCGGAATGTCTTCCGCGTCGGTATTGCCTACGGCATTGCTGCCTGGATCGTTTTGCAAGTCGGCGACCTGGTGTTCGAGAACATTGGAGCGCCTGAGTGGATGATCAAGTCGCTTATGTTTCTGGTGTTGCTGGGGTTTATCGCTGCCCTGATTATCGCCTGGGCCTATGAAATGACGCCCGAAGGCATCAAAAAAGAATCAGATGTGGTGAGAGACGAGTCTGTCACCCATCACACAGCCAAGAAACTCGACTACATCACGCTGGGGGCTGTTTTGTTGTTACTGGGGTTTATGGTACTGGATCGCTTTGTACTCGAACAGCCAGAGACAGGATCCATACTTAAAGACCTCGCAGACCCTGTCGCCAAGGTGGTCACGGCACCGGTTCAACTTGAGCTGGAGCCTGCTCCAGATGAACAATCCATTGCCGTGCTGCCATTTGTGGATATGAGTCCGGATGGTGATCAGGCCTATTTCGCTGATGGCATTGCGGAGGAAATCCTCAATGTGCTGGTCAAGACCCACAGCCTGAAAGTGGCCGGGCGTACATCTTCGTTTCAGTTCAGGAATCGCGAGGAAGACCTGCGCTTAATTGGTGAACAGTTGGGTGTGGCGAATATTCTGGAAGGCTCCATTCGCAAGGCAGGAAACCGGCTCCGCATTACTGCCCAGTTGGTAAAGGCCAATGACGGATTTCATCTGTGGTCGGAAACCTACGATCGGGAGTTGACCGATGTTTTCGCCATTCAGGACGAAATCGCAAAGGCGATTACTCAGGCATTAGCCATTGAACTGAATCTTAATGAAGAGTCCGAAAGTCTTGCGCCTGTCCAAACCACGAACATGTTGGCTTACGACAAGTATCTTGAAGCACGCGCCCTGCTCGCTCAAAGAATCGATTTTCCCCGAGTGATTAATTTGTTGGATGAAGCCACGACTCTGGACCCGGATTTTGCCGAAGGTTGGGCAACATTAGCTCAGGCACATGCCTTAAGTTTCTATTACAACATTGCAGAACGTGAAGGCGCAGTCAACCGCGCCATTGATTTTGCAAAACGAGCCATTGAGCTTGACCCGAATCTGTCAGACGCCCATTCCGCATTAGCTGACGCGCTGCGTGACCAATCACTCTGGAATGAAGCCTGGGACAGTTATACAAAGGCTTTGGAGCTCAATTCCGACAACGTGGAAACACATTTGCAGTTTGCCCAAATGCTGAGCCGCGTCGGTCACCACAAAGAAGCATTCGTGCATGGATCGAGAGCAGCAGAACTCGACCCGCTTTCCTGGATCACTCAGCTTTATCATGGCTTCTCTCAATTCCAGGACGGCAAAATTGACGAAGCTTTCGTAACTCTTGGCAAGGCCGAAGTCCTGGGAAGCTTTTCACGCTCACTGCCAGTTCGCTTTAAGGTACGCATGGCTCTAAGCGAAGGGCGTAAAGATATCGCCCGACAGTCCGCCAATTCATTTGTTGATAACCCCAATGACGCCAACAAAGCTGAGGACCTCTACTTTCTGGAAATGGTCCGGTTTTTGGATGAACCTGAAAAAGCACGCCAGTCCTTGCAACGAATTTTTGAAGAGGGCCTGGAAAGTTCCAGCGTCGAGCCGATCCTATTCTGGACCATGTATTTCGGAGAACGAGAACTGGCTGAAAGTTGGTTAGAGGCTACTCTCGAGCGCAGAACTGGTGATGGTAAGCACGTTTCAGGCCGAATAGATGGAACCTGGATACTGTTCTCACCGGTTTACCCACTGTTTAGCAGTCCCTCGATGAAAGTACTGTTTGTACAAAACAACCTGGAGTCTTTTTGGCGCAAACACGGCTGGCCGGATTATTGTTGGCCAATGGGCGATCTCGATTTTGAGTGTGGAGTTGCTGAATAATGAAGTTGCAGCTGTGCAATCGGATACAACATTCGCGATGTGGTCATCGCTCCTACGTAGCGTCATGTTCAGGATTTCATTTTGAGTTTCTTTGAGGAATTAAAGAGAAGGAACGTATTCCGTGTAGGGATCGCATACGGTGTAGTTTCGTGGGTGTTGCTGCAGATTGTCGATCTGGTGCTGGACAACATCACTGCACCTGACTGGATCATGCATGTGTTCATGCTGTTTGTGGGTCTGGGCTTTGTCGTTGCGCTGGTTATCGCCTGGGCCTACGAGATGACGCCCGAAGGCATCAAACGCGAAGCAGATGTGGACCGGAGTCAGTCTGTGGTCGCAGACACCGGACACAAATTGGATCGCATCATCATTGCCTTTCTTGCCGTGGCGGTTGTTTTGTTGTTGACCGATCGATACTTGCGGCCACCGGCGAAAGAGATCGCCTCTTCTGCGGCACAACAAAACGTTTCCGCGGAAACGTTTGACAGGGTGGAAGTTCCGGAGTCGGAACTCATCTCTGACCCGGCACAAAGTGTGGCTACTGGGCCATCCATAGCCGTGCTTCCTTTTGTGAACATGAGCAAGGATGAAGACAACGAATTCTTCTCTGATGGCATTTCAGAAGAAATCCTCAACGTGCTGGCCAGTATCCCTGAACTGAAAGTGGCAGCACGTACCTCGGCCTTTGCCTACAAGGGTACCAATACCCAGATCTCGCAGATTGCCCAGGAACTCGGTGTGAACCACGTGCTGGAAGGCAGTGTTCGCAAATCCGGTAACCAGGTACGAATCACCGCACAGTTGATTAAGGCTGATGATGGATTTCATGTCTGGTCGGAGAACTTTGATCGCGAACTGACCAATATCTTCGCCATCCAGGACGAAATTGCCGCTTCGATTGCTGAGGCGATGAAGGTATCTCTGAAGCTGAGTTCTGGCAGTTCAGGCAATCTCACCGGCACTCAAAGCATCGCAGCCTACGAGCACTACCTACAGGGCATGTCGCTATGGCATCAACGTACTGCTGCCAGTCTCACCCAGTCAATCCAGGAGTTCGAAGCTGCCATCAGTCTCGACCCGGAATTTGCCAAGGCGCATGCCGGCCTGGCCGTGGCCTGGGCTGTTTATGACGGATACACTAATTTTGATGTCGAAACTGCGAGAAAAAATGCGCTGGAGGCAGCGAACAATGCTCTCGAACTGGACCCGCAAAATGTGGAGGCAATGGCCAGCAAGGCATGGATCTTTGGTGCTCAACTCAGTTACCGCGAATCTGAAGAGCTGTTCAAACAGGCGATTCGCATACAGCCGTCATTTGCTTCTGCCCACCAATGGTATGCCTCATTGCTGAACAGTATGGGTAATCCGGTAGCCGCCTTAGCGGCTTATCGAAAAGCCTGGAGTCTTGACCCACGTTCGCGAATTATTGGTCTGAACCTTGCCATTATTCTTGACTCACTGGACCGGCGTGCTGAAGGTAGTGAAGTTCTGCACAGTGTGCTTGAGTTTGCTCCGGACTTTCCGGACGCTGTTGAGCAATTGATGCTGACGCACATGTTTGAAGGTCGATGCGATGAAGCAGCAGTCCAGGCCAAACGATTGGCCCAATTGCTAAACAAACAAGACCCGGCACTCGATATTTACCAGGACATTTGTCAATCGATCGACCCGGAAAAACGGGGACAGGCATTGGGCACAATGGTGTCCTGGCCGGAACATGGTTTTTCTGATCCAGCAAACCCTTCTCTAACTTATGAATACGATTTGATCACCATTTTGATTGAATATGGAGAATTTGACCTTTTGTGGCAGTTCTTAGACGCAATGGATGAAGAAGCAGCGAAAAGTCAACTGACTGGATTGAGTGGGTTCAGGTCCGAGAACGGCATTAAAGTACAGTGCGATCCTCGCGCCAACGAATTGCTACGAAAGCACAACATTCCGTTACGTGTTGATCCGGTTGTCTGTGATTGATTTTTTATGACAAACCGACACAAAA
>JBLHGQ010000124.1:0-8407 GCA_047614505.1 Rhodothermales bacterium | reverse complement strand
AGATCACCCTGCTGCAATTCACAGGAGCCTGCATTGGCTAATGCAACTGCTGGAGTACGGTAGAAGGGATCCAATGTGGCTTTGTAAAAATATGCCGCAGCACGTTCAGGCTCTCCATTCTGGCAAATGAACACACCATAGTTATTATTTACATCTCCATTATTCGGAAGAATATCCACAGCGGTGAGGTAATGTTTTTCGGCAAGGTCAAGTTCTCCGATGCGTTCATAGAGCACCGCAATTACAGTATGGGCCGGTGCATAATCCGGGTCTGAATTAATGGCTTTTTTTAATTTCTCCAATGCGATTTCATATTTGCCCCGTTCCAGGTATTCCTGACCAAGAGAAGTGTTGATCTCTGCAGCCTGGCGACCGGCTGAGTCATTTTCATCCTGGTAAGATCCTGAACCAGCACAGCCAGTCAGTATTGTCAGGAAAATAATGCACAGAATGAACCTATAAAACATTTTTACATCTCCGTCATTTGTGCACGGCGCATTTGGCTGCGCCTGGTTCGATCTTTCACTTTGCCCACCAATTGCCCACAAGCTGCGTCAATGTCTTCGCCTCTGGTTTTTCTGACCGTAGCAATCAAACCTCCGGCCATTACAATCTTTTGGAATTTAGCTATTTTATCAGGTGAAGAACATTTGTATCCGGTACCAGGAAATGGATTGAAAGGTATCAGATTCAGCTTACTTGGTACGGTGCGCAGAATTTTCACCAGCTCAGCGGCGTGTTCCGGGTGATCATTGATTCCATCCATTAAGGTATATTCGAAAGTGACAGAACGCTTATGCTTTTCAGAAACATAATCCCGGCATGCCTGAATCAACTCTGCAATTGGATATTTTTTGTTCAAAGGAACAAGGCTGGTCCTGAGTTCATCAACAGGCGCGTGTAAGGAAACAGCGAGGGCCACATCAATAGTGTCTTTCAACTTGTAAATTCCAGGCACCAGACCTGCCGTGCTGAGCGTAACCCGTTTCGCAGCTAGTCCAAAACCCATGTCATTGCGCATCAAGCGCATAGCTGGAACCACAGCATCAAAATTTAGCAAAGGCTCGCCCATACCCATCATGACAACGTTGGTAATTTTTCGCTTACCATTTCGCTCGTGACCCAATGATTTCGCTGCAAGCCATACCTGACCGATAATTTCTGCCGTAGTAAGGTTGCGGCTGAAACCTTGTGCGCCGGTCGAGCAAAATGTGCAGTTCAATGCACAACCTACCTGCGAGGAAACACAAAGCGTTCCTCGTTTAGGTTCCGGAATAAACACTGTCTCAACCGCGTTTCCACCCGGCAGACCGAGCAACCATTTTACTGTACCGTCAGCAGACAATTGTTGGTTCAGAATTTCCGGTGTACGTATCTCAGCAATTTCACTAAGGCGTTGACGCAAGGAAATGCCCAGATTTGTCATCAGCTCAAAATCGGTCACCTGCTGGTGAAAAATCCATTTTAAAATTTGTTCGGCACGAAATGTCTTCTCACCTATCGACACAAAAAATTCTGCCAATCCGGTTTCATCCAGGTCAAGAAGATTTATTTTGGTTGCGGTAGCAGACATATTCAGGCTTGAAGCTTCAGGCTCCAGCAACCTCACGACCAAAGAAATACTCAATCTCAGCTCTTGCAGTATCCGGCCCATCAGAACCATGCACTGCATTAGCATCAATGCTTTCAGCAAAATCGGCACGAATAGTACCCGGAGCTGCGTCCTGTGGGTTCGTTGCACCCATGAGCTCACGGTTTAGTGCGATCGCATCTTCACCTTCGAGCGCTTGAATCATGACTGGCCCGGATGTCATGAATTCCACCAGTGCTGCAAAAAATGGCCGTTCACGATGTACCGAGTAAAATCCTTCGGCCTGATCACGGCTTAAATATTCCATTCTGGCTGCCACAATTTTCAAATTGGCTTGTTCAAAACGGGTGTAAATTTGTCCGATGACATTTTTTGCCACCGCATCGGGCTTGATTATCGAAAGAGTACGTTCTACGGACACTTTAAGTATTCCTTGTATGTTATTGATTTAATGATATTTAAACAGGAAGCAGAGATTATATTACCTGCGCGTGACAAAACCAGGTAATTTTAAGTGTCCTGCGTCATTGCCGCAACGGGCATCTACTGATTAAATTGTCGTTCTTGACCCGTTATTCCAGCCGCGCCTATCATGGAATTGGCGCGCGAAAGTATCCTACCTTTACACAATAAGGAAAACCATGACCATCCTGTTCCTGTTAGCGCTCATTGTGACTTTGATGCTTCTGTCCTACAACCGGGTGCCTTTGGTGCTAGCGGTGATATTCCTGGCATCAGTTACTGCATTGCTCACAATATTCAGAATTGATTATCCTTCTCCTACGTGGTTCAGGTGGTCGTTTGGCGTGGTCATGGTGACGCTTGCTGGTTTCTCTATTAAACCGCTAAGAAGACTTTTGATCAGTGACAGGGTGTTCAGCATCTTCCGCAAGGTGCTTCCCTCTGTGTCAGATACGGAGCAAGAGGCGCTGGATGCCGGAACCGTCTGGTGGGATGGAGAACTTTTCAGTGGCCGGCCACGCTGGCGCAAACTTCTAAAAACACCGAAAGCCGTTTTAAGTGAACGTGAGCAGGCTTTTCTTGATGGTCCCGTAGAAGAATTGTGCCGAATGCTTAATGACTGGGAAATTTGTGAGCAGCATCACCGTCTTCCGGATCATATTTGGGATTACTTAAAGAAAGAGCGGTTTTTTAGCATGATTATCCCGTCTAAATTTGGAGGACTGGAGTTTTCAGCAACTGCAAATTCCGCTGTTGTACTTAAGCTGGCAAGTCGAAATATCACTGCCGCTGTCACCGTGATGGTCCCAAATTCGCTGGGGCCGGCAGAATTACTTCTACATTATGGTACTGAAGAGCAAAAAAACTATTACCTGCCACGTCTGGCCAGTGGTGACGAAATTCCTTGCTTTGCCCTCACCTCTCCAGGTGCCGGTTCGGATGCTGCAGGCATGCCCGACAAAGGGATTGTTTGTCGAGGTGAGTATCAGGGCGAGAAAGTGTTGGGATTACGAGTTAGTTGGAACAAGCGCTATATAACACTGGCGCCGGTTGCCACCGTGCTTGGCCTTGCGTTCAAAGTGTTCGATCCTGATGGACTAATTGGTGATGAAAAGGAGTTGGGCATCAGTTGCGCGCTTATTCCTGCTGATACTCCGGGTGTCAACATTGGCAACCGCCATTTGCCTGTTGGTGCAGCATTTATGAACGGCCCAACCAGCGGTGATGAAGTTTTCATCCCTATGGACTGGATTATCGGAGGGCAGGACCGGATAGGCGAAGGTTGGAAAATGTTAATGCAGAGTCTTGCGGCAGGCAGAGCAATTTCGCTTCCTGCTCTGGGTACCGCAGGTGGAAAGATGGCGGTTCTGTTAACCGGGGCTTACGCACGAATTCGCAAGCAGTTTGGCTTGCCAATTGGTTATTTTGAGGGCGTTGAAGAACCGCTGGCAAGAATCGGAGGGCGAACTTACCGGATGGATGCTGCCCGCAGACTGACACTTGCCGCTCTTGATATGGGCGAAAAGCCTGCAGTGCTGTCAGCGATTGTCAAATATCAGCTTACGGAAGGAAATCGCCAGACTATCAATGACGCAATGGATGTGCATGGGGGCAAGGGCATTATCAAAGGCCCTAATAATTACCTGTCCCACTGCTACGAATCCTTACCGGTTTCAATTACCGTTGAAGGTGCCAATATCCTGACACGGTCCCTGATCATTTTCGGGCAAGGTGCCATCAGATCGCACCCATGGCTGCTAAAGGAAATGACTGCAGCAACCAGTAGAAACGGGCATGGTCGCAGAGATTTCGACAAAGCATTATTTTCACATATTGGCTACACCATCAGTAATGGCGTGCGGGCTTTCATGCTGGCAATTTCAGGTAGTTTGGCTACCAGCAGTCCGGTTCGAGGACCGACTGCCCATTATTTCCGGCAATTGACACGTATGAGCGCTGCTTTTGCACTAATTGCAGATTCAGTACTCGTTACGCTTGGTGGTAAATTCAAGTTCAGGGAAATGCTGTCCGGTCGCCTCGCAGATGCCCTGATTCATCTGTATATGGGCAGCGCTATGCTCAAACAATTTGAGGATGATGGCAGACCTGAAGAAGATCTTCCCCTGCTGCAATGGGCCATGGATGACAGCCTGTTCACAATCCAGGCCAGCTTGAACGGCGTGCTTGAAAATTTTCCGATACCTTTGCTTGGCGGTGTGCTTCGCATGATCACATTTCCGCTAGGGCGGAATTACAAGAAGGCACCGGATCGCACCAGCAAAAACATTGCCAGGTTGTTGATGAGTGAAAATCCGGCGCGAGACAGACTGACTGATGGAGTCTACATTTCCCATGAAAATGATGCATCGGGAAGAGTAAACACAGCGTTTCACCTGGTGCTTGATTCCGCCAAAGCTGAACAGGCCATTCGTACCGCACTCAAGGAAGCCGTTAGTATCGACAATTATGTTGATTTGGTGCGACGGTCCGTTGAGAGTGGTGTTATCACCGAGGAACAAGCTACGCGTGTTCGGCTTGCTCAGGAAGCTTCGTCACGTGTCATAGCAGTAGATGATTTTCCGAGAAGCGACATAGAAGGCGAAGAAATCGGCTAGTTTGACGGTAGTTGCTTAATCCTGACAAATAAACTGCAGAATGCTTTGCTTCTCTCGCATGCCGTCTTCATAGCCCAGAGCAATTAATCGTTGGCAATAATTTGCTTCAAACAGAAGATAACTTGCTATACGCCAGTCCCTGCCCCAGGCGCCCATTGTTCTGAGTAGCATGCGCACTGAACGGGGTATATCTTCAACACATTCCATGGTTATTTGCCGTAGGTCCCGACTTGGCCTGATGAGCAAAGGCTGAATGTATTTCAGTTCAGACAACTCGCGCTGTTCTTCCGTCATCAAATCTAAAGTCGAATTAATGCGATTCAGTCTGGCCATATCTGAATTTAAAGTGTCCATAAAAATGGTATCCAGCAAATATCCTCCAATTTCGCCTGTCGAAGGATATTCGCTGGGTGACACAGGTTCCGGGTCCGGCTTTTCGTCGCGGGTCCCGATAATCAGAATTCGATCCGCGCCAAGGTGAATCGCCGGGCTCAAGGGGGCTGCCATGCGCATACCACCATCACCAAAATACTCGTTATGAATTCGTACGGCAGGAAACAGGAACGGCAGTGCTGCAGAAGCAAGTAGATGGGAAACCGTGATGTCTGCTCTTTGGCCCAACCTCCTTGTCCTGAACCAGGGCTTAATCTCATCGAGCGCCTGATAAAAACTCACTGCGGAGGCCCTGTTATAGGCCGACGCAGTCACAGCAATACCACGCAGTGCCTGTTCTTCTATTGCCGTTGCAATACCATCCATCTGCAAGGTGGACTGCAAAAACTCCCTCAATGGTTCTGTGTCCAATAGCGACCGTGGTTGTAACTTCAACAAACCACCGCTCATGAGCGTAGCAATCCAGTGAATACCAGACTTAAATACAGACCAGCCATCGGTTCGATAAACCCGGGCACAGGACATACTCGCCCAAAATTGTTCCAAACGTGCCACACCATGAGGAAATTCATGCGCGTGACTGGCAAGGACGGCAGCATTAATTGCACCCGCGGAAGTTCCACAAATAATCGGAAACGGGGAATGTTGAGTCGGTACAAACTCAACAATCGCCTTCAACACGCCAATCTGATAGGCAGCCCTGGCCCCGCCACCGGGCAGGACCAGCGCACAATGACCCTTATGCATGCTATTTGTGGAGTTCCCTTTCAATTATCTTTCATGCTCATGAATTTGTTCATGAATGGTATACTAATCCACAATCACGGAATGGATTAAGCGACCTGAAGATCGGACATACAATACAAACCAGGGAGCTGGGATCTATTTATCTATTCTGGATGCAATATACAAGTTCATGAATAGAACAGAGGTTCCTTAGATTTGAAAAGGCTGCGTGAACAGCATTGCAAACCCTGCGAGGGCGGCGTCAGTCCCTTGTCAGTCTCACGTATTACCCTGTTCCTTGAACAGGTGCCAGGCTGGCAACCGAGTGAAGATGGCAAAAGTATTAAAAGATCATTTAAATTCAAAGGATTCTTCCGTACCATGTCTTTTGTAAATGCCCTGGCATGGATTGCCAATCAGCAGGGGCATCACCCGGATTTTTCAGTTGGCTACCATTACTGTGAGGTACAGTTCACGACACACGCTATTGGTGGCTTATCTGAAAATGATTTTATTTGCGCGTCCAGGGTGAACGCTCTAATGGAGTATTAGGCTATGACTGGAATGACCGTTTCAGAAACATCAAACGATTCATTGCTCAATAAGCGTTTGCATGACGCCATACGAATTGTTAATAGCATTCTGCTTGGTAAAAACAGACAAGTTGAACTTTCCTTTGCCTGCCTGCTTGCAAAAGGTCATCTGTTAATTGAAGACCTTCCTGGTGTTGGTAAGACAACGCTGGCACATGCCCTTGCTACCGTGCTGGGCGCACAATACCAACGTATTCAATTTACCAGCGATCTGCTTCCAGCCGACATACTTGGTGTTTCAATCTATCGGCGTGATCTGGAAACTTTTGAATTTCACCCGGGCCCGATATTTTCCGAACTGATTCTGGCAGACGAGGTAAACCGTGCAACTCCAAAGACTCAAAGCGCATTACTTGAAGCAATGGCAGAGGGTCAGGTAACTATCGAAAGTAAAACTCATATACTTTCTGAACCGTTTTTTGTTATTGCGACCCAGAACCCACTTGACCTGGTTGGCACTTTCCCCCTGCCAGATTCGCAATTAGATCGTTTTTTGCTAAGTATTTCATTAGGTTTTCCTGATCCCCACATTGAACGTGAATTGCTGCTTGCCGAAGATCGTGCCTTGGTTTTGAAGTCAACCAAGGCGGTATTGTCGCCAGTGGACATTCTGGAGTTACAGGAAAAGTGCCAGCGAATTCACGTCAGCGAATCACTACTCGATTACGTACAGGCATTAATGGCAGAAACACGTAACAGTCGCTGGTTTGAAACCGGTCTGTCACCGCGAGCCGGTATTGCCCTGTTGCAATGCGGGAGAGCATTGGCGTTTATTGGTGGTCGCGATTTCGTTACTTCTGACGATATCAAGGCGATTTTCTCAGCCCTTGCAAGACATCGTATGACAGTACCACATGGAATGGAGGTGTCTGTTGAAGAGCAAATCAGCATCTTGCTTCAACAAGTCGCTATTCCTTAAGTACCGGGAGTCTATTTTCTACTCATGTCCGCGCTAACCGCATTCGGCGAAAGGATATTTCCAAAGGAAAAGATCCGGCAACTGATCCTCCAGCGGGTTCGCAAAAGGCGCGGTAATGTTCCTTTGCCTTTCGAACTGGAATATCGTCACATTTTTGTAGTCCCCACTGCATTTGGGTTCGGTTTTGGAATAATGCTGATACTCATGGCGCTTGGTGGTCTTAATTTTAGTAACAATATGGCCCTGTTGCTGGTATTCATTCTGGCCGCAGTTGCCCAGTTAACCACCGTTCTCGCTTATCGTAATCTGGTCGGGCTTAGTGTTGAAGACGTTAGTGCATCCCCGGTATTTTGCGGTGAACATGCACATTTTCATGTGTATGTAAAAAATCCGGAAGACCGGCCACGCCTGACTATTCAGGGTGGAATTCATGCCACTCAGGACTGTATCGATATAGCCAGGCAGTCGACGACAAAACTTATTATTAAACAGACAACCGAGCATCGTGGCTGGAGCCAGATCCAGGCTTTTAGACTCGAGACCCGCTATCCACTGGGCATGTTCAGAGCATGGACATGGCTGTTTCCGGTGTCCCGATGTCTGGTGTATCCCATGCCGGCGAAAAAGCCACCGCCCTTACCCAAAACCGGTGACGGCCCTGCTTCAAAGGCGCGTCAGGGTGAAGGTGAACAGGTCCATGGTCTGCGACAATACAGGCAGGGAGACTCCCCACGTCGCATCGCCTGGCGGACTAGCGCCAGGCACGATTCTTTATTCACACGTGAAATGGAAATTCCCATTGATAATGCCTGCCATATCTCATGGAATGCTCTACCTGGCACAAACATCGAAGATCGTCTTTCCATTTTAACTGCATGGGTCCTGTTAGCTGACCATAGGCAAATCCCCTACAGCCTGGATATACCAGGAGCAACCGTAAGTGCCGGTCAAAATACAGAGCACCGGGACCGGTGTCTGGAACTTCTGGCCTTGTACGGCATATGAAAACCAATAGTCAACTGGGAATGCTTTGGGTGATAGGCACTTTGGCCATTAGCCTGCTCCCGCAGGCCGCCACTATGCCCCCGCACCTGCTTCCTTTGATTGG
>JBLHGQ010000123.1:0-8450 GCA_047614505.1 Rhodothermales bacterium | reverse complement strand
TCTGCATCCAGGGCTGCAAACTCGGCAGTTCCTGCCAGGCGCAGGCCCGCTTGCATCGGTGTCATTACAAATGAACGCGACATCGAAGTCACCGGATAACCCATCTCAATACCCGAATTGGCAAGCATTGAGTGGTAGCCTCGCTTGGCCGTCATTGGCACTTTGTAATCCAGCTGACCTGCAATCGAATTCGACCAGGCACCGGCCGCCACTACAAGTGCGTCGGCGTTAATGTTCCGCCCGGATTCTGTTGCAAGACTGACACCGGTTTCTGAGCTTTCTACTTTCTTAACCCTGTCTTGCAGCCATGTTCCACCATTGGCAAAAACGTTCTCAGCAATTTTTGCCGACACCGCACCTGGATCAATCAGGTGCTGCCAGTCAGCGTGATAGATAGCAACGCCGCCTTCCAGGCGTATTTGAGGAACCATAATTTTGAGTTCCGCGGGCCCAAGGTACTGCCACTCAAACCCAAGTGATTCCTTGAACTCATACTGCCAGAGGTCTTTTTCGAACCCGGCACGGTTGTCATAGATTGAGATCGCTCCGTTGGACTTGCGCAGATGCTCAATGTTTACTGCTGCCAGAATTTCATCAAAATCCGCTGCAGTTTGATTCATCAACTTGGTTTGAGCCCTTGAAATGTGTTCGTACGCAGGTAAGGCACTGGACCGCCAGAACCGCCAAAACCAGGGAATCAAGCCGGGAAAGTCAGGCCATCGAATACTCAAGGGCCCTAAGGGGTCAAACAACCAGGCGGGAATGTCTCGAATAACACCGGGGTAGGAGAACGGCGTGACATTCGAGGTGGACAGGCAACCCGCATTGCCATAGCTGGTTGATTGTCCCGGCAATACAGGATCAATCAGACTGACTTCATAGCCATTTTTTCTAAGGTGCCAGGCACAGCTTGAACCTACAATCCCGGCGCCAATAATGGCTACATGCTTAATGTTACTTCGGGACTCAACTGATGGCATCTAAGCTTCCAACCTGATCTTCCAGAGCCGATATGATCCCATTCAATGACCTGATTGCGCCAGACCCATCTGAATGAGCAACTGATCTTGCAAGTCCGGCGTGCAATGAGGCAGATTCAGACAGGTCCAATCTTTGGCGGTTGAGGTACCAGAGACGCCTGCAGTGTGCGTGCATTGGAGACAGAGCCTGAACCAGGTATTGATTTCCGCAAGCCTGTTCGAGCAACTCATCCAGCCGCCGATCCAGGCGTAAGAACGAGGAGAGATCTTCGCTTGATTGCTCAATATGCGTGGCCAGTGACTCAAGCGCCCCGCGCTGGTCCGAATCGGCACGTTCAGATGCCTTCACCACCAGCAAACGTTCAAGCACACGCCTGGCCTCAATTATTTTTGATAACTCTGAACGTAAAACTGGTGCCACCATCAGGCCTTTACGTGGCAGGACTATTAATAAGCCGCAACCGGCAAGTTTCTGCACAGCCTCCCTCACAGGTGTACGCCCGATACCTACAGCATGGGCAAGGTCCTTTTCCTGCAACAGCTGGCCAGGCTTGAGTTGCAACGTAACAAGCATCTCTTCCAGGTCGAGGTAGGCACGCTCCGCCAGACTCCTGACCGGGGCTCGCTCAATGTCGTTTGTTGGTATGGAGGCAGGAATCACAGCATTGGGCGGGTTTCGATAGCCTGTTGGTAGACTGCTTTTACATGGGCGGCCTCGTCGCCTACCAGTTCAAGTCTTGGAGCCCGAACTCTGGCTGAGCCAACACCATGCAATTCTTCCACCAGTTTGATCTGCTGCACGAATTTACCTCCAACATCCAAGTGTAACAAGGGCAAATACCATTCATAAAGTTTACGCGCTTCCTGCCATTTCCCAGCCATCATTAATTCGTACAATTTCACCGTTTCATGGGGAAAAGCAACCACCAGTCCCGACACCCAGCCCACAGCACCCATGGCGAAACACTCAAGCGCAACGTCATCGACACCACAAAACAGCGCATAGCGATCACCTGCGTGATACCTGATTTCCGGAAACCGTCGTGTGTCCGCTGCTGATTCCTTGATGGCTTCAAATACGCTGACATCGGCCAGGCTGGCAAACTCCATAGGAGTGATATCTGTGCCATAAGCAAGCGGATTGTTGTAGAGCATGATCGGGCGGGATGAAGCATTGCCGACCGCACGGAAATACTCGAGAGTTTCTCGTGAATCACTGCCGTAACGCATGGGTGGTAACAACATGAACCCATCAGCACCTGCCTCGGTTGCGCGATCTAGTATTTCCAACGCCTCGCGAGTACCTGATTCTGCGATGCAGGCCACCAGTGGCACGCGCTTTCCTATTTGAGCACTGAAAAAGCGTACCATTTCGACCTTTTCATCCATACTCAGGGTCGAATTCTCCCCTAAAGATCCCAAAATAATGATTCCATGAATTCCAGCGCCCAACTGGAACTCCAAATGCTCAGCCATTGCATCAAAATCCAGGCTGTAATCTGCTTTGAACTTGGTCGTTAAGGCAGGAAATACCCCTCGCCAATCGATTGAACTCATAAATATTTCCTTTTAATCACTGTGATATATCTGTTATATATTTAAGCTATAATATACCAACAACTGATAATTTCCAAGGGTTTCAGGTCAATGCCATACAGATTACTTATTAACTGACACAAAAAAACCGACGCTTTTCAGCGCCGGGATTGTAACTTCAGAGAGAGAACTTGTTAAGAATTCAATTGCTTTTGATCTTGATTGCTCCATTTACGGTGCTCAATGCCAGTCGTGCGCTGCCATTACCAATTTGACCTTCAAGATCGCGACCAATAAAGCCTTTGTTGGTTTTCAGGCCAAAATCACTACCATCAATTCCACCATTGATTGTCTCTGCTGAGACACTGGTATTGGAGTCGGAAGGCAAGTTGATGGTCAAACGGCCATTAACAGATTCGCAAATCGCCTTTTGCTGACCGGACAAAGAAGCAAATGTTGCTGTAACTGAGCCATTTACCGTTTCAATTCGTGTATTGCCCGAAAGACCACCAGCCTTGATGGATCCATTTACCGTTTCCGCTTTGACAACTCCATCAACGCCGTTTATCTCGATATTTCCATTGATTAATTCAATCGATTCCAGGTTTGCGTTTGATGGTACTGAAATCACATAGTTCACACTACCCCTGTTACCGTCGCCCCATGAGAACCAACCTTTTCCATTTTTGTCTGGATATTCGGTTTCAATCCTGATTGCGTCAGTAGATGCGTCGATGGCAATGTTAATCTTGTCGAGGACATCCTGGTTATCGCCCTTTTTCGTGGCTACTATTTCGACGCTATTTCCTGAACCGCCAATGACAGTAATATTGCCATTGATATTGTCAACACTGATTCTGCCACCAGAATCAAGACTGTATTCAAAAGTTAGTTCTTCTGTGACATCGGCGAATACAATATTTGTGGCCATCAAAGTGATCGCCAGGAAGACTGATCTGAACAACATTTTCTCTCTCCTTAAAACTCGTTTTTTGCTTGCTAAGACATTTGATGCTGCTCACAGCCAAATGGTTTAAGGGCCTCCAATTTATTTCGAGGCTCCTTCATAAGCTGGAAATTTACTAATTTCCAAACCCAGGCTTTGTGCGGAGCATTCTCGTTAACAAAGAAAAGTGTTGCCAGTGTCATTCGTAACGACTAATATCAATGTATTAATACATTAATACATTGGTGCAAGATGAAACGTCACGATAACAAACAACAATCCGAACTGGACAAAGCCGCAAACTCAATGCTTGATGCCATCCTTAAGCTGGAAAACAGAAAGGAGGTTCGCAAGTTTATGGCTGACCTGTGTACCCCTTCGGAGCTTGAGGCCATGTTCGGCCGATGGCAGGTTGCACTGCTGCTTCGTCAAGGTCTGAGCTACAGGGAAATTGCGAAAAGAACCGGTGTTAGTGTCACCACCATTGGCAGAGTGGCACGGTTTAAAGACATGGGCGAGGGCGGTTATCAGATCGCACTGAAACGCCTTGAGGAGGAACAAGATGCCTAGAATCAGAGTGGCAATTCAAAAATCGGGGCGCCTGTCTGAGCAATCCCAAAGTCTGCTGCAAAACTGCGGTCTTCGTTTTGCCAGGAGCAAAGACAAGCTATATTGGTATGGCAAGGATTTTCCGGTGGACCTCCTATTGGTCCGCGATGATGACATTCCACGCATGCTACTCGATGGAGTATGCGAGCTTGGCATCGTTGGGGAAAACATTGCTGAAGAAGTGATGCTAAGCCGTAACTCGGGCCAGGGCTTGAACAAGCTTCGCAAGCTTTCCTTTGGAGGCTGCCGTTTATCGCTGGCTGTGCCGGAAGATTCAACTGCGAAATCTGCAAAAGACCTGGACGGCTGTCGAATTGCTACCTCCTATCCAGCATTGACCCGCTCCTTGTTGGCACAAAGAGGTGTAAAGGTGTCAATTGTTGAGCTTTCCGGGTCAGTGGAAATTGCTCCGGGACTTGGAACTGCAGACGCCATCTCTGACCTGGTGTCCACCGGCACCACGCTGAGAGCCAATCACCTTATTGAGCTCGAAACCATGTTTGAAAGCACTGCTGCTCTGTACAGCCCGGTGCTGGATTTGACGCCCGAAAAATCGCAACTACTGGAAAGACTATTGGCGAGACTCGATGGCGTTCTACAGGCCGCGGAAAGCAAATACGTCATGTTAAACGCACCGCGTTCGGCGATCGAAGAAATCACCAGGCTGTTACCGGGTGCAGAGCGACCCAGTGTAATGGATCTGGAAGGCACTCCCGAGCGGGTCGCTCTTCACGCTGTTTGCCGGGAAACGCTGTTCTGGGAACATCTCGAAGCGCTAAAAGCTGCCGGGGCATCTGCAATCCTGGTTTTACCTGTTGAGAAAATGCTAGCCTGACCATGAGTATTCTTGATTGGTCATCCATGGATGCAAAAGACAGGGCCGCGACTTTGTGCCGCCCCTCATCTGATTCCAGCGAAATTGAGCAAACAGTAAAGGACATTATCCGGGACGTGCGCCTTCGAGGCGATGATGCGCTCCGCGACTATTCGAAACAATTCGATGGTATAGAAATTAATGAACTGCGTCTGAGCGGCGAACTCATAGGCAATGCTGCATCTGCGTGTGAATCCGGCTTATTGGATGCCATGGATTCGGCGATAGGTCGAATCAAGAAATTTCACCAGGCAGGCATGCCGCAGTCCGTTCGAATTGAAACCGCACCCGGACTGGTTTGTGAATCACGCTATATACCCATTTCACCAGTAGGACTTTATATTCCCGGGGGTACCGCGCCGCTAATATCGACCGTTTTGATGTTGGGTATTCCTGCCGGCCTGGCGGGTTGTCATGAGTTGGTGCTGTGCACACCCCCATCTCGCGAGGGCAAAATTGATGCTGCAGTGCTGGCAGCGGCAGCACGCTGCAACATCAAGAACATATTTATGGTCGGCGGTGCACAAGCAATTGCGGCTATGGCTTTCGGCACAAAAAGCATACCCAAGTGCGCGAAGATTTACGGCCCGGGAAATGCCTGGGTTACAGAAGCCAAGCGGCAGGTTGCATCAACTCCGCAAGGTGCTGCACAGGACTTGCCTGCCGGCCCGTCAGAAGTGATGCTCATCGCTGACCAGAGCGCAGATCCGGTAGCGCTATGTTGGGATCTGCTTTCCCAGGCCGAGCACGGCCCGGATTCGCAAGCCATTTTGATTAGCGACAGCAATGAAGTTCTAAGTGAAGTACAGAGCAAAATTCACGAAATGGCTGCGCAATTGCCCAGGGCAGAGATCCTGTCCAAATCACTTCGGTCTTTGAGATTGATCAAGGTAACTCAACTTATCGAGGCCATTGAAATAAGTAATGGCTACGCACCTGAGCACCTGATTATCAACTGCATTGGTGCCGAAACACTGGCAGATAAAGTCATTAATGCAGGCTCAGTTTTTCTGGGTGCCTGGACACCGGAATCTCTGGGTGACTATTGTTCCGGAACAAACCACGTCCTGCCAACCTATGGTTATGCAAGAGCTTATAGCGGCTTGTCTGTGGTCGATTTTATGCGTCGCATGACTTTACAGAGTGCCGATTCTCAGGGGCTGAAAATTGCAGGCCCGGACGCCGCGCGACTGGCGCAAGCTGAAGGCCTTGAAGCACACCGGATGGCAGTTGAATACCGGCTACAAAGTATGGAGGCACCATGAGCCCCATTGAATCCCTGGTACGGCCCGAAATTCTGTCAATGAAGGCCTATCAATCCGCGCGGGGCAGCGCTGGTGCCGATGGCATTTTACTCAATGCTAATGAGGCACCTTATGCGTTGCTCCAGAAATCGGGTTACGAAGACCTAAATCGCTATCCCGTGCCTCAACCTGCTGATTTGCGAAGCCGTCTGGCAGCGCTTTATAAGGTTGATGAGACACAACTGCTTATCACCAGAGGTAGCGACGAGGGCATCGATTTGCTTACACGCGTATTTTGCCGACCAGGAAAAGACGCCATCGTCGTATGCCCGCCGTGTTTTGGCATGTACAGCATCGCCGCCACCATTCAAGGTGCAGCAATCGTTGATGTACCACGCACTGTTGATCAGGAATGGCAAATTGATATTGAATCGCTGTGCCAAACCATTACTGAGCGCCCGGACGTACGCCTGGTATTTCTAACCACCCCAAACAACCCCACCGGGGATTTGATTAGCTTTGAAAACCTTGAGAAAATTCTTACTGCCTGCGGCAGGCATGCATTAGTGGTGCTGGATGAGGCATATATTGAGTTTTGCGATGCTGATTCCGCCACAAAGTTACTGGATGTCTGGCTTAATCTAGTCGTTCTGCGCACCTTATCCAAAGCCTGGGGCGCGGCAGGCCTGCGCTGCGGTAGTGTGTTGGCAAACCCGGAAATTATTGGCCTGTTGCAAAGGGTCATGGCTCCCTACCCGCTCTGTGCGCCTGCGATTGAAGCAGCTATGGAAGTTACATCACCGCAGGTTCTGGAGACGCAGAAGCGCATGCTGCTTGAGGTTTCAAAGGCAAAGTCCGATTTGCTGAACTTTCTGAAAAATTGTGATTGGGTGGAAACGATTTGGCCTGGCGAGGCCAACTTTGTATTGCTGCGGGTAGATAACGCTGAAACATTAACCGATTTTTGTGCTGAACAGGGCGTCAGGATTCGGGATTTTAGTCAACAGGCAATGCTCGAGCGTTGCGTTCGCATCAGCATAGGATGTGAAGATGACATGACCAAACTGAAAACCGCACTTGTAGCTTATGGAGAGCGGACATGAATACAAACAAACGCCGCATTCTGTTTATTGACCGGGATGGCACACTCATTGAGGAGCCTGAAGACAAACAAATTGATTCGCTGGAAAAATTGGAACTTCTAGCTGGAATTATTCCTGCCTTACTCCGTTTGAAAGATGCAGGATACGAATTTGTAATTGTCAGCAACCAGGATGGCATGGGCAGCGAATCCTACCCACAGGAAGATTTCGATATCCCTCATGCAAAAATGCTTTCGGTGTTCGCCTCACAAGGCATCTCCTTTGTCGCCGAACACATTGATCCTCATTTTGAAGCGGACGGATCACCCGACCGAAAGCCCGGAATTGGGATGGTTTTGGATTATTTAAAATCAGGAGAGTTGGATCTGGAAGACAGTTGGGTTATCGGTGATCGCCAAACCGACCTGGACCTGGCCGACAATATGGGAATAGGTGCCTTTCGATGCGGCCCGGATGGTAAGAGTTGGGCGGAAATTGCGCATGCGCTTGTGACACGGCCAAGGATTGGCAAGGTCGAAAGATCAACCAATGAAACACGTATTAATGTACTGCTTGATCTGGACCGGGGCGGAAAGAACACAATTGAAACCGGCATTGGTTTTTTTGATCACATGCTCGACCAGTTGGCATCTCACGGTGGTTTCAACCTGTCATTAAGTTGCCAGGGTGACCTTGAAATTGATGAGCACCATACGGTGGAAGACTGTGCGCTTGCGCTCGGTCAGGCACTAAATGAAGCGTTGGGAGATCGCAGGGGAATTGGCCGATATGGATTCACCCTGCCAATGGATGAGTCATTGGCAGAGGTGGCGATTGATCTTTCAGGGCGGCCCGCGATTGTATTTGATGCAGATTTCCCAAGGGACTTTGTCGGTGGAATGTCCACCGAAATGGTGCGTCACTTCTTTGCCTCTTTAAGCCAGGCTTTGGGAGCTGCGCTGCACCTCAAAGTCACAGGTGAGAACACGCATCACATGGTCGAAGCACTATTCAAAGGATCAGGCCGGGCATTGAAACCAGCGTTGGCCAGACAAGGCAGCGAATTGCCCAGCACCAAGGGCGTGCTGTAGAGCCGGACACGATATGACCCTGGCCATTATTGACAGCGGCGGTGCCAACATTTCTTCAGTCATTTTTGCCTGCAAGCGCCTGGGTGTC
>JBLHGQ010000122.1:0-8610 GCA_047614505.1 Rhodothermales bacterium | reverse complement strand
GCAGCATTAATGAGCCCTCTGGTAGGGAAAAATGGCCGTGTGATTCTGAGTGACATCAATCAGGCCATGCTCGAGGTCGGGCGCGCAAGGTTGGAAGACAAAGGCATTGTCGGTAATGTTTCATATGCGCTGGTCAATGCTGAAACACTGCCATTCCCTGACCGCTCTTTCAATGCAGTGACCATCGCTTTTGGCCTAAGAAATGTGACCGACAAAGACAAAGCCATGCGTCAGGCACTTCGGGTTTTGAAACCGGGAGGCAAGCTACACATCCTTGAGTTTTCAAAGGTACGGCCTGAACCGCTGAAAAAAATTTATGATGGATATTCCTTTGGCATACTTCCCTTGCTGGGTAAATTGATCGCTAAAGACTCCGACAGTTACCAGTACCTTGCCGAGAGCATTCGTAAGCATCCCGGCCAATCGGAACTGGCGCAAATGATGCGCGATGCCGGTTTTTCTGATGTCACTTATGAGAACCTTTCCGGCGGAATCGTCGCTATTCATCGGGGACAGCGTGCCTGAATATCGCACACCACTGCCGCAAATGATGGCCGACTTTATTGAGTTGGGTGTGAACCGTGTACTGGCGCTGGACCCGGAATCAGCAAAACGCGTTCTGAAGCTACAGGGCAAAGTGTTGCAAGTCGATCTGGTAGGTCTTGAAATCACACTTTTCCTCAGTTTTGATTCGGGCCACGTGCTGGTCAATCTGATATCTGATTCCGTGTCAGACACAACTATCAGTGGCACACCGATGGCCCTGTTTGCCATGGCTGCACCAGGAGATAGCAGTAATTGGGGCCTGCCAGGTTCCAGTGTTCAAATTTCCGGTGATGCCAACCTTGCACGCGACATCGAAAGAATCTTTAGCCAGATGAATGCCGACTGGGAAAAGCCTTTGACCGATATTTTTGGTGACGTAGCAGGCTATCAGTTCTCATCCGGCCTGAAACAGGGTGCCGAAGCATTGAAAAAGGCTGCCGGGCAATCCCTTGATATGGCCGGTGCATATTTCAGGGATGAATCAGATGTGCTGGTACGCCCTGAAGAGCTGAAAGAATTCAATTTCGAAGTTGACGGCCTGTCAGATGCGATTGACCGTTTGGAAGCACGCATCAAAAATCTGGGGCGCAAAGAAACTTGATTCACGCAATGCGGCAATTTGTTCGCTTAATTCGAGTTAGTTCAATTCTGGCGCGTCACGGCCTTGATGACCTCTTGATCGCAACCCATCTGTTCCGGCCTATGCGCTTGTTGCGCGAGCTTTTGCCCAATAAAAGCGAGCTAAAAGGTCTTCCTCGCGGAGCAAGACTCAGAATGGCTTTGCAAGATCTCGGTCCCGTTTTCGTTAAGTTTGGGCAGATTATTTCAACACGCCGTGATCTGTTACCCAAAGATATTGCCGATGAGTTGTCACAGCTTCAAGATCGGGTCCCCTCTTTTCCAGGTGAGGAGGCACGCGATATTGTTGAGAAAGCCCTCGGGAAACCAGTCGGCGAGTTGTTTTCCGAGTTTGATGTAGAACCATTGGCCTCGGCCTCCATTGCTCAGGTACATGCAGTAACTTTAATCGACGGCCGCAAGGCTGTAGCAAAAGTCGTGCGACCGGGCATTGAAAAACAGTTACGCCGTGACATTGACCTGCTGCTGGCTATTGCCGGGTTGGCCGAGCGCTACTGGGAAATTGGCGCCAATGTAAGGCCAGTGGGAATTGTTCAGGAATTTGAGAGTGTTGTTTTTGATGAGTTGGACATGCAACGCGAAGCGGCCAATGCATCTTTGCTGCGAAGAAACTTCAAAGACTCCAAAGACCTTTATATTCCTGAAATCTACTGGCCATGGTGCAAACAAAACGTACTGGTGATGGAGCGGGTTTCCGGCTTACCCGTAGGCAATATTGAGTTACTCAAGGAAAAGGGTGTCAACCTGATTGAACTCGCCCATCGTGGAGTACGGGTGTTTTATACACAGGTGTTCAGGGACAACCTGTTTCACGCCGACATGCATCCCGGAAATATTCTGGTGGACGCCAGCGATCCGGACAATCCAACTTTTATTGCCATGGACTTTGGCATTGTTGCCAGCCTGACGCCTAAAGATCTGTACTACATTTCCGAAAACTTCATCGCATTATTCAATCAGGATTACCGGCGCGTTGGCGAATTACATATTCAGGCGGGCTGGTTGCCGGCAAACACCCGTATTGATGAACTCGAAGCGGCAGTTCGAACCGTGGGCGAGTCAATGTTCAGCAGGCCGCTGAACGAAATCTCGTTTGGAGAACTGCTATTCAAGTTATTTAAAGTGGCCCATCGGTTCCATTTAACCGTGCAACCACAATTGATCATGTTGCAAAAAACCCTGCTCAATATCGAAGGTTTGGGTCGTGAACTGCATCCCGAACTGGATATCTGGGCGGTTGCAAAACCCGAGTTGGAAGCAATTTTGCGAGAGAAAAACAGTATTGAAAACGTTGTTAAGACGATCAAGGACCGCATACCCGTTTGGCTGGCGCAGGCACCGGAAATACCCGGTTTGATTCATGAATATCTTACCAAAGCCTCCAGTGGTGAGATCGGAACACGAATCACTTCAGATGACCTTGCAGCGCTTCGAGCCGAACACACAACCGCGCACCGCAAAACGATGCAGACTTTGGCCGCCTCGGCATTTGTTATCTCAGGTTCTTTACTTACAGTGATGGAAACCGGACCGTGGTATGTTTTTGATATGTCCGCTGCCGGCCTGATCTTGTTGGTGCTTGGTGCTTGGCTTTTTAGCAGAGCCCTGAAAAATCCCCCTTAAAGCAACCTGCTCTTCACGGTCTTCGAGAAATGTACTGTTTTTGATTTGCATTTATTCGAAATTTGAGTATACTTACCTGTAAGTAAGTTGGAGTATTCAAATGGGACGGATCAGCGACACACGCGATCAGATCATGGACAAAGCAGCCGAGTTGTTAACGCAACGTGGCTTCAACGGATTCAGTTACCGCGATATCTCTACACATCTGGGTGTGAAAAATGCGGCGATCCACTATCACTTCCCTGCCAAGGCCGACCTGGCTATGGCTCTGGTTGATGAGTACCAACAAACTTTGCGCAATCAGACTTCAGCCTTTATGGCCTATGGCGGACCTGCAACACCGCAGATGGAAGGACTGTTCATGTTTACTGAGAGCCAGTACTGCATGGGGCGCTGTATATGCCCGTTTGGGGCTCTGGCTGTGGATTTTGACGATTTACCGGATGAGGTTAAAGAAGCAACTGAGAAGTTCATGTCTGACTCGGTCAAGTGGCTTACAAGGGTTCTGGAACTGGGCAAAAAGCAGGATGAGTTCAAATTTGAAGGTGATCCGACTCAAAAAGCAATTGGAATACTGGCAACACTACAAGGTGCCCGTCAAATGGCTCGCATTCAGGGAGATGTAACACTCAATGATGTGATTAAACAGATCCGCATTGATATTGGAATAAACGTTTAAAAAAAATTATCTAAATTGCTTACTTACATGTAGGTATCTATAGGAAACTCAGAATGAAAACACAGGCAATACAATGGGACACAGCTCAACTGAGCGAGTCCGCACACAAACCAGCAATCCGGTTTAAAAGCATTCTGGCGCCGCAATTTGTACTTCGCGTTTTAGCAGCACTCTTGCCAGCGATCGTGGTTGGTGTACTAACAGTTTGGGCTATCAGTTCTGGCTTCGTGGATCACGCTTCTGCGGTGTATTGGGGATTGGGTTTTATATTTCTAGCCCTGGCTGTAGAAAACGAAGGCCGGCTTGCCAAGATGCTTGGTGGTTCAGGTGTAATCCTGATGGCATTTGCATGGCTAAGTTCAAGAATTGCACCGGAATTTGGAGTATTGGCAGGATTCATTCTGATGGCATGGGTGGCGATACCAATACTTAGGCGCCAGGGATTATTGGACCTCAGCCGCTATTTTGGGGATGCAAATTAAAACCTTCAAACTGAAGGCTTTTATGTCGAAGTGCAATACATGACACAAAACCTTGCGCAGGACTAACCATTGATAACTTCCACTCGGAAGCTTCGTCACCGTCCATTTCCAGCATTTGCGCTTCCCGGGAAGGGTCAATACATACCGTAAAGCGGCAAAGTTGATTGGCTATCCCGTGCCCCGCTGCTTTGACTACCGCTTCTTTACAGGTCCAGGTATGCAGAAACGCATCGTTGAACAAATCCTTTTCCAATGCTGCAAATCGCTCTTGTTCCTCAACGCTGAAGTAACGCTTGACCAGTGAAGCAGGATTTTTAGCCTGCCGGCCTGACATTTCGAGATCCACACCAATCTGTCCAGCCGTGCTTATGCCGATTAGGCAACAACCATTGCTGCCTGCTGAACTGAAATCAAATTGATGTTGGTGAACCTTGGGATCAAGTACAGGTTTACCTTTCACCATGCGTGAAATTTTGACATCCTTCCCACTCACACCGAGATAGGCACCGAGTAATAAACGAAGATAAAAACGCCGGATGGTGCGCTCATGGCGTGGACTTAAAACTTGCTCTTTATCAGTCGTGTTGGATGCAATTAGAGGGCTGCCCAAATTTCGCAAATCAAGAAACCACAATTGGACCTGACCGGCAGGCGGCAACTTGAGCTTGCCCAAAGGCAGGTGTATTGCACTGAATTTGTCCTTGTTCCCCATCTTTTCTCTATTATTTCAATTGTATACCACACATGAGATTCGCGTAAATTCACTAGAACCACTGCGCCGACCAACTCCACTCAGTCTAATGCATTGGCAGCGCAGGATGAACCACTCACAAACAAAAGAATTTGAGGTAATATGAACGCTTGAACACTGCTCCAATCGCGATTAGTGTATGCGTCCCCGGCATTGGCAAGGTAAATATGCAATTTCAAAATGTAGTGATTCAATCGCTGGCAGCGATTGATCCCCCAATTCGCCTGACTTCGCTGGAAATTTCTGAACGGCTGCGTCCAGCCTTGAAACGCCTGGGAATAAAATCTAACTTGCTGGAGAGTCTTTCCGGGATCAACGCACGCAGGAACTGGGATAAGGATACTCAGCCTTCTGATGGAGCGACAATGGCAGCAGAAAAGGCCATTACAGAATCGGGAATCGATCGTAGCAAAATTGGCATTATCATTAATACTTCGGTGTCTCGTGATTTTCTCGAGCCGTCTACGGCTTGTATCGTGCATGGCAATCTTGGGCTTGCAGACGATTGCGTTAACTTTGATGTAGGCAATGCTTGTTTGGCATTTCTCAATGGTATGGATATCGCAGCAAGAATGATTGAGCGGGAAGATATCGACTATGCGCTTATTGTCGATGGAGAGTGCAGCCGGCCAATTACCGATGCAACGATTGAGCGCATGCTTGATCCAAGCATGAACAAGAAACAGTTCCGCGCTGAATTTGCTTCCCTGACCCTGGGCTCGGGCGCAGCTGCCATGGTAATGGCACGTAGCGAACTTGCACCGCAAGGTCACCGGTACTTAGGCAGTGTGACCCGCTCAGCAACCGAGCACAATAAGTTGTGCACCGGTCACATGCATCAAATGGTCACCGATACACGTACACTTTTAACCGAAGGTCTGAAGCTGGCTGGCAAAACATTCCACGCAGCTTACGCGACACTGGGTTGGGTAGCTTCAGAGCTTGACCAGTTCGTAATTCACCAGGTCAGCAAAGTACATACTGACTCTCTGGTTAAGCTTTTGGGTCTGGATCCGACCAAGGTGCACGCTATTTATCCGGAGATGGGCAATATCGGCCCGGCCTCAGTGCCAATTGTTTTGGCTAAGGCAGTTGAGTTGGGCAAAATAAAGGTTGGTGACAGGGTTGCCTTACTGGGCATAGGATCGGGCCTTAATTGCTCGATGGCTGAAGTGATCTGGTAATAAGGGACGGTAGATGTGACCGTCTATTCACCCCCAACTGAACTCTACCCTTTCGAGTCGAACTGGCTTCAACTTACAGACTGCAAGATGCACTACCTGGATGAAGGCCCGCGCGAAGCGCCAGTTGTCCTTATGCTTCACGGCAATCCAAGCTGGTCATTTTATTACCGAAACCTCGTAGTAGCCCTCCGTGACCGTTTCAGGTGCATTGTTCCGGACCATATTGGTTGTGGGCTCTCAGAAAAACCGGATGACGAGGTTTATTCATATCAGCTCAATCGAAGAATCGAGGATATTGAAACTCTCCGTCAACATCTGGGGCTGACCCAAGACATACACCTTGTTGTTCACGATTGGGGTGGCATGATTGGCTTCGGATGGGCTACAAGGTACAACGCCGATATTTCCAGCACTGTCGTGCTCAATACTGCCGCCTTTCCAATGCCCGAAGACAAACGTTTCCCCTTTCCATTGTGGGTCGCCGGAAAAACCCCTGTGGGTACATTTTTGGTCAGAGGCTTGAACGCTTTTTCAGGACTGGCATCAAAGGTTGGCTTTAAAAAACCGGTTGGGGATGAGATTCGCAAAGTCTACACTGGTCCTTACAATTCATGGGCCAACCGGATCGCAACTCATAAATTTGTGCAGGACATACCACTCAAAGCATCCGACACAGGATATGAAATATTGGTAGAAACTGAATCCGGCTTGCATCGCTTCGCCACCAAACCGGGCCTTATCGCCTGGGGCGAACTCGACTTTGTTTTCGATAAAACTTTCCTGAAAAAGTGGCAGCACCATCTGCCAGAATCAAAAGTCCATCTCTACCCTGATTGTGGTCATTACATCCTTGAAGATGCAGGCGAGAATTTGATCAGCAAAATATCCGGGTTTCTGGATCAATGTGAAAGCAAAGTTGCTTGAGCATGGAATGGAACGGGCCCGAATTTTGCAATGTAGCCGGTGGTCTTGCTGAGCAGGCAAGCCAGCGCGGGACAGCAACAGCAATTCATTTTCCAACTGGTATCAAAAGGATTGGTGCCAAGAAAGGCCAGATTCAGTATTCGGCTTGCAGTTACAGGGATCTCGATGAACTGAGCAACACTTATGCGCGCGGCTTGCATGAGTACGGCATTAACAGAGGAACGCGCGCAGCGTTGATGATGCCGCCAGGGCTGGATTTTTTTGCCATGTTCTTCGCCATGTTCAAGGCGGGAGTCGTGCCCGTTTTGATTGACCCTGGCATTGGGTTAAAACCACTTAAGCACTGTCTGGACGAAGCCGCCCCGGAAGCATTTATTGGCATAACGCGGGCTCAAGCTGCACGTGCTGTACTTTCCTGGGCGCCAGAATCAATCAAAAAGTATGTCACCGCCGGCCCAAAACTGGGATGGAAAGGAATCACCACAAAACAACTGGCCGGTCTAGGTGGGCGAAGCGCGGGTGCGGCAATGGAAAAAACCCGTCCCGGAGAAATGGCCGCCATTTTGTTCACCTCAGGTAGCACCGGAATTCCCAAGGGCGTGGTTTACCGGCATCGGCATTTCACCTCCCAGGTGCAAATGCTTAAATCTGCATTTGGGATTGGGTCCGGCGAGGTTGACCTGCCGACTTTTCCGCCATTTGCATTGTTTGATCCGGCGCTGGGCATGACTACGGTAATTCCATGGATGAACCCAACGCGCCCGGCTAAAGCCAATCCAAAATTGTTAGTTCAATCAATTGAGCGTTTTGGCGTCACAAATGTATTTGGCTCACCTGCCCTGCTTCGGGTACTTGGCGACTACGTATCGTCCAGAGGCATTAAGCTTCCAAAAATCAAAAGGTTCATTTCTGCTGGAGCTGCAGTTCCGGTGGATGCAATTCGAAAAATGAAAAGCGCCCTGCAAAGTGAGGCGCATATATTCACCCCTTATGGGGCAACCGAATGTCTACCTGTAGCGAGCATTTCCAGCCTTGAGATTAATGAGCAGGTTTTGTGGCGCACATTGAACGGTGAAGGAATTTGTGTGGGCAAAGCGGTTGAGCCTAATGATCTCAAAATTATGACAATCAGGGATGATCCCGTCGACCACTTAGATGAGCAGTTGCTTCTGCCTGCCGGTGTAATAGGCGAAGTAATTGTGAATGGCCCGACAGTTACAGATGCCTACTGGAAACGGGAAGAACAAACCCGTCTCGCAAAAATAACCGACGAAAAGGGAAATATCTGGCACCGCATGGGGGATGCCGGCTACCTGGATGAATCGGGCAGGCTTTGGTATTGCGGTAGAAAATCACAAAGAATTGAGGTCTCTGACCAAACCCTGTTTCCTGACCAGGTAGAGGCGGTGTTTAATGCGCACCCCGAAGTTTTCAGAACTGCTCTGGTGCGAACAGAAGGAGTCAAGCCGGTACTGTGTGTGGAGTTGTCCTCAAAAACCGGCAAGCATCGACGTGAAAGAATTCGAACAGACTTGCTACAAATGGCCAGAGGCCACAGCCGTTTTGACTCGATTCAAACCATCCTGTTTCACCCTGGTTTTCCGGTTGATATCCGTCACAATGCGAAAATTGGCCGCGAAAAGCTGGGTATCTGGGCAGCAGGAAAATTGAAATGAGGGTATTGGTGACAGGTGGAGGGGGCTTTTTGGGAAGCGCGATTTGCGCAGCACTTCGAACCCGGAATGACGAGGTCATCTCCTATCAACGCCGCGAAGCGAGCCA
>JBLHGQ010000121.1:0-8625 GCA_047614505.1 Rhodothermales bacterium | reverse complement strand
ATAGGCACGTTTTTGCAGATTATGATAAGCCTTGGCTGTATTTGGCTGTTTGGCACATTATTAGATTGGCCGCTTTCGCGAATTGTATTGATCGGCTTTGTGATCAGTTTGAGCAGCACCGCGGTGGTGTTAAAGCTCCTTCAAGACTGGCAAGAGTTTGATTCGAAAATCGGCCAAAATGTACTTGCGATACTGCTTGCGCAGGATCTGGCAGTGATCCCAATGCTGATAGTGCTGTCAATGTTCGGCAGTTCTCAAGGTGAGGCTGGCAGTATCTGGTTACAGCTTGTTGGCGGTATTATTATAATGGCACTGATTGCTTATATCGCAATCAGAAAAACCATTCATCTGCCGCTGGGCAAACTGCTTAATTTTGATCACGAACTTCAGTTTTTTGCCGCCATGTGCATCTGTCTCGGTTTGGCCTTACTTACGGGCCTGTTTGGATTATCTACAGCACTTGGTGCCTTTGTTGGTGGCATGGTGGTGGGCGCTGCAAAAGAAACTGAATGGGTGCATCACAGTCTGGAATCATTCCGCATCCTTTTTGTGGCACTCTTTTTCGTTTCCATCGGTATGTTGGTCGACTTGCAATTTATACAGAACAACTGGGTGCAGGTCGCTTCGCTGGTTTTTTTGGTGATTATCACCAACACGTTTATCAATGCCATAATTTTGCACATTTTGGGAGATAGCTGGCGGGACAGCCTGTATGGTGGCGCATTGTTATCCCAGATAGGGGAGTTCAGTTTCATGCTCGTCGCGGTCGGCATTCAGGCGGGAATCATTTCACACTTTGGCTTTCGACTGACCATTGCAGTTATTTCTATTTCACTACTGCTTAGTCCACCGTGGATCATGATGATCAAAAGACTGGTTAAGCACGAGACGCCTGTCGCTCAAAGAAGTAAATAGTGGGGTCAGGACGGGCTTACCCGGATTAACCGACACATTAAACTGGTTGAGGGGCGATAGTTTTACGATTCGAATCAACAGCAAACGAGGTACTTTGTGGACTTCAAGGACTATTACAAGGTGATGGGCGTCAAGCGGGACGCAAACCAGGATGAGATTAAGCAGGCTTACCGGAAACTGGCACGCAAGTATCATCCGGACATCAACAAGGCAGCCGACTCCGAAGCGCGCTTCAAAGAACTCGGCGAAGCCTATGCTGTATTGAAAGATGCTAAAAAGCGCGCTGCCTATGATGAGCTGGGTGCTAACTGGCAATCCGGGCAGGAGTTCAGGCCTCCGCCGGACTGGGATGCAGGCTACGAATTCAGCGGCAGCGGAATCGATCCAGCCGATGCCGCTTCATACAGCGATTTCTTTGAATCTTTGTTTGGCCAGCGCACGCGTGAGAGGCCCGGCACGAGGTCGAGAGGCGGTTTTAAGGTCCGCGGCGAAGATCATCATGCCAGGGTACTGGTCGACATCGAAGACGCTTACTCAGGGGCGACTCGGGCGATCACGCTACAGACCACCGGGATCGACGAAAGCGGTCACGTGGTCAATAAAAGCCGCACATTGAATATCAAAATTCCCAAAGGGGTCATACAAGGGCAACGTATCCGTCTGCAGGGCCAGGGCGCACCCGGAATTGGTGATGGCGGCTCAGGCGACCTGTATCTTGAAATCGATTTTCAACCACACAGGCTGTACACGCACGACGGCAGGGATATTTACCTGAAGTTGCCCGTGAAACCCTGGGAAGCTGCGCTCGGTGCAACAATTAAGGTGCCTACACCTGTCGGGTCCGTAGATCTGAAGTTGCCGCCGGACAGCAAAAATGGCAAGAAACTTCGACTGAAAGGGCGCGGTATCCCGGGAAAGCCCGTTGGCGATTTATTTGTCACGGTCGAGATCACACTGCCGCCAGCAAACAGCGATCAATCGAAAGAATTTTACAAGAAGATGCAGCAGGAAATGGAGTACAACCCGCGCGCATCGCTGGAGGTATAGATGAACATGTCAAAATCAACGCTTAGCGGGACACTGCTTGATGACCAGGCACATTACTCACTAAAAGAAGTCTGTAGCACCTGTTCCGTACGCATTGAGTGGGTTGTCGAACTGGTCGAGGAAGGCATACTTGAGCCAGCCGGCGACAAGCGATCACAGTGGCAATTTTCAGGTAGCAGTATTTCGCGGGTTGTCGTTGCCAGGCGCTTGCAAAATGATCTCGAAATTAACCTGCCAGGGATCGCTCTCGCAATTCAACTGCTGGAGGAACTTGACTCGATTCGAGCGCGCCTGCGAATCCAGGGAGCAAATGAAAACTAAGGCAAGCTGCAAAGATGGGACGGATTCAGTTTTATTCGGAAAAAGCCTTGCAATTGTCGGCAGCTTACGATGATGGTTCACTATTATCTCGTATACTTGGGTTAATAGTGATCCACTAACATCCGGTCGTTCGAGGCGGCCTCAACTGATTTTGAGAAGCAAAGCATGACTAAAATTCCTATGATCATCACGACAAGCACAATTTGCCTGCTGATGAACGCTTGTTCATGGGTAAAGGCTACACCGGAAGCTGAATCTGTACTTGTGAAAACAGCTGAAGTCACTACCGATTGCGAGCGAAAAGGCAAAGTGAATGTCAGCCTGAAGGACAGGATTGCCGGATTTGATCGTAAATCAACAAAAGTGGCAAAAGAACTCGCCACACTTGCGCGTAATGAAGCTGCAGTGATGGGCGGTAACACCGTGGTTGCAGAATCAGAGGTAACCGACGGTCGACAGGAATTTGGTGTGTATCTGTGTAATTCCGACCAGTCAAATTGATCAGTGTGTAAAAAATATGCGCTTCTGATTATGATTGATACCTGCAATCCCTGATCTGCAGAATTTGTTATTGTTATCGTATGTGGACTCTGATGCCATTTTGGCACAGCGGATATAAATTGCATTAAACCTAGGTACTGGAATTTGGTATGAAAAGTCTCTCCCGCACTACCCTGGTTCTCCTGTTAATCGCGTTTGCTTTATTAAATTGCCGTTCGACTGTTGAAGTTTACCGATACCAGTATGACACCACCCTGGACAGGGTCTTCGTTAAGCAAGGCGCCGATTTCAGCAAATACAACTCAGTGATGGTTGATCAGTTGAGCGTTTGGTATCCGAGTGAGTATGAACCCAGTCAAGAAAACGCAGCCCTCGTACAAGCCAACCTTGCCAGAGCACAGGGCATGTTTCGTGAAAGCGTCGCAAATGCGCTCGCCGACCGATATCCCGTCGTAACGAAGGCCGGTAAAAATACACTCCGTATTCACGTGGAGTTTGTGGATTTAAGAGCGGTCCCGGACGATGCCAAAATTCCTGCGGATTTGTCCCGCTATGAATTCAAAGTCCAACCCGGCCACATCACCATGATCGGGTGGTTGTTTGACTCAGTGTCCGGTGAAAAACTGGCGCGTGCCGCAGACCAGGGAAAACAGAAATCCGTCGGAGGTTTTGGACGAGTGGACTGGCAGGCTATTGCCGCCGATTTTGACTACTGGGCGCAAGTATTCAGCGCATGGTTGGATCAGGTTCATGAAAAGTAAAGTAAACAGGATAATTTAATCCGGAGTCAAAACACGCTGGGCCTTTTATTGGAGTTGTCAGGTACGGTGGTAACCGCCAGTAAGACCAATTGTAGCAAAGCAATGCTCAGGGGCTCGCGATTTGCCGTGAGTTACTGCTGGCTATCTTTTGGTAAAGCGACTAACGTCGAGACTCTGGGTCTTTGACCTTCGAGCGGAAGTACACTGGCTCTTCATCAGTACTTAATTTTTGCCGTTGCATAATCACAACCTGTATTTTTCATTTCAGTTTCGAAGTAAGCTTTTCTGACAGGTTTGCGGTTTTGCTGGTTCAGGAAACTACCCGTGAAAATGTCAAAATCTCACTTTCCTGGAAGTCACATCTACTTTTCATTTCTTTTCCTGGTTGCGGCAAATGTGCCAATGGCCTTCTCCCAGTTTCAGCAAGATAAAACTTACAATGACCAGATCACGCTTTCTCCAGTTGCCCTGGATAAATTCTACGATGAATCAAGTGAGAAGCTGGTTTGGGAAAACAATTCAAACTCCACCGACTTGATATCTGCAATTCAAAGCCTCGAAGATCATGGATTAAATCCAATTCACTATCATCTAGAATTATTACAGGAATTCGCCCGCGATACTGTCAAGCGGGACCGGCTCGCAACTGATGCCTGGTTCGCTGCAGCGGCGCACATGCTTTACGGAAAACTTGACCCGATTAGTGTTGAACCCGATTGGACGGCTGCCAGACGTGAAGCCAATCTGGCTGATTTCCTACGCGCTGCCCTGGCAAATGGCACCATCGCTGACAGTCTCAATCAATTCGCACCAAAACAGCATGGGTATGCGTTAATGGTCGCCGAATACGCGCAACTCAAAGCCCAAAATTCTATTCCTATTGTTACGATTTCCGCGGGCGCTGCCCTACGGCAAGGAATGACCGGTGATCGCGTATCGGCGCTACAATCCCGTCTGGTACAACTCACTGTTCTTGATCAAGACCTGATAACGAAAATCATGGATTCCGATACCGTCGAAGCCGTGAAATTGTTTCAGGAAATGATGAATCTGGATGATGACGGTATCGTTGGAGCGGCGACACTTGCAGCACTAAACAGAAGCGAGCAGGACAAACTCAACCAGCTTCGGGTCAACATGGAGCGATGGCGCTGGCTACCTGATGATCTTGGCAGTCGTCACGTTCGCGTCAATATCGCTGCTTTCGATGTAACCGCCTGGAACGATGGCGTGATGCAACAATCTCATTTAGCGATTGTCGGAAAGAACTACAGGAGGACGCCGGTTTTTTCTGACCAGATTGAATACATCATATTCAATCCCTGGTGGGAGGTTCCAGCTTCAATAGCAAGAAACGACAAACTGCCATTGTTTAGACAGAACCCCGCCTTAGTAACTGACCTGGGATTTCAGGTAAAGGATCGCAATGGAATTGTCGTGAACCCTGAAACAATCGACTGGAATGAAGTTCGCTCCGGTAGTTTTCCCTATCAGTTACGCCAGTCTCCAGGAGATCAGAATGCGCTTGGCCAAGTAAAGATCATATTTCCCAATTCTCACAATGTCTACATCCACGACACCCCAACCAGAGGCCTGTTTGCCCAGCGCCAAAGGGCGTTTTCTTCGGGCTGTATCCGAACTCAGGACCCTCTGGACATCGCCGCCTGGTTGCTTTCCGATAACCCGAACTGGACCAGAATGAAAATTGACGAAGCGGTAACGAGCGGTCTGGAGACACGAGTAAACCTGACATCCAGGATTCCGGTTCATGTCTTATATTTCACAGTGGTTAGTGAAGAACGCGGTGGTGTGCGCTTTCTTGATGACATTTACCAGAGAGACGATGCTGTGCTGGCCGGCTTGCGTTCTTCACCCCACTAATTTGCCTGAAGGAGCATTGATTTCCTTATGAAACGTGTCGTCACCATTGTAGTGCTCGCGTGGGTTCTGAGCATAAGCTCGATGTCTGTTTTGGCCAACTCCCATCGAACCGGGTTTACCATCAAATTTCAAAATATTGAAAGTAACCTGACAATTCTAACAACCACCGTTATGGCCGGCACCAGTATTCACATCAATACGGTGGCAGATGCTGTGTCGAGTGATGGTGAATTGCTTCGCTCAGGAAATAATTGGATCTGGACACCTCCTTTGCTACCAGGTCGGTCCGAATTGAAATTTAGTCGAAATGGGGAAACTATCGTTCTTAATGTTTTCATCCTCACACCATTTCAAAATAAAGTTGCGGAGAATCTTTTTGGCTATCGAATTGGTCGCTATGCGACTACTTTGTTCCGTGGACTAAATTCTTATGCTGCACCACAAGGATTCATTAACCTCACTCACGGGCCTGCAAATCTTCAAATTTCTCCCCATTTCACGCTAGGTCAGTTTATAAGCAAGCAGCAGCCAGGTCATGACCCAAGCTTCATCCTGGTTCGTACTGAATTGCTGATAAAACTCGAAGCTTTGCTGGAAGCAGCCAATGCCAAAGGCTGGACTGCTGACACATTTTTTGTGATGAGCGGGTTTCGAACGCCTTGGTACAATGCGTCCATCGGCAATCACACTACAGCGTCCCGGCACCTCTACGGAGGGGCAGCCGATATCTGGATCGACAACGACCGTGATGGTGTAATGGATGACTTAAATGAAGATGGTCAAATAAACAAAAAAGACGCCCGCGAACTTGCCAAGTTGGCCGAATCACTTGCCACCCGGGGTGGCAGCAACTGGCCAGCTGGGGGAATTGGCATATACCCTGCAACTTCCGCACACGGACCCTTTGTGCACATCGATGCCCGGGGTTATCGCGCACGATGGGAATAGTAATTTGTACTCGTATGAACCAGGAATAAATGCCTTAAGCGAAACGCGAGCAAATGGTAAAAAGGCAACGCAACCCTGTCCATTCATGTTGTCAGTGATCTGCAATGAATAAGTACTTTGGCCATACCGGGATCAGTGGGAAAAGCGATAGCCTGAGAGCTACATAGTTATTCCAGAACTGGCTCCAGCAAGGGCCAGATTGTATCCAGTAAAACGGGCTGACCATCGGCATTAGGGTGTATCCCATCACCTTGCATTAGCTCCGGTTTAAATGCGACACCTTCCATAAAAAAGGGCACAAGCATCAAGTCAAACTGGGCTTCCAGTTCGCCATACATGGCATAGAAGTTCCCGGTATAAGTCGCGCCGTAGTTAGGCGGCAACCTGATTCCAGTCAAAATAATTTTGGCACCAGCAGCCTGACTTTTCTCAATCATGTCTGACAGGTTCTGCTTTGTGACAGGCACTCCAATACCACGTAACCCGTCATTACCCCCCAATTCAATGATCACCAATTCCGGTTGATACTTCGTCAATAGCCTTGGCAAGCGCGTAGCACCACCTTGCGTTGTATCGCCACTAATGCTGGAATTGACCACCCGGTACTCTTGGCCGTTGTCATCGAGGCGTTTTTGCAGCAATCTCGGCCATGATTGGCTCAGTTCCATACCAAATCCGGCACTGATACTGTCACCTACAACCAAAATTACTGGAGATTCAACGCTCCAGGCCCAAGGGCAAAAGAGAAAATTACCCAGTAAAAACAAGAGACTATATTTTATGGATCGCATTAATACCCCTGATATTGTTCTTCAAGCCATACAATTAAGCAAAGAGGTTACCAGTCCCGAGGGCCTGCTCACCATACTCGATAGCGTTGATCTAACCGTTAGTAGCGGCGAAAGCATTGCAGTCGTTGGTGTTTCCGGCGCCGGTAAGTCTACACTTCTAGGACTGTTGGCGGGCCTGGATGTTCCTTCAAAAGGAAAGGTAATGCTCAATGGGCAGGACTTTTCACAACTGGATGAGGATGGACGCGCAGCTTTACGATCTGGGAGTGTTGGCTTTGTTTTCCAGTCGTTTCATCTGATTCCATCTTTAACTGCTCTGGAAAACGTCATGTTGCCGCTGGAACTAACGGGCCATGCATCTCCCAAAGCAACCGCGATGGAGACCCTGGAGAAGGTTGGCCTCACATCACGTGCCTCGCACTATCCCCGTCAGCTTTCCGGAGGTGAAAAACAACGGGTCGCGATCGCGCGTGCATTTGTGGTGGCCCCTGACGTACTTTTTGCAGACGAGCCCACCGGCAATCTGGACCACCGCACCGGGAAAACCATTATTGATCTCCTTTTCCGGCTCAATCAGGAGACCGGGGCCACTTTGGTACTGGTCACTCACGACCTCAAACTTGCTCAACGTTGTGATCGCATATTTCACATGGATGACGGGCGGATAACATCGGTTGAGAGCCCGCAGGATGGTGAAGTCCTTTGAACACCTTTCGACTATCGCTAAAATTATTGGCCCGAGACTGGCGGTCAGGTGAGTTGGTGGTACTTATCACGGCGCTGGTCGTGGCGGTCACAGCGCTGACAGCAGTTGCTTTTCTGACCAACCGTGTCGGTCATGCAGTTGAATTGAGGGCCGCTGAATCTCTGGCAGCAGACCTGCGGCTTTCTTCCCCCCGTCCCCCTTTAAATGATTATCAGGCCCAGGCTAGGGAAGCTGGCCTTGAATCGGCAACCATTACATCCATGCCAAGTGTGGTTTTTGCCGGAGAGGACAACACGCTGGCCGCCGTACGGGCTGTTTCAGATGGCTACCCCTTACGGGGCCGGCTAAAAACTGCAGACCGGTTACTCCAGCCGGGAACAGAAACCAATAACATCCCAGCACCTGGTGAAGCCTGGGCTGCCAGCCGACTGCTTGCCCGACTAGGTGTTGATGCAGGAACTGAAGTGAGTGTTGGACATGCGAAACTGCGTATCAGAAAAGTGCTGGATTTCAGACCGGACCAGGGTTTCGGATTCATTGATCTTGCCCCTACACTGCTGATCAATCAGCAGGACCTTGAATCGACCGGCCTGATCCAACCGGGCAGTCGCGTTGGCTATCGCCTGTTGTTCGCAGGTGAACGGACTGCGGTCAGCGATTTCAAAACTGTATTGGAAGCACAACTGGACGAAAGTGAAAACCTTCAGGACATACAGGACACCAACCCGCAGATTCGCTCATCCATGGAGCGATC
>JBLHGQ010000120.1:0-8665 GCA_047614505.1 Rhodothermales bacterium | reverse complement strand
AAAGGAAAGGAAAGGGATATGAAGAAAGCTTATGGTAAATGGGCATCCACTATGATGATTGTTGCCCTCGGTGCACTTCCGCTGGCCAGCGCTTATTGCGACAGTGGCGACACCGCGCGCGTCCATCCAAAGCTGATTCTGCAAATCACTGTCGATCAATTACGCGGTGACCTGCCGACCCGCTATTACGAGCGTCTGGGCGAGGGCGGATTCCGCTACCTTTGGGAGTCAGGCATTGTTTACACCGATGCGCATCATGCCCACGCCAACAATGAAACCATCGTCGGGCATACGACTTTGGCGACCGGCACCCACCCATCAATTCACGGCATGATCGGCAACCTGTGGTTTGATCGCGAGTCGGGGCACACAACCTATAACATCGAGGATTCTGCTTATCGTTTGCTGACCGCTGACGCCGGTGTTGATCAGGGCACAGAGATTGACCCGACCCAGCGCGCAGCGCGCAGTGAAGGACGCTCCCCCGCGGCGATCCTGGTTAGCACTTTTTCCGACGAGCTGCGCAGCAGCACCGGCGGCAAGGCCAAAGCTTTCGGGGTGTCGGTCAAGGACCGTGGTGCGGTAGCGATGGCCGGGCATTCGGGTACCGCATTCTGGTTTTCCAAGGCCAGCGGCGAATTTGTCACCAGTAATTATTACCTGGACCGTTACCCTGGCTGGGTGACCAGCTGGAACAGCCGGCAACCGGCACAAAATTATGCCGGAACAAGCTGGTCTTTATTGCACCCGCAGGACAGTTACCAGTTTGCTGATTCGGACGACCGCCCATGGGAATCCGATGTCGGCGGCTTTGGCCGGGTCTTTCCCCATGCCTATGGTGACGGCAGCAGCCGTTATTTCAATACCCTGCTGACCCTCAGCCCGGCCGGTGACGAACTCACCCTGGACTTTGCCAAAAACCTGCTGGTAGAAGAAGGGCTTGGAAACGACGAGGTAACCGATTATCTCAGCATCAGTTTTTCCTCCACTGACTACGTCGGACACGTGTTTGGCCCCTCGAGCCTGGAAGCCGAGGACAATATCCTGCGGCTGGATCGCCTGCTGGCCGGGTTGTTCGCATTCGTAGAAAAGGAAGTCGGGCTGGCCAATACCCTGATTGTGTTTTCTGCAGACCATGGCGGTCCGGACGCGCCCGGTTATCTCAATTCAATGGGCATTCCGGCAGGTTATGTTGACCCCAAAAGCTGGGAGAGCCAGGCGGCAATTGAGCGCATCAAAAGTGAGTTCGGCATCAGCGGCGAGTTAATTGAAAAATACGAACACCCCTACGTTTATCTGGCCACAGATGTGAAAAATGACAAACGCATTGACCAGCAGGCGCTGGAAGCAGCGGTTGTTCAGGAGCTTTCGAATTTCCCCGGGGTTTCCCTGGCGGTGTCCAGCGCTGCATTGCAGCGCGGCAATCTGCCGGACACGCACCTGTATCGTTCGGTGGTTAACAACTTTAACCCAAAGCGCTCAGGCGACATTTTTATTGTCTTTGAGCCCAATTGGTTCATCAACGATTTTGACGGACTCACGGTAGCTTCAACGCATGGCTCGCCCTGGAGCTATGACAGTTACGTGCCGATCGTGTTTGCAGGTGCCAGTCTGTCACCAAAGACCATTGATCGCGCTGTGCAGACGATTGATATCGCGCCAACGCTTGCCAGTTACCTCAGAATCAAAGCGCCTTCCGGTTCTGTGGGTGCGCCGCTCACGGAAGTGCTTAAGTACAGGCCGCAGTGATCGAAAAACCGGCCAGGCTGAATTCCAGACCGTAATGGGGTCAGATCTAAGCTCCGTATTTAGATCCAGCCCCTTAACTGGTTGCGTGTCGCCTTAGAATGCGAGCACCTTGTAGCCGACTTCGATGCCCCAATCGCCCGGCCGGTTGCCCCCGGCAAAGATCGATGGTTTGAGGAACAAAATGCCTGTCCCGCCAAGTTGCGGGCCGAGCACCCGGCCGAAGGTAATGGCCAGGCTTGCGAATTCTTTATTGTTTTCCCAATCGAAGTTCAAAGCCGGGTCATAAGTGATCAGGTTTTTGGGATTGCTCAACTTCGGTACATAATAAAAATCGAAGGTAGTGAAATTGACATCGGCCCGGCTGTTATCTCCCCCCAGACTGTTGCTTTGAACAATCGCCGGCGCAAAGATACTGCCATCTTTGAGGAACTTTGCGTAGATCAAGGTGCCCTTGAAAACATTCTGCCCGGTGCCCAGTTCGGGCCGATCTGCAGTGTCGAATAGCATCTCACCTTTAGCGACGAAGGCGCCTTTGCGGTTCAGGCCGAAGACATGGCCAAGCTCGATGGAAAAATCGCCAATGTCGTAGCTGCTGTCACCGAGCACATCGACCGCAGCCACCGGCAGGCGTGCCCGGATATTCCACCGGCCTGCACCAAACGGCTGGGTGTAACTCAGTCGCAAATTTGCGCTGCTGAAGGAACCATTCAAATCCAGGTATTCGTACTTGCCTTCGGCAATGGTGGTGAATTTGGTCGGATCAGTGCCGTTGTCGGCGGAGGCGCTCTGCTCCTGTGCGCTGACTGCCATGCAAGACAACAGGCAGGCACAAAAAGTGAACGTGCGCATTTTGAGTTTGGTCACGGGCATTGACTCCGGGAAGTATGATTTGTTGTGATACGGCCGCCTGTCACCAGAGGCGGCTGGCATTCACTCAATAACTATTTGCAATAGCGATTGAAGCAATAAATTGTAATACATATCGCGAATATTTGGACTATTGTCCCCTTGAGACTCCTCTGCTTGAGTTTAAAAACAGCAGAAGTGTCTCTTGAAGGGGCCAAGTTGTCCCATATGGGCTGACGTCACACAGTAGCGGGGGTCCCCGCTTTCCCTCAGTCTACCGGTTCGGGGTCGGGGAATTTCCAGCTGCCATCCATAACCTCTTCTTTGGGTTGATACATACGCACGATGTAGTTCCAGCCATCTGTTATTGGAATACAGTTAATGCGACCATCCTCACAACCGCCGAAGTGAACAGTGGCTCCACCATCTTTATTTGGTTTTGCAGTTAAGTTATTAAGCGAGTTAATACCCAGCTCGTTTTTTTCCATGAATCCCTTGGCATTGTAAACCGTGATGGAGGCAAACCCGTCCACGGGTACATCTTTAGCAGTCAAGGCATAATTGGTTTTGCCATCATTCTTTTCAGGAACTACATTGACATAAATAGCATCTTTTTTAGGATTACCGCCCCAGCCCATTGCTGTACCCATCAAATGATGGATAGGGTTAAGTTTTGATTTATCGCCCAGCATTCCTGAAGTATCGCTTAACGTCGCTGCAAGTACATTAATGGCATCTCTAACTTTAGTGAGTGACTCCTCATCCCAATCTGGAATGTCAAGCGAGCCAGCGTTTTCCTGTTTAACGATTATCTGATCCTGAATCGCATTTGCCAGTTTGATGTCATTTGCATCATTGGCATTAACAAGGGTGCGAAATACTACCGTTAGATAACGTGTACCAATTTCTTCTTGTGTAAAAGTATACGAACCAGGTTCATAAATAGCAGCGGGGATAGAATGGTCCTGGCTAACTAGCATCAATGACTGCCAACGTTCAGTTTTTGGTTTGGTGATAGTGACTGGCGTTGTTAAATCAAAAATCCCAATAGAATAAAGGGTGTCTTGATTCATACGAATAACATCTTGTTTGTCTAATTGTGTCGGCTGACGTAAATGGAACATTTTGCCGAATCCACCCGCTGTTTCGTAACGCTTCATAGTCATGTCGGTTTCAGCCCGCACGAAATTATCGACGGTAACCTTTTCACTCGCCGATGTGTCCACCGGTTGGGCCAGGAGGATGATCAGCAATACAATCAAAACATCTACAATTCTTTTCATTGGATTAATCCTTTATAGTTTTCGCTAAGTTTGCGTTTTATTGTCAGATTAGCTTTGCCACCCGATATGACAAAGTCAATTCTGTAAATTATTTAACGGCCACATTGGTCACGTAGCTGCCCCTGAGGATAAATTTTAGCACAGAATTTGTTAAGGGGTTGTGGACTCAGCCGTTCAGGAAATCATACCCGAACGGGAAAGTAATGGGGTCGGATCTGAGCTCCGTATTTAGATCCAGCCCTTTAACTGGTGCCGTGTCGCCTCAGAATGCGAGCACCTTGTAACCGACTTCGATGCCCCAGTCGCCCGGCCGGTTGCCCCCGGCAAAGATCGATGGTTTTAGGAAGAAAATGCCCGTCCCGCCCAGTGGCGATTAGCGTTCTCTTCATGACTATTTGTCTTAACGAATCAAACCAGAGCGGGTACCGCATTCCCGAATTTGCCGGCTATGGTTGTCTTTGATTGACGTCTGATAGTTTTGGGTTAGTCGAGAGCATAAATATAGGCGCATGATGCAGAATTCAGGCAGAAACCGAATAAACACCGCGGGATTCCTGTGTGATAGCTCATGCAGCCATAACTGCCACGAACGTTCCGCCTACGGCAATTCTGGTCACCCCACTGGCGCATGAACTTGCATAATCATGAATACCAACCGGCTTCATGGTCAGGAGAGAAATATGCAAATACGAGTCGTTGCTTTGTTTGGCTTATGTTTGATGATGGCTGCAGGCAGCAGTTTTGGCTGGGAACCGAACAGCAAGGATAAAATGGAACTCGGCGTGGCCGAAGCCATTCTGAACGCCAGTGAAAAAGACCCCGACCTGGCGAAGTGGTTTGAGTCTGCAGCCGGTTATGCGGTATTCCCCAGTGTTAAAAAAGGCGGCATCGGGTTCGGTGGCGCACGCGGCAAAGGCTTGATGATCCAGGGGGACAATACCTCGGAAAAGTAACCCTGACCCAGTTAACGGTGGGTTTTCAGCTTGGCGGCCAGGTGTATGCCGAGTATGTCTTTTTCAAAGACCAGACCGCGCTGGATGAATTCACCCGCGGTAATTTTGAAATGGGCGCACAGGTATCGGCTGTTGCACTGACTGCCGGTGCGTCCCGCGATGTGGATTACAGCAAGTGTGCCGCTTAGTCGCCAGGTCTTACTGAACTTTGGCAGTTCATCCGCGCAAACCCGCCAAAACCGGCGGTCTCAGTAGGACCAGCCCACCGAAGTAATAATGCCGAAGTCGGTTTTCTCGACGTCAGAGGTTGAAAGCGGCTTGTTGTCGTGGTTTGCAAAAAACTCCATGGACCAGAACAGGTCCTCCGTCAATTCCAGTTTGAACGTGGTACGCAATTCGGCACGGATCCGACCTTTGTCGGTCAGGCTGGGATAGATATTAAAAGTCGTATCGAATGAGCGCTCAGGCGACGCAAATCTGAAATAGCGATAGCGCACACTGCCTACCGCCTCGATATTGGCTTCAGAATTTCCGCCGGCTGGCGTTTCTTCGGTTGCCAACAATCCTGCGCCTACGGTGAACCACTTGTTGTTGGTTTTCATGAGATATTTGCCGAATGCGCCGCCGGCGGAAACACGCAGATCCACGCCGGTCGCGTCATTGGATTCAAGCTTGCCAAACCATTTTCTGAAGCGCTGCTCAGCCAGCAGATACTCGTGGAATGTATCCACTTCCAGTCGGGTCTGGTCGTCCGCCCTGCTGCTCCCGGGCTGCCGGGTAATATCCATGCGCAGGCTGGCTTCGGTCAGGCGTTCATTGGTCCGGGTTCGAAAATCGATGGCTGTATTCAGGTCTGTGATATCAGTAGCTTTCTTGTAGTCCAGGCCCAGGCTCACGGCTAACTCCATTCTGTCTATGAACGTAGCCTCCACGGGCCAGACTGAAACAATCTCATCAGGCTGTACATCTATCGGGCCCTGTTCGCTTTCGACGATAATATGTTCAGCGTCTTCCGGCTTTTGCAAAGTACCCAGCACGCGGTTGCCATTGGTCATCTCCACCGAGTGAACCTTGCTGCTGATGATCTCGGAAATGAACTGCCATTCGATATAAACCGTACCCATCGTGTCGGTCTTGAACTCCAAAAGACCCGCCTCGAGTTTCTTGATCTCGCCGGTGACCTGGTCCCCATTGTTCAGCACCACCACATCCGTTTTATCGGCGAACGAAGCTCCGGAAAGTAGTAAACCGCCTGTTAACAGCAATGTGTGAAGAATAGCGTGGTGTGGACTTTTCATGGGTGAAACCTGTTGTTTAATGATCGCTGGTTCGCCTTTGCAGGCAAGGTGGCGTAATTCTAAACGAAATTAGATAATTGGTGGGTGTCCGCATCGCCCGCCTATGTTGCGTAAATTCAAACGGATATTCCTGTCCGCAAGGATCGAAGACTAATTGTGGTCCACCACTGGCCTGCAGTTGCAGAAGTATGTAAGGAAAAGCGGCCTAAACGGGTCTGGTTTGCCAATGGGTTGGCTTTCTGCCAAAATGCGCGACTGATTCGGCGGTTTCTGTGCTGAAAATACGCTTTATATTTATGGAAAATAATTTATGAAACATACTGTTAGAGTACTATTTGCATTGGTTTTTTTGTTGGCTTCTGCGTCATCAATGGCTGCCAAAAAACCCAACATCCTGGTGATCTGGGGAGATGACATTGGCTGGTTTAATGTCAGTGCGTATAACCAGGGCATGATGGGGTACAAAACCCCGAACATTGACCGTATCGCCAAAGAAGGCGCCATGTTCACCGACTGGTATGGCGAGCAGAGTTGCACCGCCGGGCGTTCCGCATTTCTGACAGGTCAGAGCGGCTTGCGCACCGGCAACCTGAAGGTAGGTCTTCCGGGTGCAAAAGAAGGCCTGCAGGCGCGTGATGTAACGATTGCCGAACTGCTCAAAGCGCAAGGTTACATGACTGCGCAATTTGGTAAAAATCACCTGGGCGATGCCGACGAGACTTTACCAACAGCACATGGTTTTGATGAGTTCTTCGGCTCACTTTATCACCTCAACGCTGAACAGGAACCGGAAAATCCCGATTACTTCAAGGATCCGGCCTTGCAGAAAAAATTCGGCACGCGCGGCGTGCTCCATACCTGGGCCAACGAAGACGGCACCCAGCGCATTGAATCTACCGGCCCGCTCAATATCGAGCGCATGAAGACGATCGACGACGAAGTTACACAGGCATCTCTTGAGTACCTGGAAAAAGCAGCCAAGTCAGACAAGCCGTTCTTCCTGTGGTGGAACTCCACACGCATGCATGTATGGACGCATCTGAAGGACGAAAGCATCGGCAAGACCGGGCTGGGTACCTATCCGGATGGCATGGTGGAGCATGACGGTCACATTGGCCAGATACTCGATAAGCTCGACGAACTGGGACTGACAGACAACACAATCGTGATGTACTCCAGTGACAACGGCGCTGAAAAATTCACCTGGCCCGATGGCGGTACGTCGCCATTCCGGGGCGAGAAGAACGAAAACTGGGAAGGCGGTTACCGCGTGCCCACCCTGATCAGGTGGCCGGGCACAATTGAGCCGGGCACCATCAGCAACGATATTTATTCGCACATGGACATGCTGCCAACGATTATGGCTGCCGCGGGCGTTCCGGATGTCAAAGAGCAACTTTTGAAAGGCATGAAGGTCGGTAAAAAGACGTTTAAGGTGCACCTCGATGGTTATGATGCAACCGACTCCTTTGCCGGAAAGGAACCCTCACCCCGCAAAGAGTTCTTCTATTTCAACGATGACGGAGCCTTGGTCGCCTTGCGCTTCAACCAGTGGAAAATGGTGTTCCAGGAGCAGCGTGAGCATGGTTTCGCCGTCTGGGCTGAACCATTCGTGGAGCTACGCCTGCCCAAGCTCTTCAACCTCCGCACCGATCCGTTCGAGGAGGCCGACCACGTCGCCATGGATTATGACCACTGGAGATTTGATCGCGTATTCTTGCTGGTACCCGCACAGCAATACGTCGGACAGTTCCTGGCGACTTTCAAGGAATTCCCGCCGAGTCAGAAAGTCGGTACTTTCAGTCTTGACGAGGTGATGAAGATGCTTACTGCTCCTACCGCAGGCAGCAACTGACGCTTCATTCTCAAACATTGAGCCAATACAGGGCCGCACCCATTACAACCGGGTGCGGCCTTTTTTTATAGCTTTCATGTCGAAAAAAAAGCGCGCGAGAATACAACCGCCAGCCGGCGCACCATCTGTGCATCGGCAACGGTCCGCTGAACCCAAAAAACACGAGTCCGGGCGCCTTATGTGGCGTGCCTTGCTGCTCATCATCTCCGGCACAGCCGCATTAATCTACCAGGTACTCTGGATCAAGCAGCTGACACTCATCGTTGGCGTGGATGTTTACGCAGTCACTACCGGCGTCAGTGCTTTTTTCGCTGGACTGGCACTGGGCGGCCTGGCCCTGGGGCGTCTCGCTGACCGGGCTCGAAGGCCCTTGCGGATCTACGCAGGACTGGAGATCGGCGTGGCCCTGGCCGGTATCCTGATGACCTTTGCCCTGGCTCATTCGGCAGGGCTGTTTGCACGCCTGGAACAAAGCAGTGCTGTTCTTGCCTGGGGGCTGGTTTTTCTGATGGTCGGTGTGGGGCCGTTCCTGATGGGCGGCACGCTGCCAGCAATGGTGCGTTCGCTCAGGCTCGCGGCAGATGGTATCGGTGCCGGTGGAGGCCGGATGTATGCCGCTAACACCATGGGGGCGATAATCGGCACATTGCTCACCTCGTTTCTGCTCATTCCGGCGCTCGG
>JBLHGQ010000119.1:0-8887 GCA_047614505.1 Rhodothermales bacterium | reverse complement strand
GATCGCGACTGGGCCAGGGCCTGGCTTGCGGAGTTCAAGCCGATGAAATTCGGCCGGGACCTTTGGATTGTGCCAGGCGGGCAACAAGCTCCTGATCCTCAGGCAACAATTATTAAACTCGATCCTGGGCTGGCATTTGGTAGCGGAACTCATCCCACAACTCGTTTGTGTCTGGAGTGGATTGACGAACAAAATCTGCAAGCCAGATCATTTATGGATTATGGCTGCGGGTCGGGAATTCTGGGCATCGCTGCAGCCTTGAAAGGTGCCTCAAAAGTTGTGTGTATCGACAATGACCCGCAAGCATTGATTGCTACCAATGATAATGCCGCCCGGAACGGGGTTGAATCCAGAGTAATTACTGCCGGCCCAGATCGGCAGGAAACCACCACTTTCGATGTTATTGCGGCCAATATCCTTGCAGGAACACTGCTAAAGTTGGCACCGGTTCTATGTTCAGCTTTGAAGCCGGGCGGCCTGATTGCGCTAAGCGGGATTTTAAAAGATCAGGCCGAAGAACTCGTCAGAGAATATGCCGGGTGGCTTGATGATATCGAACAGAGAAACCTTGAAGACTGGGTGCTGATTAGTGGAAAGCGAAAAGAGCGGGCAAAGTGATACCTTCAATAAAAATTAACCTGGGTTCGGGCCACTGGAAGTTCGATGGTTGGGTCAATGTTGACCTCGATCTGGAAAGCCTGCCTGAGGTCTGTGCCAACCTCGCACAAAGTCTGCCATTTCAAAGTGGTGTTGCGGACCTGATGCATACCGAAGATTTTATCGATCAGCTTGAATTGGATCAAGCCAGATTGTTTTTGCATGAATGTCACCGGATTCTTAAGCCTGATGGCGTCATTCGCATACTTACTCCTGACCTTGAACGGCTGGCCCATCTTTATTTACATGAACCTGAGCAGTTGAAATATTTGTGGACCGAGCATGTCAGAGTGCCGCTGCAAACCGGCACTGCAGGCGAGATATTCAATACAGGCATGCGCTTTGCCGGACACACATTCCTTTACGATGCTGAAACATTCACGAAATTGGCCGCCGAATGTGGCTTTGATGCCCGTCGCGTGACATATCAAAACAGTGATGTTGATGAATTGCGGGGGCGTGACTTACGTAGCCCGGAGACTGCAGTTAGTTTGTATTTTGACCTATACAAGAAATGAGAAAGACGGACAAGAGTAACGAGAAAAAAGCATCTTCAACAAGATAGTTCTTATCGTGTTTGCCCTTAAGCAATGAGCCAATAAATGCATGTTAATAGCAATTGGTTTGGCACAAATTCGGCTCATTCCTAATGTCGGCAGCCGGCCAAGAGGGTGCGTTAGGAATCCACCAATCTTGCATTCTGTTTGGCTTTTTTACGGCCATCCATTACGCTTGCCGATAACATCGGCTAATAAAGAAGCCCGACCTTGTCCGTATTCAAAGAACTCAAACGCCGCAACGTGTTCAAGGTAGCTGCTGCCTACATCATCGTCGGCTGGCTGATTATGCAGGCTGGCGAGGTTATGGGACCGGCACTGCACCTGCCCGAGTGGGTCAACAGCCTGCTGGCATTTTTCCTGATACTGGGCTTCCCGATGGCCTTATTCTTTGCCTGGGCGTATGAACTCACGCCCGAAGGTATCAAGAAAGAAAAAGACATCGATCGCAGCCAGTCTGTTACCCACGTTACCGGCAGGAAGTTGGACTACCTCATTATCACGGTGCTGATTATCGCGCTGGGGTATTTCGCCTGGGACAAATTCATCACAGGTCCCGTGCAGGATGCGATTCCGGTTCAGACCGCATCGCAAAGCGATACTGACGTGGTAAAAGAAGCTGTTCTTGCGACGGATAAGTCCATTGCCGTGCTGCCTTTTGAGAACCGCAGCGCACGTGAGGAAGACCAGTTTTTTGTGGACGGCATCCATGATGACATCCTCACCCAGTTGGCCCGTATCGGCTCATTGACCGTGATTTCCCGAACTTCGGTTGAACGCTACCGGGATACGACCGTGAGCATGACAGAGATCGGGGCCACCCTCGGCGTCAAGACCATATTGGAAGGCGGCGTGCAGCGCGCAGGTGACAGGGTTCGCATCGTTGTCCAGTTGATCGAGGCTGAAAGTGACAAGCATCTGTGGGCAAATACCTATGACCGTGAACTGACCACTACCAATATATTCGAGATCCAGAGCGAGATTGCCAACATTATTGCGAGTGAATTGCAGGTGACATTAACTCCTGGCGAGGTGGCTCAACTGGCTGATGTGCCGACTCAGAACCTGGAGGCACTGGAGGCATATTTCCTGGGACACCTGGCAATGGAGAAACGATCAGCGTCCTCGCTGGATGTAGCTGAGCAGCATTTGAAAAAAGCCATCGCACTAGACCCCAAATACGCCATTGCTTACGTTGATCTTGCCACTACCTATAGTTTTCAACGTTCTTACAGTAACCGCCCGCTGTCAGAGGTGAATGAGTTGATTCCGCCATTGCTCGAAAAAGCCAAATCGCTCAACCAGCGCCTGGGAGAAGTTTATCTTGCCGAGGCTCTTTTCCTTGGGGGAGACCTGAACCAGAAGGAGTCACTTTTCTTGAAGGGGTTGGAACTTTCACCCGGTTCTGTAAATGGACATATGTGGTACGCGGGGGTGTTGTTACGACTAGGTCGTTGGGAAGAAGCACTCAAGCAGTTTGAAGTTGCGCTTCACCTCGATCCCTTATCCCGAATTGTCCGGGTGAACCTGGGCCAGACATTCGCCCAAAGCGGTCAATACGACAAGGCGCGGCATCATTTTGAAACCGCCCTCAGTTTCGATCCAGAGTTTGCTTCTACCTATAGTTACCTGAGCATGCTGGAAGTTTTTGCCTTCGGACGGGTTGATCAAGGGATCAAGCACCTGCGTCGTGCCCAGGCCCTGAATCCCGGAAGCCTGGATTATCCCTTGCAGCTGGCGCTGCATTGGGATTGGCTGGGGGATACCGAACAAGCTGACCGATCCATGGCCCGAGCCAAAACATTGTCACCTGATGACCCACGCGTACTCGTTGCAGAGCTAGAACTGGCATTGGGCCGTGGCGAAGGCCAAACCCTGGTGGAGACGGCTCGAGCCGCAGGTGCGAAGGGAACAAACAACGGTTCCCCTCTCCAGGTGCTGGTCAGTGCCGATCTGGCTGCCGGTCATCCCGACCGGGCTTTGCGACGCTATGGTGAGGAATATCCCCAATTCATTGACAAACCAGACCCTAAGTTCGACCTCCATAACGTGGACAATGCCATCCAGGTCGCCTGGCTGATGCTGGAAGCGGGTCAGGTTGAAAACGGCCTGCGCTTGCTTGACCAAGCAGAAGCCTTTCACCACACCATCCCGCGAATGGGCTGGGGCGGATCCTGGGTGCAGCCTGCCACAATCCACATGTTACGCGGCGACCATGACAAGGCGCTCGCATCATTGCGGGAGACTGTTGACTTGGGCTGGCGCGGATACTGGCGCCAAGTTCTTTTGCACGCACCCATATTTGAGCCTGTTCGCGATGAGCCGGAGTTTCAGGCGTTAATTACAGAGATCAAAGCAGACATGGCGAAACAATTAACCAACGTTGGAGAAATGGAAGCCAAAGGCGAACTCGCACCAATTCCAAACTGATCTTTTTCCATAAAAGGATAGGGCTGGAATGGACGGCCTTTAATGTCCGCTTGTGGCTGTGGTTTCAACCGGTCAACGCAACACAATGGTTAAATCGTTCTGCTGGTGTTTCATAGTTTAGCGTCTTTCGTGGTCGTTCATTGAGTCGTCTCGCTACAGCATTCAGCCGGTTCTGATGAACGTTGGAAAGGTCCATTCCTTTTGGAAAGTACTGTCTCAGCAGACCGTTGGTATTCTCGTTCGAGCCACGCTGCCATGGCTGCTGCGGATCACAGAAGTAGACCTTGATATCGGTCGCCAGGCTAAAGCGTTGATGATCGGCCATCTCCTTGCCACGATCCCAGGTCAGCGACTTGTACATCTCTCGCGGTAACTTGTTCGCCTGTTTGATCAAGGCATTGATCACACTCTCGGTATGCTTGCTCTTTACCTTGGCCAATAATACGTAGCGACTATGACGTTCCACCAGCGTCGCGATCTGGCTGTGGTTATTACCGAACACCAGATCTCCTTCCCAGTGGCCCGGTACGGCACGATCCTCGACCTCGGGTGGCCGCTCGCGGATCGAGACGGTGCCGGTAATGCGACCATGGTTGGCGGTCTTTTGCGTGTGGTGGCGTGAGCGACGCATCCCGCGTGTGCGCCTTAAGTGCTGCAACAGCTCCTTCTTCAAGGCCCCACGGGCCTGGATAAACAACGTGCGGTAGATGGTCTCGTGTGACACTTGGTAGCTCTCGTCATCTGGATAAGTGCGCTGTAACCAGCCAGCAATCTGCTGCGGTGCCCACTCAAGTTGCAACTTCTCTGCCACCAGGCGTGCCAGCGCACGGTTAGCTGCCAGTTTACAGGTCTTGGGGCGTTGCGCCCGATCCCAGGCCGCTTGGTCTGCCTGGCTGGCCCGGTACTGTGCCCGGCCACCATTGCGCCGGATCTCCCGGCTCACCGTTGATGCTGCACGACTCAGTGAGGTGGCTATTGAACGAATAGAGTGGCCGGCCACAACACCGCGTGAGATCTCCTCGCGTTCTGCCAACGAAAGAACCAAAGGTGAACGTTGCCGTGTGGGCGGACGGATGCCACCACTCTGGGCCAGGATACCTCGTATGGAGGGATGGTGACGGTCAAAAAGTCGTGCGATTGAGTGCAGAGATTCGCCTTTCGCCCAGCGATCCCACATCATCGTTTTATCCGCTTCGGTGTAGTAAGTCCTCTTTCGATATTTCTTCATCTGCAACATCCTCCTCTCTACATTTAGAGATTAGGTGTTGCGTCGACCGATTGAAACCACAGCCGAAAGCAGAAGCTATTTGTAGCTATTTTTTGGGTAAGGCAAATGGTCGCTTCACGGCCAGAAGCGGACGGTCGTAACCAGCAATTGCATGTATCCAAAATCGGCCTGTTGTGCGCACCTGTTTTAGTCAGGCAATAAACATTATGTATGCTTAACCAAGTGCAAATAGGTTATGATTTTAGGTGCTGGCAGTAACTTACGAGGCTAAAATAAGAGGTAATGACATGTTTAATGCCCGTTTGTTAAACCGATACATTTGTTTAATTGTAATTGTTTTGATACAGCCCCTATCGTTTACCGCTGCATCTGCCAGTCAATTGGAGCCCCGTTTTTATCCACCTGGAACGAGTAACCTGGTTGCCTATTACGACCCGCATCTGGATATAACGGTGACAGCCGATTTGAACATGTCATTTACCGTGCCGCTTGGCCCTTCTGTCACGCTTCGGAACTACGAAAATGCAGTCCATTACATCAACAGCCTCAATTTCACGGACAGTCAGCCAGCCTATCTGGATGTAAATACCTGGCGATTACCCTGGGCTTCGCGCAACGATCCAGGATGCGATTTGCTTCCAGCACAGGGCATCGGTTACTTCTGCAATGGAAGCGAAATGGGACACATATTCTACGATGATTTTAATGGCCAAAAGCTTCAAGGCCTCCCTGGAACCTGGCCATTTAAAATGACTGTTTACAATTTTTATTGGTCCGCCAAAGGTTCGGATCCTCATTACGACGGTGAAATACTCAGAAAAACTCGACTGTCCTTTGATATGAGCAACGGATTTCAGGCCCCCTACCCTGAGTTTCAAGGCGGGGCAGTTTGGCCTGTTACAGATGGGGATCCTCTGGCTCGACCCGCAATAAAAATAGCGGGTGTTGTTATGTTTTCCCCCACCGATGTCAACACCACCAGTTCACACGTTCAACGATTTGAAGTGTCAAATATCGGTGATGCACCACTGACGATCCTGGCAATCAATCAGTCCAACCCAACTGAGTTTCCGCTGGTGGTTGATCATTGTTCTGGAAAGACGATCGTTCCATTTACAGGCAACAATAACGACCCAGCAGAGTATTGTGATGTTGCCTATAGCTTCCACCCTACGCGTGATGGCGGGCGTAGCGACACTATTCAAATAGAATCTGATGCGTTTTCTTCTCCGGACACGATTACAGCCGCAGGAACGGGCGTTGGCGTGGCGGTAGAGGCCGTATCACCAAGCGAACTTCATTTTGGTTTGATTCCCGTTCATCAAGCGGACCCTGCCTCGATTTCTGCATCATTTAAGACATTTGCACTTACAAATACAGGCACAAGTAAATTTAATGTTCAGAGCGTTATTTCCGATCAGACTGAATTTGTTGTGAGTTATGACTCCTGTTCCGGAAAAGACATTTATCCCCCTCTGGATGATTTTGGGCTTAAGACTTGTGAGGTTGAGGTAAAATTCCATCCTACTGCAGCGGGTGCTCTGAGTGGCCACATCGAGATCACCACCGACTCAGCCACTTCGCCCCCCGTTGCTGTCGCAATGACCGGAACAGGAACAGTACCGAACCTGGTTTTGTCATCCTATATTCAGGATTTTTCTCGCCAGGCGCTCAATACCATAAGCACTATTCATACGATTACAGTATCTAATACGGGTAATGAGACTCTTCATTTTTTGAACTTATCACTAACTGATATAGGTATTCGTAGTGACTCAAGTGAGTTTCAAATTATCGATAATCAATGTGGGCTTAGCTTGGCCGTTGCTGCTTCATGCACTTTCGGGGTCATATTTGAGCCAGTTTCTCAAGGTCCTCGAAGCGGAACAATACACATCGCAGGTTATGATCCCACAGTATTATTGAGCGGCTACGGTGAAGCCGTTGCTTTAGAGTTGCTTATTCCAAATGACCTGCATTTTGGTGAACAGGCTGTTGGTTCTTCAAGTGCCGCCCAGTCGGTTGGTCTCGTTAATCTTGGCAGCGCTGATATTTCAGTTGCCAGCATTATTCCGGATAATTCCGATTTTGTGGTCGAAACGGATTCCTGCTCGGGACAAATTGTTGTGCCAAATGCAGGCTGTGGTTTCAGTATTCGGTTTAATCCATCCGTCTCTGGTGCCCAGTCAGGACATGTTGTGGTTAATTCGGATGCACCCTCTTCACCGGATAATGTGGCTGTTACTGGTACCGGCACTGTCCCCAAGGTCACGTTATCACCTGACCACATGATGTTTGAACCACAGGCAGTAGGAACCAATGCCTTACCGCAAACCCTGGTAATAACCAACACGGGTAAAGCTGATTTAGTGATATCTGCTTTGAATTCCACACTCCCGGATTTCACACTTATATCTGAAAACTGTGTTGGCAAGACGCTGGCTTCAGGTAGCACCTGTCAGATACTCGTGGGATTCATACCTGGCCGTGATGGCGGCATCAGTAGTGCAATTGAGATAAACTCCAATGCGTCTACATCTCCTGATAATGTCATCGTCTCCGGTACCGGTATTGGATCTGCAGCTGAATTGCTGAGTCCGACCGAATTACACTTTGGTCCACAGCCATTGGGCACACCAACCGCACCAAGTGTCGTGACAGTGACTAATTCAGGTAGTGCCAATTTGAATATTGCCAGTCTCTCCTCGGACAATACAGAGTACGTTATTGTTAGCGACGAATGTACGGGACAGTCAATTGCGCCTTCAGGAACGTGTCAGTTTAGCGTGCAGTTCAACGCCTCTTTTCTGGGCATTCAAATTGGACATATTACGATTACATCTGATGCATCCACCTCACCGGACCATGTTGCCCTGACAGGAACTGGAATCGCACCTTCGGTACTTTTGTCTTCCACCAACATTAATTTTGGCCCACTACCTGTTGGGGTTCCATCAACACCACAAACAATTAGTGCGACCAATACAAGTAGCGCACCTTTGTCAATATCAAGCATTGATTCAGACAATGCTGAATTCAGCTTTAGTGCAGATACCTGCTCGAGTCAGACTTTGGCAGCCGGCGCCCAATGTACCTTTGACGTGAATTTCACAGCGACATCTGATGGTGCTCAAAGTGCCTTGCTACAATTTATTTCCAATGCGGGTACGTCTCCGGACAAAATCAGTGTGACAGGAAGCGGATTGAGAGTTTCAGCAGAATCCTTATCTCCACCCTTTCTTGATTTCTTAAGTGTCATCATTGGCCATCCGGCAATTACTAAACAAGTGCTCTTAACAAATATCGGCTCGACGGATATTGTTGCCACGAGTGTATCGGTTGCCTCTCCTCACTATAGTGTAGTGGATGATCTTTGCAGCGGGATCACTATTGCACAACAATCTCATTGCACCTTTGGTGTTAGATTCTCACCAACTGCCGTCGGAACCTGGAATAGCCAGGTAGAGGTTCAGACCAATATTTCAGACTCACCGGATTTACTTTCTGTAACAGGCACAGGAGCGAAGCTTTTGCTTCCAACTGACTCAGCAATACCTGTTCCCACTACGTCACAATGGGCGTTAATCGTGTTATCAATGCTTTTTGGCTTGATGGTATTTGCTAATAGAAAACGTCTATTCTAAAAATTCAGCAGTCTCAATGAAGAGAAAAGGGTCACAGTGGTGGCCCTTTTTATAATCGAAGATGTCTCCTTCTGGCCGAAAGCGACCATTTTTCATCGAAGATTTTGGGCAAAATTAACTTCTGCTTCCGGCCAAAAGGGTGCGTTAAAAATCCGCTAATCTTGCAAGTTGTTGGCATCTTTCCGTCCAACCGTTACTCTTAGCCGTAACAGCGGCAACCCTGAAGCCAGACCTTGTCCCTATTTAACGAACTGAAGCGTCGGAATGTTTTTCGCATAGGTGCGGCCTACATTGTTGTGGCGTGGTTGGTGATTCAGGTGGGCGATGTCGCTGCGGAGAATTTCGAGGCACCAGGCTGGGTCATGAAAATG
>JBLHGQ010000118.1:0-9031 GCA_047614505.1 Rhodothermales bacterium | reverse complement strand
GTAGTCAAAAGGCCAATCAAATTAAGGCGTGTATTGAAAAGCATATCGGCCGTCGGTATGGGCTTGAAGTACGGGTGAAGGAACCGAACGAGCTGCGGAACGACCCCCAGTACGCTGGGGTTAATGTAAATAAATGGCAGGTTTCAGTGGTGACCGCTCCACAACGTGGCGATGTTCCATTGCAGCGGACAAAAATCGAAATCGCAAATATTCCAGCATGGACCCGGGAACCTCGTGCACTACAAATCAACTACGATTTCTTGCCGGATGGCTATGGGGACATACTAATTATGACGGAAACGTTGAATGAGGTAATGGCCGACAAGTTGGTTTCTTTAGTGAACACAGAGAGGTACGTGCGTAATCGTGATATTTGGGATCTGCGTTGGCTGAAACAAAAAAATGCAGAAATTGATATGTCTCTGGTTAAAAACAAAGTCACTGATTATCAGGTTGATCGCTATACGGACAAACTCGATTCAATGCGTATGCGATTACCGGAGTTGATCAAGGGAGATTCATTTCAGAACGAAATGCGCCGGTTTTTGCCGATTGAAGTGCAAGAAAGGACTTTGGATAAAGATAAGTTCCTAGGCTTTTTAACTAATGAGGTCAGCGAAATGCTTCAGCAAGTAAAAGCCGGTTTTATCGGTAAACAGGCAGAGGACTCGTTTTAAGCAGCAGATTCAACATCACGGCGATTCGCCTGGTGGTCCAGGCTCCTACAACTAGAAGCTAGTGCAGTGCCAGATCAAAGCCATTCGCGATGGTATTTGCTGTGCAAATACACCATCGCTCCTACAATAAACTTAAGCACTTACGAAATGGAAAATACACCATCGCTCCTACAATAAACTTAAGCACTTACGAAATGGAAAATACACCATCGCTCCTACAATTAATAAAACTAAAACCTAGCGACTGAGCCGGTAGATCAATATCGCCGCTCGCTGCACCGCAATGGGGATTGAATCCAGATCCAATGACTCATTGGGTGTGTGGCCGCCGTCACCATAGGCACCCATGCCGGCCAGTCCATCGGTGTAGGGGGCAACAAAAGAAATGTCTGCTGCACCTCTTAATGAAACATCGAGTATGGGCATCTCCTGGCCGCCGAGTTGCTGGTTGATGGTAGAGAGCATGTCTGCCAGGGCCTGATTACCCTGCGTTGGTGACATGGCTGGATAGCCTTCGGTGAAACTGATCGTTGCATCGGTTATTGGCAGATGGCGTGCAACCACTGCTTGCATTGCTTTGCGTGCGCGATTCAACCGCTAAGCAATTTTCCTACGTCAATTTGAGTATAGAGATGTATTACGATACTATCGTTATGCGATAGTATTTTTGCATGATCAAAAGCTTTCGTGACCGTGAGACCCGGTGCATCGCACTTGGTGAGTATTCAAGCCGCTTTCCGGTGCAGATACAGCACCGGGCAAAAATGTGCCTGGATAAACTGCGGGCGATGGAGTCGGTCAGCGAACTGCAGTCATTTCAGTCTCTTCGATTGAAGAAGCTGCGCGGTAATCGAAAAGGCCAGTTCAGCATACGGGTCAACAGGCAGTATCGAGTATGTTTTGAATGGGTCGAAGGATACGCGGTGAATGTCGAGTTAACGGATTATCACTAAACGGTGAATAAATATGAGTACTAAATCGGGGCGTATCCCACCTGTCCATCCAGGCGAGCACTTGCTCGAATTGCTGCAGGACTGGAACCTCACCCAGTACCGCCTGGCCAAAGACCTGGGGGTGCCGCAAACCCGCATTATGCAAATCGTTAAAGGCAAACGCTCGATCAGCGCGGATACTGCCTTACGCCTGGCCAGGTATTTCAAAACATCACACCAGTTCTGGCTCAGACTGCAAATGAACTACGACCTGGAATGTGCACAGATTGCTGTGGGATCAGAGATCGAAAAAGCTGTACAGCCCATGGAAGCCTCCCTTTGAACGATCCATGCCATCACTCCTGGCTGCAAATTTGACTAAATTCCTTTCATGCTTTCCTTCGCCAATGGTTTCCCGGGTGTTGCTGCGTTCCTGACGCAGTGCCAGTGTGTACATTATTGCAGTTATGCAATCAGTTGTTGCGTGATGCGCAACGCGCTATAGTACAATCGTGATTAAGTCGTTTCGCCACAAGGGACTGAAAAAGCTTTACGAAACGGGAAGCGGTGCCGGCATTCAGGCGAGTCACAAGAGTCGCGTGAGGCTGCAGTTGTCTGCGCTGGATACCTCGCAAACCATCGAAGATATGGATATCCCCGGGTTTCGCCTTCATCCACTCAAGGGAAAGCTGAAAGGACGGTGGTCTATCTCAGTCAGTGGCAACTGGCGTATCACGTTCGAATTCCGAGATGGAAACGCATTTATTTTAGATTATGAGGATTATCACTAATGGCCATGCACAACCCCCCTCACCCTGGTGAATTCATCCGCTCTGTTTATCTTGAGCCTTTTGAATTGAGCGCTCGATCTCTTGCGCAGAGCCTTGCTGTGTCAGCGTCTACTTTGAACAGGATCATTACGGGTAAGAGTGGAATTAGTCCTGAAATGGCATTACGCCTGTCTAAGGCTCTGGGTCGATCACCTGAAAGCTGGTTGGCCATGCAGGACCAATATGATTTGTGGCAAGCGCTGCAACATACCAGGCTTGATGATGTACAGCCTGTTCAGTTCGCTGTTGCATAACAAGTCACTGTGGCCTCTTAGCTAGAACGTTAAGTGAATAGATATTTTCGAGTACATTGAAGCTGACAATGCGTTCTGACATGCGCCCTGTGACCTATCCCGGCTTGATCGGTTGAGCAAGGAGAACGCCTACCGGTAGAGACAATCTAAGAAACTAAGCCTACCGACTCAACCGATAGATCAATATCGCCGCACGCTGTATCGCAATGGGGATCGAATCCAGGTTCAGTGATTCATCCGGTGTGTGGCCGCCGTCACCATAGGCACCCATGCCGGCCAGTCCATCGGTGTAGGGGGCGACAAAAGAAATGTCCGCAGCACCTCTTAATGAGACATCGAGTATGGGCATCTCCTGGCCGCCGAGTTGCTGGTTGATGGCAGAGAGCATGTCTGCCAGGGCCTGATTACCATCTGTTGGTGACATGGCTGGATAGCCTTCGGTGAAACTAATCGTTGCATCGGTTATTGGCAGATGGCGTGCAACCACTTCTTGCATTGCTTTGCGCGCGCGCTGCATCTGCTCATCAGAAATGGTGCGCATGCCGCCACGGACCACAACCCGGTTGGGGATCACGTTGGTCTTACCAAATACCCGGCCATCGGCGCGCACACAGTCGCCGTCGGTTTCAGTGCCACCCATGATGGTGCCGGCATTAAAGGTCAGGTATTCCTCACCACGAACTTCTTCATAAAAGCTGTTTAGGATCCGCGCTGCTTCAAAAATGGCGCCAGCGCCGTATTTTGGTTTGAAAATTTGGGACGAATGCGCTTGTCTGCCGGTCACTTCCAGACACCAGCCGGTGGAGCTGCGCCTTGCAGTGGTTGCCCATTCCCTGCCTTCCCTGTCGACTCCGGACTCAAAGCCCAGTGCGACATCAGCCCATTTGCCGGCCTCGATCAGGTCTTTTCGGGTTACCTGTATCGGGTCGCCTGGATCTTCTTCATCGCCGGTGTAGGCCACCATGATTTGTGCACCCTCGAGCACGCCAGCGTGTTGCAGTGCCTTGAGCGCATAGATGATGATGACATTGCCGGACTTCATATCCTCAGCGCCCGGCCCGGTGGCTGTTGAGCCATCGCGCTTGAAGGTTTGGAATGCATCATCGGGCTCAAATACGGTGTCGAGATGCCCAATTAGTAATAGCTTTTTGCCTTTGTCGCCTTCGCGCTTGCCGAACAGGTGCGGGCCGCGTTGCATGTCTTCGGGCAGGTCTACCCAGCGCGTGTTAAACCCAAGCGCATCGAGTTCTGGTCGCAACATCGCGCCAACTTCACGCACGCCTTGTCTATTGAGTGTCCCGCTATTGATGTTGACCGATTTTTCTATCAGGTCTATCGCCTCTTCGGCATGTGCTTCGCTCCATGCAACGATGGATTGTTCAACTTCATCCAGGCCCGCTTGTTGGGCATTGATTGTGCTGGTGAACATGAGGAACAGGCACAAGGGCAGGAGGCTTGGAATCTGGTGGGATTTCATGAATGTTTTCCTGGCTGGCGAAGGCTGAGCAGGCATCATAAGGAATAATGGGAAGATTCGCGATTACAAATCGCTCCTACAACCAATAATTAATGCGGCATCAGATGTGCAGTCTTCCCACAGTAATAAGCTGAATTTTCCTTCACGTTGTTTTCAGCAACCGGGTAACAATCTGTTCATGGTTGTTGACTATTTATATAACTAGATATATAACTTTCAATGAGGACGATAAAGTTTCACGGTCGATCGTTAGGCGCCGTTCGGGGTTTTCCTCTTTCCGTAAAGCGTAATGTGGGTTATCAACTTCACAGGATTCAATGTGGTCTGGACCCTGTTGACTGGAAGCCCATGCAACAAATCGGGACCGGAGTAAAAGAATTGCGTGTCAGGGACAACGGCCAGTTTCGTGTGATCTTTTTTGCGGTTTTTAATAGCTCAGTACATGTGTTGCACGCTTTTCAGAAAAAAACGCGAAGAACCCGACTGCTTGATATGCGAATTGCCAGTGAGGCTTTCAGAAAATTGAGGAAATAAACAATGACCCAAGCCCAAGAATTCACTAGCGTTTGGGAGGCGTTAGAAGATGATCCGATTCGCGTTGAGAATCTTAAACTGCGTTCTGTGCTGTTGATGCAGATAGCTGAACAAATTCGGTCAAATGGCCTCACCCAGGTAAAGGCGAGTGAAATCCTTCGCATTAATCAGCCCCGGGTCAGCGCTTTGCTTCAAGGAAAGATTGACCAGTTCCGCCTGGATAGCCTTGTGGACATGGCACATAGGCTTGGATTGAGTGTGACAGTTCGGGTCGCTGCTTGAATATGTTCTCAAAATTGCTACAACCGTAGCAGTATTGAGAACACACAAGATCAAATGACTTCAACAAACCTGGCAGAGACGCTATTTGGTGCGTATAGGCGAAGAATCCTTGCGCTGTTACTGCTGCATTCTGAGCAAAGTTACTATGTGCGGGAGTTGGCGCGTCTGGCAGAAGTCCCGCCAGGTTCCTTGCACCGCGAGTTAAAGCTTTTGGCGGCAACTGGCTTGTTGATTCGAACGCCGGTCGGCAATCAGGTTCGTTACCAGGCAAACCGTGAGTGTCCGGTCTTTGCTGTGCAAATACACCATCGCTCCTACAACAAGGCCCAGGCTCCCACAAAAGATTTAAGCTCCTACAGGTATTTCAGACATATCCCTTAGACGAACAGGTAAACGTCAGCGCACTTTGTGTGTAGTTTTGCGCTTTACTCGATCTTATAACTAAAGTTATAATTCTGGCATGTAAGAGAAATAGCGTCTTATAGGAGGTAGGTGTTGTGGTTGCTGTGATGAAACTTCGGAAAATTGGTGGTTCACTTGGGGTGATTATCCCTAAAGATGAGTTGGCTCGTCTGCGTGTAAAAGAAGGGGATTATTTATTTGGAGTTGCTTGCGAAGGCGGGCTTCAACTACAGCCTTTTGATCCTTCCTTTGAGCGTAAATTGAAAGCGTTCGAGCACACAAGGAAACGCTACAGGAATGCATTGCGCGAACTTGCCAAATAAATGATGCCCGAATGGCTAGTGGCAAGTGATGTAATACATTTTCATCGAGCGCTTATAGAAGAGTTCGGTGACTTACACGGCATTCGTGACCCGGGCGCGCTGGAGTCTACCCTGGCGCGCCCAATTAACTTGATAGCTTACGAACCTAAGACCCCCATTCATGAGTTGGCTGCAAGCTATGGTTTTGGGTTCGCGAAGAACCATGTTTTTAATGACGGAAACAAACGAATTTCACTGACTGTAATAGACGTGTTTCTTGCGTTGAATGGAATGGAACTAATTGCTGAAGAAGTTGAAGCCGTATGTGTTATCAAAGATGTAGCAACAAGCACAATGGATGAAGCAGATTTAGCAGCCTGGATTAAGGAACGTTCAGGTCCATTCGATTTGGATGGGGAATAGTTAGTGCCAGATCAAAGCCATTCGCGATGGTGTTTGCGGTACAAACACACCATCGCTCCTACAAGAGATTCAAGTTCCTACAAGTATTTCAGACATATTCCTTAGGCGAATAGGCAAGTGTCGATGCACTGTCATACAGTGCGAAATCGATCTCTTTACAGCTTGTTACTGTGTATCCTTAAGGATACAATCTTGTGATAAATACAATACTTCGTACTGCAGAGTTTGATGCCTGGTTTTCTCGACTCAAGGATGTGCGTGGCAAGGCGCGAATCATGGAACGTATTCGGTGTGTTGAGAGAGGTAACTCTGGTGACTGTGCGCCGGTTGGTGAAGGAGTCTCAGAAATGCGGATTCATACCGGACCGGGCTACCGGGTATATTTCGCTCGCAAAGGTAAAGTCATCTACATTTTGCTCTGTGCAGGTATCAAAAGCGGCCAACAACGGGATATTGTGAGAGCCAAAGTATTGGCACGTTTACTAAGAAGGATTAAGCAATGAATACGGATAACACTCTGAAGTTGGCGCCATTTGATGCCAGTGATTATCTCGATAATGAAGAGCTTATCGCCGAATACCTCACAGTTGCACTTGAAAATCCGGATCCAGATATTTTTCTTGCCGCTGTTCGGGATGTGGCGAAGGCGCGTGGAGTGGCAAATATCGCAACCTTGGCAGGTGTCGGCCGGGAGAGCCTTTACAAGACGCTCAAGCCGGGTGCTCAGCCACGTTTTGATACAGTTCGACGGTTGCTGAGCGCGCTGGGTGTGAAACTGGAGATAATTGCGAACCAGTGATGCTGTTATGGACAATGCGGTTAGGCGGGTTGATTGAAAAATGGCTAGTGCCAGATCAAAGCGATTCGCGATGGTGTTTGCCGTGCAAACACCATCGCTCCTACAAAAAACGCAGGCTCCCACAATAACGCAGGCCCCTACAAATCGGTTTGAATCTTATTCTTCTGCCGGGGCTGCTGGAACCATGGAAACATGGTCGAGGACATACAAATATGATCCATCAACTTTGCGGGACACGTCGGTGAAACGCCCGACCATGTCGAATGGGTCTCCGCCCGCTTTGGGTTGCACATGTAACTTGAACTCTCCCCAGGCGATACCGGTATCACCATGGGTTTCTAAGGTGTTGTCGTAAAGTTTGGCGTTGAGCACTTCATAGGCTTTGAAAAAATCGCCCCAGGAACCGGAAATCGCTTCAGGCCCGTGTAGAACCTGCACGCCAACATCGTAGCTGACGGCGTCTTCTGTATAGCAAGCTGCAATTCCATCCACGTCTCCGGCTTTCAGAGCGGTCATAAACGCTTCCTGTAAAGCTTCCGGACTGTCGTTGGCATGTAGTGTAGGGGCCAGTAGCAGGCCAAGAACAATTGCGAGTAATGATTTCATGGTTTTTCTCCTTGGGGGTTATTAGGAATTTTATTTGTAATTGATTATAGCAATTGATTTGAAAATTGCCGTGTGTGAAACCATGGCCATTCGCGATGGTGTTTGCGATGCAAACACACCATCGCTCCTGCAGTGGTCCTGGCTCCCAAAGCTACCTTCGACCGAAAACTGGTAGTTTATACAGTGTTTCGCAGTGGCTGATCCGGCAATAATCTGTCCATGATTAATGAAAATTGCATTTCAAACAGATACCAAAGTCAGGTTTTCGCCTCTAGTGGAGTTGCTCATGAGGCCTCAATACTAAAGCCTACGCTGGTGTTGACTGCTGCATTGTTTCTAATGATGGCACCTGACCCGGACGCAAAGGTCATCGCAGAATTAACTTCAAACTTTATTGTTCCAACCGCACAAGTAGAATTTTTGCCGCAAGACTAAGCAATTCACCTGGTGGTCCAGGTTCCTACAAGCAGTAGTCAATGCAGTGCCAGACAACAGCCATTCGCGATGGTGTTTGCGATACAAACACACCATCGCTCCTACAAACAAACACACCATCGCTCCTACAAAAAAACCAATGCCCCGGTAAACACACCATCGCTCCTACAAAAGACACAAGCTCCCACAATTAGTGTCTCAATGAGCATCAATCTCTTACAAAGCTGTTAGAGGTTTTCCGGTTTCTCAAGGCCTCAGAGTTAAGCAGAATAGTTAGACACTCTTTGACATATGCATATTGTATGTATACAATTTAAATGCGAATTACTTGGAATCCGAACAAAGCCGATGCAAACCAAAGAAAGCATGGCGTCAATCTTTCTGAAGTTGAAGCCGTTCTTCATGACCCGCTCTCGATAATTACAGAGGATTTGTCTTCCATTGATGAACAAAGATTTCTCGTACTAGGAGTGGGTGACGCAAATCGAATCTACGTAGTTGTCTACACATACCAGGAAAATCAGATTCGACTGATTTCCGCCAGAAAGGCTAGTAAAGCCGAAACTAAATATTATGAAAAAGGAATACGATTTTAGTAAGGGTAAGCAAGGGCCAGTCATCAAGCTTTCTGGCAAAACCCGAATCACTATTCACCTGGATAATGAAATTCTTGACGAGTTTCGTGACAGGTCAGAAAAGGCCGGGTATGGCTATCAAACCATGATTAACGAAGTCTTGCGCGAGCACTTGGGCAAGGTTAGCAAACCAGTCGATGCCAGGACCCTGCGCAGGATCTTGCGGGAAGAGCTACAAAAGACTGGTTAACTGTTAAAGCCTCAATTGAGGCGAAGCTGTAATGAGTTGTGCAAGACCAGAGCCATTCGCGATGGCTAAAAAGCTTCGCGATGGCACTTGCTCCGCAAGCGCACCATCGCTCCTACATACAGCAAGCACCATCGCTCCTACAAACAAACACACCATCGCTCCTACAAACAAACACACCATCGCTCCTACATACAGCAAGCACCATCGCTCCTACAAACAAACACACCATCGCTCCTACAAACAAACACACCAT
>JBLHGQ010000117.1:0-9103 GCA_047614505.1 Rhodothermales bacterium | reverse complement strand
AGGTTATCCAGGCAATATTGCCCGGCTTTATTCAAGGTGTTCTCTTCTCGACCCTGGATAATGTTTTGCAGGAAAACCAGGATAGAAGCCATGATGAGCGCTAATAGAGTGGTTGAAAATGCCACGCCCAGCCTTTGGGTAACTTCATACAACATCTCCGGGCTCTCAACATTGGAACGGTCGCCGGCGAAATTCAAAGCCAGCATGATGCCGATGACCGTGCCAATGAACCCCAACGAAGGGATCAGCCAGGTGATATATCGGATCATGTTGTAGCGCAGTTCCAATTCATGCAACATCAATTCAAGGCTTGAATTGAGTAAGGCATTGGTCTGATCTACTGACTGGCTAAGGTTAAAATTCAACACGCATCTTTCAATCAATCGCGGCAGGAAACAGATTCTGCGATACCTGCTGCTACGAACTTTTTGATAAATTGGGGTTATGTCGTCACCCGGTCGCAATACCGTTTCCTCTTCAACCGGCAGGTACTCTCGATCAAACTGACTCTCTTCCAGGCGACCACCTCGCCAGCGTAGCGAAAGCTCGCCCAGGCCAATAAAAAAGGCGATCCACAAGACATTTTGTACCGTAAACGGCCATGAAGAACGCTTGATATCGAGCATGATCGCAGCGGCATCAGGCGGCAATACGCGGGCCATCAATACGATGAGTAAGATGGCGGTTATGATACTGACTAAAAGTGTAATTGATCTCATAGCGGTTTGTTTTTCCATCAGGAATGGTTTTCTTCAATTTGCCCGGTGACCGGGTTTCGTCTAGGTTTGCTGATTTTCGTCTCTTCGCTTCCGTCTACTTGTGAGCTGCTTGTGCCCGCAGTAGTCGAGTGCTCAGATAACAGTGGTAGCCACACACGGTTATCTGCTCCAAAAAGACTTAGGAATTTATCCGGCAATAGTTCATGGTCACCCAAACGAATGACGTCGTCACGACAAAGACTTATTCTGTCCGCTCTGATCCATTGGGAGGAACGATGCAAAAATGTTCCATTTTTTGAGGCGCTGTCTTGAAGGTACAAACGCCCGTCACTGCTTCTTTCCAACATTGCATGTCGCCGCGAGACTGATGGGTGATCAATGATCAGGTCACAGTCGGCGGATCGCCCAATGATATTTATTTTCTTTTGTGACAAATGACTGTCCCTTTTATGGCTACTGCGCTAGGGCGAGGAATCCGCCGGAATTGGCCCTTGCCAGATTCTGCATAAACTCCACAGTGCCTTTGTACTTGAAATAATCACCAATGGTGACGGTATGTATTTCCCTGCCAACCTGATTTGCCATGGTGATCCGGCTTACCAGTGCTGAAGGAGGCAGGTTTTCATTAAAATTCGGATTTGGTAAACCGTCGCTTATCAGGATGACCGCTTCAGCAGGACTCTGAAAAGCCTTCTCAAAAGCAGATGATAGCGAAGATGAACCTTTGAACTCACCACTAAGGCGATCAAAAAATCTCAGTGCGGAAGACCAGTTTTCATGATTCATGGTGGCCAGGTCACCAGAAGCCGGCCACTGGTAGAAACGAGGACCTGCATCAAGTTGCTGAAACGCCAAAATACTAAATTCATGGCCTGGCTGTAGTGAATCCAGCGCTCTTCTCAAAGTGTTTTTTACCAGTGTCTCGTGAGGAGCCAGGTATTTATTCATGTCAATCATAAACAGAAATTTGGTTTTCTCGGTTTTCAGGCCTAGAAAGCGAAAGCTGACCAACTGTCTTTCCCACTCCTGTTCGGATATTTCATCTGTCGGTGGCGGTGGTGCTGCAAAATCCTGACTGGCCTGTAAGCGGGATTCTTCAATTTGAAGCTCGGCGGAAATAATTTCCTTTTCCGCCTGTAATTCCTGATATTGCACAAGCGCGGCACTAAGAGCGTTTCTGGTGTCCTGCATTTTTTGCATTGAATCATCCAGCACAAGCTCAGATTCGCTCGCCAGTGCTTCAATGTAGGCAAGGTGACCTTCCAGACGGACCTCCTTTTGATAATCCGGCATCAAGATAATGGTGATAACAATAAAAGCACCCATTGCAGATGCGAACAAATCTATCGCTGAAAGCGAAAATACACCAAAGCTTCTGAGCCTGGTCCTCAATGTGAGACCCCGACGAAGTCGCCGTAGTTGAGCCTGGACAGAGTTTGCAAAAACATCACCAGGTTTCTGTCGTGGGTGTAATCGCCGATGGCAACTGTATGTATTTCTGTTTGGCGTATCTGATTGAGACGGGTAATTTTCTCCAGGATGTAGCCCGGTGGGCTATTAGGTGCACCATCACTCATCAGGATAATGGCACTGGCAGGGTAGTCAAGGGCAGCCTGTAAAGCGAAATCTGTCGGTGTTGAACCTTCAAATCTCCGCCCCAGAGTTTGGGTATAGACTCGGGCCTGTTCCAGGTTCTCCTGGGTGGCAGACAACATCCGGTTTTCACCAGGGTAACGCCAAATTTGGGGTTCCGGGTTGCCCTGATACCCAACAATGGCAAATTGCATACTTTCATCGAGGGGTTCAAGCACTTCAAACACGGACCTGACCATCAGGTCTTCATAACTCAACATGCTGCCAGACATATCAATAACGAGAACAAATGATTTAACCTGGGATGAAAGCCCCAGTATGGAAAACTTGGCCCCTTCTGTAAGCGCTTTTGGTTTAGTTTCCGGACTAATAATCTGCGTGGGTGAGGGAATATTTGTGGGAATCATGGCCAGATGTTTTTTTACCTCGGACAATTCCTGTTTGAGCCGGCTAATATAGGTTTTAGATTCCCGGTTGGCACCGGCTAATTGATCAAGTTCGATTTGCAGCAGATCCTGCTTGGCCATTTGATCTTGCGTCTGTGATGACGCACTGCGCCGGGTTTCCATTATTTCCTGAGTCTTATCAAAAGCTTCACGAGGCCCGGCATTGCGATAATAGGGGAAGAGGAGCATGACCAAAAGGATGAATGCGCCCAATGCGGAAGCAAAAAGATCGATCGCAGAAGTAGTGAAGACAGCAGTTTCTCTTTCAGGTAATCTCATTTGCCTTCAATTCATCCTGCCCAACTGTTCATTGACAAGAAAGATCATGTGCGGGTTCAATTCAGCACACATAATTCTTTCATGCATCAAGGCGCAGTTTAATCCAGACACCCAATGAAAATCGCAGGAATTTGAAAATCAGGACCATCAGCCATCGTTGCATACGTTTACTGATCTTTTACCTGCTATGCACAAATGCATTAGCGGTCTTGGCTCAGGCAACGAGCGGGACACCCGGTCAGGTGCCGTTGAGTAAGGAATACTTTGTTCGGCAAGGGGCCGAAGAATATCTTTTTGTCCGGATTAATGCATTTGAGGCGGAATTTGAATCCCGGATTTTTGCTCCTGATGGAAAATTGATCATTACATCAGAATTGTCGCAGAACAGCCTGGCTCCGGTTTTTCAGTTTATTGAGGCAAGCGGAGACGATCGGCAACTTGATATCAAGGTCCGATCCCAACGTCACAGTAACCGGGCGGCGTTTGAGTTAGGCCTGTCGTCCATTACTATCAATGACCAACGTAGTACCATGCTAGCTCAGGCCTATCGTTCTGTTTCATTCGGCCTGCAAAAAGATCAAAAACTGACAGGCCCCGGATGGAGCGTCAAAGTTGGCAGTCTTTTGAATGCGGGCCGGGTTTTTGAGCAATTCGGGATGGTTGAGATGCGCCTTTGGACGCTCTATTTTGCCGCTCACCTCATGCAGTATCAACTGAATGACTTCAACAGTACGCTTGATTACGCTGACCAGATTCTGGCAGTGGTCAAGGATTCACCGTATCGTTTGCTGGAATTGGCCAGCCTTCAATTAAAGAGTGCGGCCTTGGCCGGGCTACAGCAAGGAAGCAGGTCAGAGCAGTCTGTGACGTCTTCCCTTGATGCTGTTCTCGCAGAACAGATTATTCTGGCAGGGCTGCTGGACCACCAATATGAACAAGCTTGGGCGCTTTATCACAAAGCAAGGTTGAGTGCTGAAAAGCAGCTTTATCGTCAGGCGCTGGAACAGTTCAATGGGGCGCTTGATCTTGCCAATCAACTTCAGGCTGACAGCCTGTCCAGGCAGACGCGGGAAGCCATCGTTGAGATACATGACAAGGAAGGCGATACACAGGCATCGGTTGAAGTATTGCGTGAGATTGAAAGCCAGCTAGAAGCGCAGGCTGGAAACGATCTCGCCGAAAACCTTCTCCAGCAGGGCCGCCTGCTCAATGCAAACTTTCTTTATCCTGAAGCAATCAGCGTACTTCGCCAGGCATTGGATCATCAGAACAATAGTTTGACCCGCAGGCAAATTAATCATGAACTGGTGGATGCACTGTTTGAGAACGGGCAGGAAAAAGATGCTTTGGCGGTGATCCGTAATGAGCCTGAGATAGCGAATAGTGGCCAGTTTCCGCCGAGTATTCAGATACGAACTGGACTTTCGGAGCATCTGGATTTTCTTCAATCTTGCGTCGATAACTTAAGAAAGCCTGCCGCACAGCGTCAATGTGATTTAAGCAAGGCAAGGCAGGCAGTTGCTGCTGTTCAGGCCATGGCCGTGCCGCGATTCTCAGTTCAAGCATCAGTGCTTTGGTCGAGGATACTTGCAGGAAGTTCTATGCCGGGTGAGGCACTTGAGGTTCTGGAAAAAACGATTAGCGATTTTTATTTTTACCAAAACGCCTTGCCCGGAGTTCTTGGAAGTTGGTACTGGACCAACAAAAAAAGCCTGATTTCCGAATATCTGGATCTGACCAGGGTTCAGGCAAGAGACCCGAAACGTTCGCTATTGGCATTGAGCAGGATTCGGCATTTCGAGGTTTCCGAAGAGCTTCAAGGTACAACGGCCAGACAACGATCTACAACCGGCACTGAAAAGCTCAGATCATTGATCGCACAATTTCAGCACAGACCCGAAACGATTACTGAGCAGAACAGAGGCGCCATGGCTCAGGAACTGACTGAATTGCGAGAGTCCTTTGATCAGTCTTTCGCCTTCTTGTCGCAGGCGACTTTGCGGCAATACCTGAGCGATCTTGGTGAGAACGATCTTTTGCTCACTTACTATTTTGGCTCACAAAGTACTGTAGCTTTGCTGGCTGATCAAAACGGTGTGCGGGAAATAGTATTACCCGGGCAGGCGAAAATTACGCAATTATTGCTTGAGGTCCAGTCCCTTCGTGCTGATCTGAGTGGATTTGATTCCCAAAAATCAGACAGATTTGCCGGGCTTTTGGAGCAACTTGGCGACTCTCTGCTCACACCAATCAAGAATTACTTAAAAGAAAAGATTTATTGGATGCCTCCCAGTCAGTTGATGGATATACCATTGGATGCCCTAAGCCTTGATGGTCACTACCTTGCCGAAGCTCATCGGCTTGTCAATGTGATGTCGTTTCCCATTGCCGGCTCCCCAGTTGGACTTGCAGTTGCCGTTCCGCCAGAAAGTGTATTTATTGCCGGATTTCCGCAAGATTTCATATCGCAATATGCAACTCAGCTTGAAACTACGGCTGAAATCCGCTCTGTTGCAGATTATTTTCTTGGCCAGGGTCTAACCATACTGCAGGGCAATGCTCTGTTGACGGAAGAGTTTCAACTCGAGGCCGTTCGAACTGCAATCCTGATCCACTTGTCCATGCCGGGATTGATCAATCTTTCCGAACCGTTTCAGTCTCATCTCCAATTATCAGAGGCACGGCCGGGAGAAGGCCGGGTCAAACTACAAATGAGTGAACTAGCAGCTTTGAAACTTGAGGCGAAGCTGGTTTTCCTCAGTAGCACTACCTTGTCAGCAACCACGGGTGAAAAGGGCCCGTATAGGCCGGGTTTGGTGACGGCTTTGCTCGAAGCAGGCGCTGATGCAGTCATTAGCGGCTTGTGGACCGGTGACGATCAGTTCGTCGCCGAGTTCTATCGGCATTTGCTTGAATACAAAAATATTTCCACAGCGCTTGCTCAAAGTAAAAGAGAAATGATCAAGAATAGCCCGAATCAGAATGACCATGATTGGGCCAGGTACCAGCTCTATATTCGCTAATCCGCCATATAGGTCTTTTTTATTTGGATCCTTTGACTCAATCGCGCAACCGCCCCCCATACTATCCGCTTAGGGGCCGTACAAGCTGCAAAGGACCGTTTGGCACCATACGGGCATGGTTATCCGGCAGGATTGTGTGCAGTGCTGTGATCTTGCAGATCAGTTTCTAAAAAGTCATTAACTACTAAGAGGCACAAGTTATATATGCTCAAAAAAGCCCCCAAAAGCGCGTTTCATGATTTTTTTCACTTGATTACTAGTTAGGCGGCTATTAGACAATGTCATTGATTGAAGTCCTTCCTCTTACGGTCGTTGTCCTTGCGGGGATGTACCTGCTTGCCTTGGGTGTTGCTTCGCTGGGTGCGCCAACGCGAGCCAGTCGGTTCTTGCTCGGTTTCGCTGGCTCTCAATCTTTGCATTACTTAGAGCTATTGCTACGCTTTGTAGTTGGTGCTGCGTTTGTACTTTATGCTCCTCACATGTTTCTATCGGGAGCCTTCAATTTCTTCGGCTGGGTCCTGCTTATCACAACGGCCTGCCTGCTTTTGGTTCCCTGGCGGTGGCATCATCGCTTTGCTCAATATGCCGTGCCCCGTGCCACGCGCTACATCACATTGATTGGCTTCGCTTCATTGGGCATTGGTGGGCTTATTCTGGTGGCGGTATTTCGAGGCAACGCCGCTTAACAATTCAATCAACTTTGTGCCTTCGGAGCCAGACTCGCCGACACGAGCCGGTTAATTCAAACGTTAAGTGCCTATTCCATGAAACTAGATCACATCAACATATATGTGAATGACATCATCGTCAGTCGTGAGTTCTACGAAGCCATTCTCATCCCGTTTGGTTTTTCAGTGGTACGAGATTTCGAGGACGTTGCAGTCGGTTTCGGAACTTCAGACTACGCCGTCTTCGCAATAGTTCGAGAACTTGGCGCAATTCAAACCACTCATGTAGCCTTTCGTGTGGATTCCCGATCAGAAGTTGACCGGTTTTACGAGATTGCGTCGTCAGTTGGCGCACAGGACAATGGCCCACCTGGACTCAGACCTCACTATCATAAGAATTATTATGCCGCATTTGTGCGAGATCCAGATGGTCACAACATTGAATGTGTCTGCCATAAACCCGTCGCCTGACAAAGCGCTCAACCCGACCCCGCAAAGCGTTGTGGCGCTGTGCGGTGATTCCCTCGACAGGGCAGGTTAATAAAGGCTAATGCGCTCTGGGAACCACATGAAACCTGTATTCTTCTATGGTCTATTCATGGACCCGGAATTACTTAAAGGGAAAGGTTTGAGTCCTTCGAATCCTATGCTCGCCTGTATTAAGGGCTACGGTTTGAGAATTGGCGAAAGAGCCTCGATTGTCAAATCTGAAAATGAGTGTGCATACGGATTGATTGTGTCTTTAGAGCAAAAGGAAATTGAGGCGCTTTATGGCGAGGAAAGTGTTTTGGACTACATTCCTGAAAAAATAACAGCGGTAAATTCAAGTGGCGAAAACATAGATGCGACTACTTACACACTCCCTTCCGAGAAATTGAAAGGACGGAATAAAGATTACGCCAAAACATTAGCAATTCTAGCTAAGAAATTAGGTTTGCCTTCTGATTATATTGAAGAGATAGAGCGGTGGAGCATTTGAAAACGAGTCGTCCTGGCTATTAACTCTCTCATCAGCACCATAATCCATCGGGTACATAGAACTTCCGCTGCCATTGCTACCGGGTAAAACCACTTGTATCCAGGTTGACTCATTTTTACTCCTCAATTGTTTATAACGCTGAATACCCGAAATGATAATTTCCATAAGCTAATGCAGATTTTGAGCTATCGAATCTGCTAGGCTATCTGACAAGCTATTGTCACTCGAAAGGATCGAGTTTCACTCAACGATTACAAAGGATAAAAAAATGACTGTTTATGTAATAGCTGATATTAAGGTTACTGACGATGGTTGGGTTCCCGAATACGCCAGTTCTGTACATGATATTGTCCACAGGCATGGTGGAAAGTATCTTGCCCGAAGTGGGAATGTGAAAACACTCGAAGGATCGCCGCTTGATACAACCATAATTGCAATACTGGAATTTCCAACAGCTGAATCAGTCGAAGCTTTTGCTTCCGACCCAGAATATGCCCCTTACGGTCAGGCTCGCCAGGCTGGTAGTGAAAGCCGATTTCAACTCATCGACGACACGGACCTGGCCGGAACCATTCCTTATCTTAAAAAAGGGTAAATTCATAAGTCCGTAAATGCGTGAGCTTGTTGAAGACGCGGCGTCGGTAATTCTAGATCGCTCAATTTATTAAGAAGATGTTATGTAAAGTATGATGCCTTCAAGCGGGGGAAGTGAATGAGGCCCAAAATTCCCGTGCAATCGTTGGCACATACTGCAATGGCAATTAACCACATTTCGTAATGGGCCTTTCACTTCATAACGGCACCCACCTTTCGTTGTCATTGTCCCGACTGTCATCTATATGCTCTTAATGTTTTTGGTGTGCGGCACATTGAAGCCACATCTGCTGGAGTCAAGTTGCTGGCGAAGTGGATTTAAACGATTTGTTTTGCGTCCACTCGTTTGCTGAAAATAGACCAAAGTAGAAACAGTCCAAAAGCCACTCCCAAAGTTGATTCCAGTCGAATGCCCCATAGAGGCCAGGAAGCAATCCAGTTGACGATCTCAAGCATTCCTGCAGTGCCGATAGCCACAATGAACATGGCACCCATTGCTGCTAATACGGCGAGCACCTTGAATGTTTTTGGTGTGCGGGAAGATGGTGCAGAAAACCACAACAAAACTGCCAGAACAACACGACCTAAAGCAGCCCACCATACACCGGATTCGACCACGAATTCCCGCAGAAAAGACAAGACTTCAGATGGGAATATGATGGCCGAGCCTGAGACCACCAGCATAAATACTGAAAATATTGCTAAGGCGATTGTCATGTAAATTCTACCTTGATGCTTTACAAATCATTTTGAGATTAAAAGCCCTAAAGCAGGTTTATTCATAGCGCAGGGCGTCAATTGG
>JBLHGQ010000116.1:0-9110 GCA_047614505.1 Rhodothermales bacterium | reverse complement strand
TCGCAAAAACACGCAGCCGGGAGGTTTTCATTGCGGCAGCTTTGTTGCTGGTAATTGGGATTTCCCTGTTGATGAGCCAGATCGGTTTATCACCGGCGCTGGGCACATTTTTGGCCGGTGTGGTGTTGGCTGACAGCGAATATCGCCACGAATTGGAATCCAATATTGAGCCTTTCAAGGGCCTGCTGTTGGGTTTGTTTTTCATTGCTGTGGGCGCGGGAATCAATGCTCAATTAATCTTGTCAGAGCCGGTGCTGATCGGTGGACTCGTTCTCGGTCTAATTGCGATCAAGTTCGGTATTTTGTATTTTCTGGGCAAGGTGTTCGGCCTTCAACCGGCCGATAACCTGATGTTTGCTTGTTCCCTTGCGCAAGGCGGTGAGTTCGCCTTTGTGGTGATTTCATTTGCCATCCAGAACAGTGTTCTTGGCGCCGATCTGGCGGGCATGCTGGTACTTATCGTGGTTCTTTCAATGGTGGCTACGCCTCTTGTCATTATTGTGTATGAGCGTTGGGTTCAGCCGCGTTTCGCGGATGCTGGTCATGAGCACGAACATGAAGAAATGGACCTGCAGGACAATATGGTAATTATTGCCGGTTACGGCCGTTTTGGTCAGGTCGTTTCACGTTTGCTAAAGGCCAGCGGTTACGAAGCTACGCTGTTGGATCATGATGCGGGACAAATCGAAATGGTTGGTCGTTTTGGCAGCAAGGTTTTTTATGGAGATGCCTCAAGAAGTGAGTTACTTGAATCTGCTGGAGCGGCGAATGCAATAGTGCTTGTGGTTGCGATTGATGACCGGGAAAAAGCCATTCGAATGATTCACGTTGCACGCACGAACTTTCCGGAGCTCAAGATTCTTGCCCGTGCCTACGACCGACGACACGCTTACGAATTAATGAAGGCAGGTGCAGAGTGCATCACCCGCGAGACTTTTGGTTCCGCTGTCAGGATGGGCAGGGATGCGCTTCGCATGCTTGGAGTGTCTGACGGCCGGGCGCATCGTATGTCTGATTCGTTTGAGCAACACGACAACGAAGGCCTGCAAAAACTCTATGAAGTCTGGGGTGATGATCAGGCCTACGGCCTACGTGTTAAGGAACACCTTGAGCACCTGGAGCGGGTACTCAATGATGATGCCGCGATAGAATCCGATCTGGAGACAGACAAGTGATGGCAAGTGATGGGGTCAAAGGAAGTGATGGGGTCAGAGTCAAGTGCCAGAGTGAACCACTCTGGCACTTGACTCTGACCCCGGTTCTACCGGTTCTAGCTCTTATTACGCCCGTAGTGATCGACAATGACCTGTGAAACGCACGTAGTCAGCCGTCTGGCAAATGGAATATGAAGAAACTCATTTGGGCCATGGGCATTTGACTGCGGCCCAAGAACACCGGTAATCATGAACTGAGCTTCAGGAAACGCATCGCCAAGCATCGCCATAAATGGAATGGTCCCGCCTTCACCCATGTACATCACATCCTCGCCATAAGTCTGCATCGAGGCTTTTTGCAATGAGTTGTGCAACCAGGGAGCAACCTCCGGCGCGTTCCATCCACATGCCGACTGGTCGGTTTCAAAGCTGACTTTGGCACCACATGGCGGACTTGCTTCAAGCGTTTCTTTCAAGGCTTGTGAGGCTTCATCACCATCAACCGTTGGCGGAAGACGCATGGAAAGTTTCAGAGAAGTGTAGGGTCGCAAAACATTGCCTGCATCGCCTATTGAGGGCATCCCTTCAACCCCTGTGTATGAAAGTGCAGGCCGCCATGTGCGATTGAGCAGGCGCTCAACATTGCTATCTGCCATCGGCTGCATGCCATCGACAAATGGATATTCCTTCCAACTGCCGTCGCCAAGTTTTTCTGCGACCGCGCGGGTTTGGTCAAGGCGCTGTTGAGGAATATCGGCATACAAATACTCCGGCAATACCCGCCCGCTAGTTTCATCTTCAAGGCGGGTCATCAATTGCCTCAAAACCCGGAAGCTGGAGGGAACAACACCGGAGGCGTAACCAGAGTGAACACCTTCGGTCAGAACGTCTGCTCGCAAGGTGCCTGCTGCCATACCCCGCAAAGACACAGTCAGCCAGAGTTGATCGTAATTTCCTGCACCTGAATCAAGACAAACAACTAAAGAAGGGGTGCCAATGCGTTCCTGCAAATGCTCAATATAAAAAGGCAGGTCATAGCTGCCGGATTCTTCACATGCCTCAATAATAACCACACAGCGTGCGTGTGGCAGGCCCTGGCGTTTGACTGCCATGATTGCGGTTAAAGAACTGAAGGCAGCATAACCATCGTCGGCACCGCCACGGCCATAAAGCTTGTCGTCTTTGATCACTGGAATCCACGGGCCAAGGCCATCGGCCCAACCGGTCATCTCGGGCTGCTTGTCCAGATGACCATAAAGAAGAATGGTGTCTTCATTTCCTTCATCTGTGCCTGGAATTTCCATAAAAATAATCGGTGTTCTACCTTCCAGCCTGACCACTTCAAGCGTTTTGCCCTCAATATCCTGTGCGTCACACCATTTAGAAATCTGCTGAACCGCATCTTCCATATAGCCGTGCTCTTCCCAGTCAGGATCAAAGTGCGGCGATTTATTCGGAATTTTTACGTACTCGACTAGTTCCGGGACGATGGAATCCATCCACATTTCGTCGATAAATTTTTGAGCAACTTGTTGATCCATGGAAAAACCCTTTTTGAGAAACGAAAACAGGAGACGGATTATCGCATGAGATTGTCGTCTCCACGAACACCCGGGCCATTCGCGCCCTTATCAATAGTGCAAATGGCGTGCCCTCTGGTATGCTTGCGTAACTTTTGCGGCAGGACAATGCACTTGCCTATTCAAAAAAACATTGAATTACTCAGAATCGGAGGACTTACGTGAGCAATCTGACTGACGTACCGGAAACACAACCACCTTTAGGCGGTGGCGACTTTTTAGGCCACCCGAAATCATTGTGGCAACTCTTCAACATCGAAATGTGGGAACGTTTTTCCTATTACGGCATGCGTGCTGTATTGGCAGTATATGTAGCCGAGCGCTTTTTCAAACACCTTGGCGAGAACGCAAATGCTGAGGCCAGCCTGGTTTATGGTGGCTACACCGCTTTGGTATATGCAACAGGTATTGCTGGCGGCTATGTCGCTGACCGGGTGCTGGGGTACCAACGCTCAATCTTGTTGGGTGCCATTATTATGGCGGCCGGTTTGTTTGTACTACTGATTGAAGACCTGAACTGGTTCCTGGTGGGTCTGGCATTGATTGTTGCCGGTAACGGTCTATTCAAACCCAATATTTCAACTATGGTCGGCAAACTATACTCGGCGGGCGATATTCGCCGGGATTCAGGATTCACCATTTTTTATATGGGCATCAACCTGGGTGCATTCGTTGCGCCATTTATAACAGCAGGCTGGATTGGCGTGACCTATGGTATGAAGTGGGGCTTTTTCGCAGCCGGTATTGGCATGATTTTTTCGACCTTCTTCCTGGAACTTGCCAAAAAGAACCTCGGTAAAGTTGGTTTGCCCATAGAAGGTAAAGAAGGGTGGGGAAGATTTTTTGCTGTTGGCGCAGGTGCAATCCTGCTGGCCGCAGTGGTCTACTTCCTGCTTTCTGAAAGCACCATTCTCGGATATGTGCTGGTGACGATCATGTTTGGCTTGTGTGCATATTTCGTCATTGCGGGTATTAAGTCGGGCGATAAAGTTCAGCTACATCGTTACATCGCAATGCTGCTGCTATTTGTGGCCAATGCCTGTTTTTGGGCATTGTTTGAGCAAGCAGGTAGCTCCATGAACTTCTTCGCTCGTGAATTCAGCACGCCGATGTTTGGCTCCATGGAAACCTGGCAGGCGGGCGGTTTTGGTGTATTTCAATCTCTTAACCCGCTTTACATACTGATATTCGCACCTGTCTTCGCAATGGCCTGGCCCAAGCTTGAAAAGATGGGTATGAACCCATCAATTCCACGCAAGTTTGCATTGGGTTTAATTCAGGTAGCTCTAGGCTTCCTGCTGCTCACATTTGCGATCAGTAATCTTCAAAATGCCGCGGGCCTGGTGCCATGGATATTCCTGGCGCTTTGTTACCTGCTACACACAACTGGTGAGCTTTGTCTTTCACCGATTGGCCTGTCGATGGTAACTAAACTTGCTGATGACAAAGAAGTCGGCCTGGCAATGGGTGGCTGGTTCCTTTCAATCGCCATGGCGCAATACGTTGCCGGCCTGATTGCAGCAATTGCATCGGGTGGTGGTGGCCACGGTGCCGCGCTGTCGGGTATCGACCAATACGCAGAGACCTACATGTTTCTGTTTTATCTGGGCCTTGGTTTCGGTATTGTTTATTTTCTTGCTGCACCAGCAATCAACAAGCTGATGCACGGGGTGAAGTAGATCCTTTTCCCAAAAGTAAATGCAATCTCAAAACCCCGCCACCCGGCGGGGTTTTTTGTGGGGCATCAATTTGTAAATGACTAGACAGCCAGGTCCAAAGGTGATCTTGCGCCAAGGGCGCCTCGTTCCACCACGTGTGTGTAGATCATTGTTGTTTTCACATCCATGTGGCCCAGCAGTTGTTGAATGGTGCGAATGTCAGTGCCTGATTCAAGCAGGTGGGTAGCGAATGAGTGGCGGAGAGTGTGGCAGGTGACATGCTTGTTAATGCCTGCTCGAATTGCCGCCCTCGATATAACACGCCTAAGAGTACTGGAATGAATATGCCAACGATAAAAATCGCCAACCGCCCTGGGGTCCTCTGAAATTACCTGGCTTGGAAACGGGTATTGCCAGTAAAACCGGTAACTGGATTTACCCGGTTTTCGCTGCAATGCCATAGGTAACTTGGCCTTACCAAAACCCTGTGAAAGATCCTTCCTGTGCAGCGACCTAACCCAGGAAACCTGGGAATTCAAAGGCTCAACAAGTTGATCTGACATGACCGTCACCCTATCCTTGCCTCCCTTTCCTGCATGGATGCGAACTGTTCGGCGGGACATATCAAGATCACCCACCCTAAGTCTTAGACATTCCATCGCCCTGAGACCCGAAGCATATAACATAGTCGCGGGTAATCTTGCTTCCCCGTTGCAATGCTCCAACATTGCCAGAGTCTCAGATTTACTTAAAACAACCGGGATTTTTCGCTTAGGTTTGGCGCGTACGACATCATCCAGCCACGGCAAGTCCAACTCCAGTACAACTTTGTAAAGGTATAAAAGAGCCTGCAATGCCTGATTTTGAGTTGAAGGAGAAACACCCCGATTCACTGCAAGATAAGTCAAGAACGCCTCAATTTCATTTTTGCCCATGTCATTTGGGTGCGCACGGTTATGGAAACAAATAAAACGCCTTACCCATTGCAAATAAGCTCGTTCAGTTGATAGGCTGTATTGCCTTACTCTAATAGAATCACGCATTTGCGCCATCAATTTGGACACTTTAGGCCTCCAGCAAAAGCTCCAGCTTGCCTGAACACCTCCAAAATTGAAGTCGCATATCGAGAACGCGTTATGTAGGAAAATACCCAATTATTTCTGCATCCGCACGCTTATCTCTAAGCTTGTGCTTATAATGAAGGTAATCATTACAGAGACTTGCTTGTAAAAAACATGAAAACCTATGCTTTCCCCGACCATACGTTAGCTCCTGCACACTAAATGTAGTTATGCAGCTCGTGACCCAGTCGATGGCATTTACACTTGCGATATTCTCATCAGTGATTGTGGTCCTTTCCGCGTACGGTGCAGTTTTTCCTCACAGGATAATCGACCTAGTGGGGGACAACATGTCAAGAGGAGTCGGACTATGGATTGCCGTAGTAGTTCGCCTGGTGTTCGCGGCTCTACTCTGGTTCACAGCCCCAGTTTCCCAAACTCCATTTCTGTTCAAGGTTGTGGCAGTCGTGCTTCTTGTATCAGCCATCGGGCATCAAATTGCAGGACGAACGCACCTGCGAAAACTCATTGAGGCCATGGCTATTTGGCCCCTGTGGACAATTCGCATTCCGTGTATTCTTGGAGTTTTGTTGGGTGTGTTTTTGTTGTGGTCGATTTCAAATGTGCTTGGTGCTGCATAACAAATCATTAAAGGCGGACGCCATAAATGGCGCCGCTTAATTCCAACGTTATGCAACACAACTCAAGAGGTTGAACCATGTCTGATGTAACGTTGATAGGACTCGGCGATATGGGTAGTGCACTGGCACATGCTTTCTTGAGGGCGGGACACAAAATAACTGTGTGGAATCGTACTCAGAGCAAAACCGAACCTCTTGTAGCCATTGGCGCAAAATCGGCCACAAATGTCTCAGATGCCGTGGAAGCCAGCCCAATCACTATGATCTGTATTGATAATTACGAGCTCACTAAAAATCTTATAGCTGAAAATAACCTCGGAGAAATCCTGGCTAATCGAACTCTGATACAGCTCAGCACAGGAACGCCTAAAGAAGCAGCGGAGCTTCAGTCGCTGGTAACTAATTTTAATTGTGAGTATATCGATGGCGCAATCATGGTCTACCCTGACGAAGTTGGCTCCGAAGACGCGTTGTTTTTATTTGCAGGAAACGAAATAACGTATCAAAAGCACCAGCCGCTTTTATGTTGCCTCGGCGGCGACCTTCGTTATTTAGGATCAAATATATCATCATCAGCAGCTCTTGATATGGCACTAATTACACAGGAGTTTTGTAGCTTTCTAGGCGCTATTCATGGGGCGAAAATTTGCGAGTCACAGGGTATACACCCGGAACTTCTTGCCTCTATGTTTCCCAAAGATGATAGTGCCCGGAAACCGATTGATGTCATTAGCTCGGATGCTTATACAGACCCCGGGGCTACTTTGAACGTTTGTGATGCTGCAGTGCAGAGAATTCAGTCGCAAGCACGTGATACTGGAATCAATAGTGAAATCCCAGATCTCATTTCAAGCCTGTTCAAACGTGCTATTGCCGCAGGACACGGAGAAGAACATATTGCTTCTGTCATTAAAGTGATGAGGAATTAGAGTGTTGCATAACAAAATCATTCAAGAAGGACGGTGCTTCGCACCGCCGCTTAATTTAAACGTTATGCAATCAGTTGTTGCGTGATGCGCAACACGCTATAATATATTTGTGATCAAGTCATTTCGCCATAAAGGACTGAAGAAGCTTTACGAAACCGGAAGTGGCGCAGGCATTCTGGCGAGCCACAAGATTCGTGTGAGATTGCAGTTGTCTGCTTTGGATACCTCACAAACCATCGAAGATATGGATATCCCTGGATTCCGACTTCATCCACTCAAGGGAAAACTTAAAGGTCGGTGGTCTATTGCAGTCAGTGGCAATTGGCGCATCACATTTGAGTTCAGAGATGGAAACGCATTTATTCTAGATTACGAGGATTACCACTAATGGCCATGCACAACCCCCCACACCCTGGTGATTTTATTCGGTCTGTATATCTTGAGCCGTTTGAAATGAGCGCACGATCCCTGGCGGAGAGCCTGGCTGTGTCGGCGTCTACTTTGAACAGGGTTATTACTGGCAAGAGTGGAATCAGCCCTGAAATGGCATTACGACTGTCTAAGGCTTTGGGCCGATCACCGGAAAGCTGGTTAGCCATGCAGGACCAGTATGATTTATGGCAGGCGATACAACATACCAAGCTAGATGACGTTCAGCATGTTCAGTTCGCTGTTGCATAACAAGTCGTTCATGAAGGAAGCCAGTTTCACTGGCTCCTCATAACTCAAACGTTATATCTACTGTCTAGAAGTTGCATTTCTTCAGTTCATTGAAATGTACACCATATGTACATACAATATAGAATATGAAGATTGAGTGGGATCCAAAGAAGGCTGCGACTAATCTGCTAAAGCACAAAGTAGACTTTGCTGAGGCGGTTATTGCGCTCGAAGATGAGGATGCACTAACCATCGAGGATAGGGATCACGATGAGCAACGTTTCAAAACCCTCGGTCTAGGCTCCCACTTAAATGTTCTTCTGGTCGTTCACACTTACCGTGAAGGCAATATTATTCGGATCATCTCAGTGCGAAAGGCAGACCGAAGCGAAACCAATCAGTATTACCAAGGATTAAGTCATGAGTGAAAACTTCAGCAAAGGAAAACGAGGTGCCATTATTAAGGCGGACCCTAATAAAGTTCGCATCACAATCCGGCTTGATGGTGACATTATTGATCACTTTAAGGCCCAGGTTCTTTCGGCCGGTGGTGGCAACTATCAAACATTGATTAACGATGCTTTACGAGAGTTTATTCAAACGAGTTCCAAACCGCTGGAAGATACATTGCGGAAAGTGATTCGAGAAGAATTGAGGCAAGCAGGGTGAGAGATATAACAAATCATTCAAGACGGACCTGGCTTTGCCAGGCCGCTTAACTCAATCGTTAAATGCCTCGGAAACTTCCGTGTCAATCATAATAAAGGTATAATTACTATACCATGTTTGAATTTGATACCTCAAAGAGCGAATCCAACCTTCAAAAACACGGTATAGATTTTATTGAGGCTCAAGCTCTTTGGAGCGATTCAAACTTGCTAGAAATTCCTGCGAAGACTTTGGATGAACCAAGGTTTCTCGTAATTGGCGTTATTGAGCAGAAGCACTGGTCAGCTGTAGTTACTTACAGAAATGGAAAAATCCGACTAATTTCTGTTCGGCGATCCCGAGACGAAGAGGTGACATTATATGAAAGCTAAAACTTTCGACCGCAAATTTGATGATGGTAAAGGCATAACAGATGCATTGGACCTGACCAAGTTGAGACGTCCATTACAGGAGCAGAAAAGGGTCAACGTTGATTTCCCAACCTGGATGGTCGAGCGGCTGGACAGAGAAGCTAAGCGTATTGGCGTCACCAGACAATCCATCATAAAGGTCTGGTTGGCTGAAAGGTTGGAGCACACGGCACTTAACAAATCATTAAACGTGGACGCCAGCGATGCTGGCGCCGGTTAATTCAAACGTTAGGTGAATACAGGTTCACTTGAAACGCACTCGATATTATACATACATTTATATGGCTAAATAGCCATACACTGTTATAATTGGACTATGAGCAAAGCCAATTTCACTTGGGATTCTGA
>JBLHGQ010000115.1:0-9245 GCA_047614505.1 Rhodothermales bacterium | reverse complement strand
ACGCCAACTCAAAGATGACCGGATCTCCGGCTACTCTCTGTTAAATGCCGAGCTCGCGCTTGCAGCATCTGATGGTGAAGCGGCTGAAATCTACCTGGCATCGGCACGACAAAATCTTACAACAAGCCAACAATCCAGATATAGGACTCTGTTGGCAAGGGCAAGACGCCTTCAAGCCGATCCTACAAGCTTTGCGCTTGCAACAGCAGCATCAGTGATGCAGTCACCGGGTTCGTATGACAGCAATCGTGGAGTGGCAATCCTGCAATTGCTTGAAGACGTGTCATCCGGTTCATTGAGGAAAATCTCAAATGAAGCAGCAAATGCTTATGGTTTAAATTCCTGGCCAGAACTGACACTGTTGATCAGAGAAACTCTGGTTTCCGGAAGTGATGTTACTCAATCGGCGCTGAAATGGGCCAACCATCACCCTGATCATCAGGTTACGGAACTTGAGTTTGCGAGGTTGACCAGTCGGTACCGTGCATTGTTCTCCCTACCTAAAAATATTGCAGTCTTGCTCCCGACCAATGGAAGTTTGGCGGCCGCCGGCAAGGCGATAAGAGATGGCATAGTCAGTGCATATTTAAGCAGGCCAGAAGACGTAAGCTTGCGGTTTTATGACACAGGCGAGGATCCTCAGTCAGCGGTTTCAGCTTATTTCCATGCGGTTGATGAAGGGGCCCAGTGGGTCGTTGGGCCCCTGCGAAAAGAATCTGTTGAGGCGGTTTCAAAATTGGACAACATTGGTGTTCCGGCATTGGTGCTAAACAACAGTCAAGATCCTAATCCCAACAGGGACAGTCTCTTCTTCAGACTTTATTTGTCACAGGAGCAAGAGGCACGCTCCATCGCAGAAAGAGCGTTGAAAAACGGCCAGAACAAAGCAATCATGCTGACAGCGGATAGTAGCTGGGGCCAGAGAGTAGAACTGGCTTTCGCTGAGGCATTCATCGCTGGTGGTGGGGCGATAACGTCCAGGTCACAATTCAGCACAAGTGAAAATGATCATAGTAGTCTTTTGAAAGAATTGCTCAAGATTGACGAAAGTGATGATCGTAAAGATAAGGTTCAGGCCACGGTTGGAATTTCCCTCAACTTTGAACCCTCAAGGCGCGATGATTTTGACCTGTTTTTTCTCGCTGCCAGTCCAGTTCAGGGCAGACAACTGAGACCACAGTTGAGGTTTCATGACGCCGGCGAAGTTCCTGTCTATGCCATGAGCAGGATTTATGCCGGATCGGTTAATTTGAGTACCGATCAGGACCTGAACGGTGTGTTTTTCCCGAGCACTCTTGTTCAACTTTCCTCGCCAGACGAAAATATGAATGACGAATTTGAAAGCATTCGTGGAGGAACTTTTTCTGCACTTCATGCGCTCGGAAGCGACGCCTGGAATCTCTTGCCATGGTTACCGCTGATGCGAAAAGATCAGGATCTTCAGTTTCCGGGCAAGGTGGGCGCATTGTCCCTGAGCCAGGGAGGAGAACTGCTACGTAATCCGGTTTGGGCACAATTTTCACGGGGAAGACCGGTTGCGGTGAGCTGGCCTGAGACCAACAATTGATCTGCTTTAAAGGTTAAATATCTTACGTGAAAACCAATACAAGACTGTTTGGTGATAAATGGGAAACTGCTGCTGAATCTTTTTTGCATAATCGTGGTCTGAGCACACATCAGCGAAACTTCTACAGCCGATTTGGTGAAATTGATCTCATCATGAGAGATGGGGAAGAGTTTGTTTTCGTTGAAGTCAGGTTTAGAGAAGATGAACGGCATGGCAGCGGAGCAGAAACGGTCACCAAACACAAACAGGCAAAATTGACACGTGCTGCTTTGTATTTTTTATGCCTTAATCCCCGTTACTCACAAAACCCCTGTCGTTTTGACGTAATATCCATCACTAGCAAGCGTAATGAAACAGAATTTAACTGGATTAAAAATGCATTCGATTCAACATCGGGATAACACAATGAATTTAAGCAAGTTGCATAGATCAGAAAAGCCACACAGCAGTTCCTTCAGCAGACTGATATGCCTGTTGCTTAGCGCAGCATTCCTCAGTAGTTGTGCTGCCGTGGTAATTGGTGGTGCGGCAATGGTTGCTACAGACAAACGAAGTACGGGAACGGTTCTTGATGATCAAACGATCGAAGTTGCCGTAGTGGACCACATTTACTCTACCGAAGGGTTTGAGGGCGGCGACCATGTCAAAGTGGAGGTTTACCAGGGTGTGGTTTTGTTGGTAGGTGAGGTAACTTCGGATGAAAAGAAAATTGTTGCGGGAAATCGCGCTTCTGAAATAGAAAACGTATCGAGAGTAGTTAATGAACTGGAAGTTGGAGAAAGTGCAAGTTTTGGTGAGCGGATGGACAATACATGGTTAACCACCAAGGTTAATACTATCTTACTCAAAGAAAATCCTGTAGCCGGCTTCGACGCAACCAGAATCAAGGTTGTCAGTTCTCAGAATAGTATATATCTGATGGGATTAGTCACCCGGGCGGAAGGTGATGCTGTTGCTGAGGTTGCCAGAAATATTGGGGGCGTTGAGAAAGTCGTAAAAGTATTCAGCTACAGTGATTAGCAGTATCTCAGGAGGGTCTTACCTGTAAGGGAAAAACTTATTTAAGCGCCGAGTAACATCCTGTTTACAAAAACCAGAATTAGGATGGTATAAACAGCGGCAAGGACATCATCCAGCATAATTCCAAATCCGCCTTCAAACTCTTCCTCAATCATTGAAATTGGCCAGGGTTTCGAAATATCAAATGCCCGGAAAATAATAAAAGCCGCCAGGTACCAGACCCAATTAAATGGGATAAAAGCAACTATCAACCAGTAGGCCACCATTTCATCCCAAACAATGCCACCGTAGTCTTCAACACCCAATCTTGAGCTGGTGTCTCCACAAATCCAGATACCGGAAAGGAATGCGATTGTCAAAAACCAGAAACCATTGATGTCCAGAAGAGTGAGTAATACAGCGATAGGAACTGCAGCAAGTGTCCCCATGGTACCAGGCGCTTTTGTCAGCAAACCTGAACCGAAACCGAAAGCGAGAAACCCTTGTGGGGAGCTAAACGTAAGGGTTTTTGCCCGCTGTTCGATACTTTCTAAAATTGTATCACCGGACTCAAGCGGAATTGAGTCCGGCACTAGCTCATCCGAAGCAGGTGCCAATTCATTTTGATCGGTTTCAGTCATGTGAAATGTTGGTATCCTGTGCATTCCAGCTCAAAGAAATTTCCATCTGGTTTCACGCAGACCACACCGCTTCCCTCAACCATGCGACCTATAATGCTAAGCTCCGAACCCGTAGCTTTTCCGAGGCTTTGTAATTCCGCCTCCCGATCTGGCGAAATTGAGAAACACAACTCGTAGTCTTCACCACCTGATAGCTGCATAGTCCATTGAGTTTCAGTTTCATGGCAGCGCAAGGCAGTAGAGGCTGGCAATTTATCGAGCTCGAGAATGCCACCACAAGCTGAGGAGTTTACAATATGACCCAAGTCTGCCAACAATCCATCGGAAATATCTATACAAGCGCTCGCTTTTCCGACCAACGATGCTCCCAGAGCGATACGCGGTAGCGGAAGGTACAACGCCCGCAAACTGGAGTCGTCGGGAATTCGGCATTTTCTCAGTTCTGATAGCGCCAGGGCAGCATCACCAAGTGTTCCTGAAACTACGATTAGATCTCCCGGTCTGGCTCCTTTTCTGCCCAATGCCATACCCGCATTGATCTGACCAATAGCGGTGACAGAAATTGATAAACCACCTAAACAGGTATCGCCACCAACCAGTGAAACCCGAAAGGTTTCAGCAAGACTCAAGAATCCAGTTACAAATTCTTCCAGCCAGGGCTGGTCTAATTCCGGAATTGAAATCGACAACAGTACCCAACGAGGGGTCGCACCCATAGCGGCAAGGTCACTGAGATTAACCGCGAGGGCCTTGTGGCCAAGGTCAGCGGCAGAAATTCCATCATCGAAGTGCACGCCTGCGTTAAGCGTGTCGGTTGTTATGACAAGTTCCTGATCTTTTGGAAGGGCAAGAACTGCTGCATCATCACCAATTCCAATGATCGTGTCATCGGCGTTTGGACCAATCCGGCTTCGAATCCACTCTATTAGTTGAAACTCGCCCATGGATGGTTCAGTTAGAAACTATGATCTTGTCTTTATACTCGTCCTTGCGCCATTGGCGGACTGCCTTATCCAGAACAGCATTTACAAAACTGTGGCCTTGTTCAGCTCCAAATCGATGAGCAAGGTCGACTGCTTCGTCCAATACAATGGGAAAAGGAATTTCCGGGTGATAAATTAATTCAAAAGCTGCAATCCGAAGAATTAGTAATTCCATCATGTCCAGTTGAGACGAAGGTCTATCTAAAAATGGCTTCAGCTTGTCATCAAGTGCGGTGTGCTGCGAAATTACACCTTTAATAAGCATTTGGAACCAGTCCCGATCTACATTTTCAAAATTTTGTTCTTCCAGAAATTGTCGAACGATCTCAACACTATCCTGGCGTGTAATCTGCCATTGATAGAGACCTTGCAATGCCCTGCGGCGCGCTCGTTTTCGAGGTTCAAACTGACTTTTTTTGCTCATTCTGATTCCAAATGTTCAAGCAAACCCAACATGTGCAATGCTGCCATGGCACAGTCGAACCCCCTATTCCCCTGACTTTGTGCTGCCCTCTCCATGGCCTGTTCAATAGTATCAGTTGTTAAGACCCCGAATATCACAGGCTTACCGTACTTTAAAGCCACTTTGGACAGGCCGCTCGCACACTCACCAGCAACGTAGTCAAAATGCGATGTCTCACCCCTGATCACCGCTCCAAATGCGAGCACAGCATCAGCTTTTTCATTACTGAGAATTTGATCAGCTGCCAGGGCCAATTCGAATGCACCTGGCACCCAGTAAAGGTTGACGCTATGACCTCTCAATCCACAACGATGCAAAGCGTCTTTTGCACCAGCAATTAACTCTTGCGTCACGAATTGATTAAATCGACCAGCGACAATTGCGACCTTTGGCTGATATGCAGGAACTCTCAAATCAAATTCATTCATGTCACTGGACTCAATTGCACGGCGGTCAATGATGATCCGGCTCTATGTATTCAACCACTTCGAGGCCAAATCCCGATAGACCGGTTAATTTGAGCGGCGCGCCTAATATCTTCATTTTTCGAATACCAAGGTCTGAAATGATTTGTGCGCCAATGCCATAGGTTCGAAGCTCACGTGACCTCCTGTTATCCCCATTTGCAAAAACGTCAGGCTCGGGTTGTTCCTGAATACGCCTTAACAGGCTTTGGTCATCCTGTTGAGCTCCGAGTACCAAAATCAGCCCACTGCCTTCACGGTCTATTTCTCGCATAGCAATATTTAATGGAAGGCCAAAATCTTCACGGTGAATACCCAGCACATCGCTCAAAGGGTTTTGAACATGTACACGCACAAGCATGGGCTCATCAGGCCTCGCCTCACCACGCATCAAGGCCAGGTGCACCCTGTTTTCAATATGATCTTTATAGGTGTGGAGTCGAAAAGGCCCATGATCAGTCATCACTTCATGGCTGGATATACACTCGACCTTGATTTCATTCTCCAGCCGATAACTGATAAGCGCTTCAATAGTACCAATCATTAAGCCATGTTCTTTGGCAAAAACCTCAAGCTCCGGCCTTCGGGCCATACTGCCATCTTCATTCAAAATTTCTACTAACACCGCGGCAGGTTCAAGTCCGGCCAGCATGGCCAGATCAACGCTTGCTTCAGTATGTCCAGCCCTGGCTAGCACACCACCGGGAAGTGTCATCAACGGAAAAACATGCCCCGGCTGTGAAATATCCGCATTATCTGCATCCGGGCGAACCGCTGTTCGGATAGTGTGTGCCCTGTCATAGGCTGAGATTCCAGTTGTGATACCTTCAGATGCCTCTATGGAGACAGTAAAATTGGTCGCAAAACGGGCCTCGTTATGGTTGACCATTAACGGTAATTCCAGTTGTTTGCAACGTTCACGTGTCAGGGGCATACAAATCAATCCGCGCCCATAACGTGCCATAAAATTGATATCTTCAGGCCTGACCATCGATGCGGCCATCACAAGGTCGCCTTCGTTTTCACGATCTTCATCATCCATGAGCACGACCATACGGCCCGCTTCAATTTCTGAGATCAGTTCCGGTATCGAATTCAACTTCATTAATATTGCTCCAGAAATCTAATCAGACAGACTGTAGTCGTTCAAGATAACGCGAGATCATGTCAACTTCAATATTGACAGAATCACCTGTTTTGAGTTGGCCGAGTGTAGTTACTTCAAGTGTATGTGGTATCACATTAACGCGAAACCAAGCGGGATGAACATTCATTTCACTGAGCTCATTGACCGTCAGGCTTACACCATCAACACAAACAGAACCCTTTACAGCAATATATTTTGCCAGCGCATCAGGGTACTCGAATTGCAACTGCCGTGAACTCTTGTTTGGACGTACATCCGTCAATTTTGCGCATGCGTCAATATGTCCGCTAACCAGGTGACCTCCCAGACGGTCATTTACCCTCAATGCTGCTTCAAGATTGACTTCATGCCCATCTTGTAACTGCCCAAGTGTTGTTTTGGAAAGTGTTTCAGCAGAGACATCAACACTGAACCGGATTTCACCAAGTTCAACAACAGTAAGACAAACACCAGATACAGAAATACTGTCCCCTATGACACAGTCGTCAAGAAACCCATTTTGCAGTTTGATCTGAATCTGCAAATCGCCATTTGACTCAATACGGCCTTGAATCTGTGCTTTCTGTGTAATGATTCCGGTAAACATTAGCTAGCCCCGTAAACAGGCTTCAGACGCAAGCGCAAATCTTCACCCAGGTGAACACTTTCAACCCATTTCAGCCTGACCCTGTTTTCCATGGATTCCAGCGGACCAAATCCAAAGGCTTGCCGGGCACCGGTACCCAGAAGTACAGGAGCTTGATAGATTAAAACTTCATCTACCAATTCTTCCGCGATCAATGCCCCTGAAAGTGTGCTACCAGCCTCGACTTGCACTTCATTCAGAGATCGTTCGGCCAGTGCCTGCATGAGTAGATGTAAATCCACACGCCCCTTATTCTCCGGCAAACCTAGTAGCTCAACACCCGTCGATACCAGGCTGGCAGGCGCCTTTATGTCCTGAAGGCCTGCAATTAGTACTTTGCCTTCCAACCCCAGAGTTCGAGCCGTAACGGGAGTGCGCCAGTGACTGTCCAGGATAATGCGAAGTGGCTGGCGGCAACTCTCATCACGACGGACATTCAAGCTGGGATCGTCTGCAAGCAGAGTGCCAATCCCTGTCATTACAGCCGAAGATCTCGCACGCCAACTTTGAACATCGGCTCGAGATTCTTCACTGCTGATCCACTGACTCTGACCATTGGATAAAGCCGTGCCACCATCAATGCTCTGCGCCAACTTTACCCTCAGCCAGGGCATGTCGTGTCGCATACGCTTAAAGAAACCAGCGTTTAAGGACTCTGCCTGCTCTTTCATCAGTCCAATATCTACCTGAATTCCAGCATTCCGCAGAAGCGAAAATCCTTCTCCATTTACTCTAGGATTATCGTCGCGGCTCGCACATACAAGCCTTCGGACGCCTGCTTCGATTAATTGTGGGGCACATGCCGGTGTTTTACCCTGGTGGCTGCAGGGCTCCAGAGTTACATAGGCCGTTGCACCACGTGCGCGAATCCCGGCTTCACTCAATGCAAAGACCTCGGCATGCGATTCGCCACAACGTTTGTGCCACCCACTACCAACCACTTCACCGTCGTTGGTCAGCACGCAGCCAACCATTGGGTTTGGATCCGTTGTTCCCAGACCCCGGGCCGCAATTCTTAAAGCACGGGACATGCACTGGTGATCGAATGAATCAAACATCTTCGTCCTTACCTGACCCTCTTCTATTCATATCCAGCAATGAAATCTGGCGTTTGTCTAGTTCCCCAGGGTTTTCCTTTTCCAGTCTTTCAATCACATCTCGAAATGCCTGCACATCTTCAAAACGCTTATACACGGAGGCAAAGCGCACATAAGCCACCTGATCCAGGCGGCTCAACTCGCGCATCACCCACTCACCGATCAAGCTGCTGGGTATCTCAGCATCTTCAACGCTGCTGATTTCCCGAACCAGACTGCGAATTGAGCGCTCTATAACACGGGTTTCTACAGGTCGCTTCTCAAGGGCTTTTATCATGCCTCGTCTTAATTTGTCCTCAGAGAATGCTTCCCTGATTCCTCGTGACTTAATAATCCTGGGTGCCTTAAGTTCGGGCGACTCAAATGTATTAAAGCGGTTATTGCATTTCACACATTCCCGGCGACGACGAATTTGAATCCCGTCCCTGGTCAGACGAGAATCGACCACGCGGGTATCTTCATGATTACAAAGTGGGCACCACATGATTCAGGCGGGTTGATATACCGGATATCGTTTACAAAGAGCAATAGCAGCCTTACGGGTTTCTTCCATCACTCGATCACTGTCAATGTCATCAAGGAGGTCACATATAATATTTGCCAGCTGCTCGCAATCACGCATGTCGAATCCTCGAGTGGTAACTGCCGGCGTCCCCATCCTCAGACCGGAAGTTACAAATGGCGAACGAGGCTCGCCCGGAACCGTATTCTTATTGACTGTTATGTGCGCTTTACCGAGCACATCTTCAGCATCTTTTCCAGTGTACTCCTTGCCAATCAGGTCAAGAAGGAACAGATGGTTATCTGTGCCACCGGAAACAATTTTGTATCCACGGGATATCATTGTCTCAGCCATCACTTTTGCATTGTCGACTACTGAATGTTGATAGCTTATAAAGTCCGACTGAAGTGCTTCTTTAAAAGCCACCGCCTTAGCCGCAATCACATGCATTAACGGTCCTCCCTGTGTACCGGGGAAAACCATCGAATTAAGCTTCTTTTCAATCTCATCGTTGGCCTGCGCCAAGATAAGGCCGCCTCGCGGCCCGCGCAATGTTTTATGTGTTGTTGAAGTGACCACATGCGCGTGAGGCACAGGGTTAGGGTAGATACCGGCGGCAACCAGGCCGGCAACATGCGCCATGTCCACCAGCAACCATGCCCCCACCCCATCTGCGATATTGCGCATCCGTGCCCAATCCACTTTCCTGGAATATGCAGAAAACCCGCCAATGATCATTTTTGGCTGATGTTCGTCG
>JBLHGQ010000114.1:0-9308 GCA_047614505.1 Rhodothermales bacterium | reverse complement strand
GAATTCATCACTAGTCTTCTTGAAATGAAGGGTGTTAACTGCGAGGTGAGTGATACTGAAGAGTTACTCCCGGCCGGGTTGATCGACTCTATGGATGTCATGCAGACGGTTTTGTTTCTGGAAGAAAGCTTCGGTGTGGATTTTTCAGTTACGCCCTTCAATCCGGATGATTTCGAGAGTATCGAAAGTATCAACCGCTTGGTAAAAGCTGGTCAGTAGAAACCGTCTTCAGGTCTCGGAGGGAAGTATCCACTTTCTGACATTAGGTGCCCGGTAGCTGGCAAAGGAGTCCAATAGCGACACCGCGTCGGATCGCATCATCAGCATGGGCCAGTATTCGGCTTTCACAAATTGTTGATCAATGGCATGCTCCAGAAAGGTAAACAAATGATCGTAATAACCTTCTTCATTGAGCAAGCCACAGGGTTTTTGGTGAAAGCCCAATTGCGCCCAGGTCAACACTTCAAAAATTTCCTCGATGGTTCCCCAGCCTCCTGGGAGCGCAATAAAACCGTCGGCAAGATCAGCCATCAATGCTTTACGCTCATGCATGGACTTGACCACATGCAACCGGGTTAAACCAGGGTGAGCAATTTCCTTTTCGTTCAAGGCTTCGGGAATAACACCGGTCACTTCACCGCCGCGCGCCAAAACCGCATCGGCAATCGTACCCATAATGCCGACACTGGCGCCGCCATAAACCAGGCCAATGCCACGGTCCACCAATTCATTGCCCAACTCTATCGCAGCTTCACGAAAGCGCGGATTAACACCAAAGTTTGATCCGCAATACACACAAATGTTTTTCATTCAGACTCTGCATCAAAAGTAATTAGTCCGCTCAAGTCAATGACCCTGTCCCAGGGAAAATGCGGACCCGGATCCAACTTTCGTTTCACCAATTTTCCGGGTGAATCGCTTGCAGCGATTCGGCTCAGGTCCAGATCTTCGTGACCCGCAATCCAGTTGAGACTTTTAAGCTCAGCTTGTAGATGCTGCAGGAGAGCAATCAGTGCTTGAATTTGTTTTTCCGGATAAGGTTCGTTCATCTGTTGTTTTTCAGAATTAAACCAGTATGGCCAGCGGCCCAAATTAACCAGTTCAATACCAATGCTTCTTTGATTATAGCCAGCGGTGTGATGTGCAACACGATCGGCAGGAACCCAACAATGGATACTGCCGTCCCGGTCCACGTAATAGTGTCCCGAGTTACCAGTTTTGGAGCCTTCATAATGAACTTGTTCGCCATATTCCCGCGCGGTGGAAAGGTCAGGCAATTCAGTGCAGTGAATAACCACGAGACTTATGGTTTCTTTTTGTCTCGGCTCCAGCCGACTGATATAGGGCAGGGGTGTGGTTTGAATTTTCAAATCAATATTGGTGTATTAACCCTGGGAAAGAAGGTTTCGTAAGTCAATAATGGCAGCATTGGCGCGTGATATATAGTTGGCCATTACCAAAGAATGGTTGGCCAGGGCGCCATACTTGTCGCCATTGAGCACCATCGGAGCATGCAGATCTTCCTGCGTTGACTCCAGTTCGCGAATGATTTGCCGGAAACTAACCTGCGCATTTTTCTTGCTCAATACATCGTCAAAATCAACCTCCATGGCCCGCAGAAACTGAATCAGCGCCCAGGTTGTGCCGCGCGACTCATAAAACACGTCATCAACTTTGGTCCAGGGGGTTTGAAGGTCTACCTCAAGAGGAGAGGCGGTGGATTGCTTGGCCTCAGTATCTCCAGAAAGATCGGTATTGAGCCTTTCCTGGCCGGCGCTTGCGGATAGTCTCTGAGATAAAGAGCCCAGGCGTTTTTCTACAATTGATAGCCAGTCACGCAAGTTGTCCGCACGCGCGAAAAACTGTGCATTGGGAGAAGCCGGATCGGCCAGGCGCGATAAATACACTTCCAGGGCTTGCTGTGCTTTTTCGTAACGCCCTTCAGTATCCGGTGGGAACCAGCGCTCGCTATCATAGTGAAAAAGTGGATCGGCCTCGGTCAGATCCAAATCCTCGGCAGATTGAGTTTGAGAGCGGCTAAAATCATTGCGCATTGCACGAGCCAGATCTCGAACTTGTGTCAATACACCGAACTCCCAGTTGGGTACATTATCGAGAAACACCCAGGGTGGCATGATGTCATTGGATTGATAGCCGCCACGTTTATTGAGCAATACCTCGACCGCTTCAATCATGACAGCGGTGGTGGTATATCCGGTCACTATGGAATGGCCATGTTCCAATGCATGCGCGCGGCTTTGTGCCACGCCGTCAAACAAGGGTGGCTCGTGGTTGAACCAGAACATTAGGCCCAGGCACGAAACGAGTAAAAACGAAGGTATGCCGATATAAAGTTTTTTCTTCATACCCCAACCATAGCAGATCAAGGGGGCCGGGCATGTGCTGGAAGTTTGCTAGCGAGTTTGAATCAAATTGAGCTGGTCAGCGAGGTTCTCAGCAAAGCATCCAAGCTGGAAACAGACTGGTCAGCGCGGCCGATAACGGCGGCGGTTCCACCTGCAAATGCCACCATATAAGCCCGCATTTCACCGAATTCGATGGTTCGCCGGTCTTCAACCATGGTGTCGGGCATGTAAATTACGTTAAGCGGTCCTTGATCACTTTGGACAATCATATGTGCACCGCGCCCTTTAAGTGTAGGGCAATGCTTGATAAACAGAACTCGATCTTTCATCTCTTTGCTGATGTCGACGCCCATTCCCGTCAAAATCTCTGAAGCTCTTTCACCATCAAAACCGGCATTTGCCTTCGCCAGCAAAGCCAATCCATCCTCTTCATAATGGTGAGAGACATACTCTTCGATAGATTTTGGCTGGTTTATCTGCCACGAAGTCACACTTGCCACACCAATCAGAAGAAGAACGCTAGCGGCAATTGCAAACCAGCGAGGTGACCGGGAAGGCAGATTGCGAACCGATATTAGCTGATCGAGGAAATCAGCATCAGGTAGGGGCACTTTCAAAGCAGCATGAAGTTTCTGCTCGAATTCTGCAGCCTCAACAGCAGCTTCTTCAAATTCAGTGCCGGATTCACGGGCACGCAGAGTTTCCGCATCACTGTTAAGTGGATCCGCTCCCAATAGTTTCTTGAATTCAGAAAAGTTTATGGACATTTCCCGTTAATCCGTCTTCCTGTAGCTTTGTTTTTAATAATTCCCTGGCCCGGAACAGTTGCGTCATTACTGCGCTTTTACTGATCCCCAGCTGTTGAGATATTTCATCACAACTGTGTCCCATTACGACTTGCAAAAGGAGAGGCTCCCGATATCTAGGCGGCAATTCCGCCATTCCCTTGCGTAGTAGTTGGCGCTCTAATCGCTCTTCCGGCTCCAGTTCATCATCTTCCGGAATAGACACCGTCTCAATATCTGTAAATTTTGGCACCTTACGTTCAAAAGTCCGCGCGTATTCTCTGCGCAAAATCGTGATCAGCCAGCTTTTGGCAGCTTTTTCACTCTTGAGACTGTCCAATGCCTTCCAGGCTCTTAGAAACGTCTCTTGCACGAGATCCTTTGCCAGCGCGTCATTTCCACAAATCCACATCGCATATCGATACAGGTCTGTGCCGAACTCACGCACCAGGCGCTCAAAACGGAGATTCTTATCCGCTTCAGGATGCATGACCGGTATTTTGATAACTTTCTTGCATATTTACGCGCAACCAATGACTTTTTAGGTCTCTTAGAATATGAAGCAACAAATAATTTCGGCAACAGAACTAAGAACCTGATGTCGATCAAATACAAAGACAGAATTAATGTAACAATCCGAGCCCTGGATGAGTCTAACGGACAATATTAGCGTTCACGCAGGTCTTTGACCACCTTCACGTGACTAATGGCACTTAATTCAATTGCCTATAAGGCCGCAGTCTGTGCCTTGCTACGTCTTGGAGGAGGCCTTACCCTTGTTGCCAATCGTGAATTGACCCGATCAGGGTGACTGGAGTGGTAGTAAATGAGTATGAATTTTGAACACGCACGTTACAACATGGTTGAGCAGCAGATCCGCACCTGGGAGGTTCTTGATTCCGGTGTTCTGGATATTCTTGAAAATATTCAGCGCGAGGATTTCGTTCCGGTCCGGCACAGAAAGCTTGCGTTTGCAGATCTGAATATCCCGTTAGCTCATGGCCAGGTCATGATGAAACCTGTGGTCGAGGGCAGGATGCTTCAGTCGCTTCAGTTACGACCTGATGAAACCGTGCTGGAAATTGGAACCGGCAGTGGCTTTATCACCGCGTGTCTGTCTCGACTTGCGCGACATGTTGTTAGTGTCGAGATCAATGAAGAACTGGCGGACTCCGCAAGCAGGACGCTTAAAGAGAATGAAGTACATAACATTGAACTGTTTACAGGTGATGCTATGAGTGGCTGGCAACCGGAATTGGCTCACGATGTGATTGTTGTAACCGGCTCTGTAAAAAAAGTGCCGGAACATTTTCTTGGCTGGGTTAATCCGGGTGGAAGATTGTTTGTTGTTAGTGGAAACGCGCCCGCGATGACCGCCAGCGTGCTGACACGTTTAAACACGTCGGAATGGCGTGAGGAAAGCCTGTTTGAAACTGACCTGCCAAGATTGGTCAATGCCGATAAGGCCCCCGTATTTGAATTTTGAGTTTGAACTTTAGAGAATTTTGGAGCAGAACATGTCTATCAGATTAAAACCGTTAGTGGTCGCGCTAACCGGATTGCTTTGCGCACCTTCAGTGTTCGCCGTGGATATCGTTGGTGTACACAACCTGGCGGTGCAAAATGACCCGCAGTTACGCGCTGCAAGTTACCGCAGAGACGCTACCAACGAAAACCGGAACCAGGCGCGCAGCAGCTTGCTCCCAACCTTGTCAGTGAGTGGCACAACGACCCAGGGCGACTCACAAACCTCAGTTGCCGGGGCGCAATTTCCGTCAACTGATACAGACAATGAAAACATTTCATTGAACCTTAGCCAGACGATTTATGATCGGGCCAATTATGAACGGCTTGAAATTGCCAAAGGGCAGGTCAGCCAGGGTGAGGCGGTATACCAAAAGGCTTACCAGGATTTTCTGGTACGGATTGCTTCAAGTTATTTTAATGTTTTGACTGCAATTGATGGTGTCACCTTTGCCGAAGCCGAAGAGAAAGCGCTTCAGCGTCAGTTTGAGCAGGCTGAGCAGCGGTTTGAAGTTGGACTGACTGCTGTTACCGATGTTCATGAGGCTCGTGCCAGTTATGACAATGCACGCGCCAGGGCAATTGTTTCCAGAAATAATCAAGCGGATGCTCAGGAAGGGTTGCGAGAGCTGACCGGGCAATACTTCTCAGAGCTTGATCCGCTACAGGAAACTCTGCCGATGGTTCCACCCGATCCTCCTGTGGCAGAAGACTGGGTACAAATCGCTTTGGCAAACAACCCCTCAGTTAATCAGGCCCGGTTTGGTGTGGAAATTGCTGAGGGCAACGCCGGCCTCCAAAATTCAGGCCATTATCCGACCCTGAGTTTCACTGCCAGCAAAAGCGAGTTCACCAATAATGCATTTTTTGGTGTTGATCCTTTCACTCAGGAACCCAGCCTGACCCCTCAGGCACTGGAAAACGACAGTACCCGGTATGGTTTACAGTTAAATATTCCGATTTATCAGGGCGGAGCGGTATCTTCGAGAACCCGCCAGGCCAGGGCCAACCTGAATGCTGCGCACCAGGACCTCGATGCTCAACAGCGCGCGACCGTTCGCCAGACGCACAATGCGTTTCGTGGTGTGGTGGCTGGAATCCAGCAAGTCGAAGCTTTTGGTCAGGCGCTAATTTCGGCCGAAAGTGCACTTGAAGCAACCCAGGCCGGTTTTGAAGTTGGAACCAGGACAATTGTTGATGTACTGATTGCGGAGCAAAGGTATTTTCAGGCAGCCCGTGACAATTCAAATGCCCGCCATACCTACATTGTTGATCAACTACGGCTAAAGGCTGCTGCTGGAGTACTGTCGGAAGAAGATCTGGGCAAGGTTAATTCGATTCTGGATTAATCAACGAGATTGTTAACGGCTTTTAAAACTTCTTGCAGGGCTCCCTGGCCCTGCAGGACCATTTGTTTTCCTGCTTTACCCATCGATTGCCGCCTGTCTTTCTGGCCGATTAGTGCGCACAATTCGCTTGCCAATGTTTCAAAGTCATCGACTTGAATCGCAGCGCCTGCTTTGACCAAGGCATCAGTAACTTCAGCAATGTTGTCCGTATGCGGGCCAACAATAATGGGCACACCTACTGCCGCGGCCTCCAATGGGTTGTGGCCACCAACCGGTCCAAAACTGCCCCCGATGATCGCAATGTCGCTGCAGGCATAATATTGCTGCAACACGCCCATGGCGTCGATAACAAAGCATTGGGCATTAGGGGAGCAAGCCTCTCCATTGCTGAACAGTTCCGTTTTGTATCCCATTTGAGCCGATAGGTCGGCTGCCTCGATAAACCTTTCCGGATGACGAGGCACCAGGATCAGGAGCGTATCCGGGTAAGCTTTAAGAACACTGCCAAAGGCTGTGAGGACGGCGATATCATCTTCGGCATGTGTGCTACCGGCAATTATTACCGGCCGTTCCTTGTTCCAATGTTGCCGTAATGTCACTGCCTTTTCTTTCAGCCCGGGCGGAATGCGAAGGTCAAATTTCATATTTCCCACTACCTGGATCCGGTCAGGATTAACCCCGCATGCCACGAGACGGTTCAGGTCTTTATTGCTCTGAGCCGCCACATAATTGACCTTTGATAATGCTCCCTCAGTCAATGAGCTGAAGCGGCGATAGCTGATAAAAGACTTCCCGGACATTCGGGCATTGGCCATCAATACCGGTATGTTTCGACTATTGGCTTCATGCAACAGATTTGGCCAAATCTCAGTTTCCATAATAATGAGAAGTCGGGGTTTGGTGTATTCAAAAAACCGCTTGATTGCACCTGGCAAATCCAGTGGAGCATAAAAATGAACCATATCCGCGTTGAGTAATGACTGTGCGCGGGCTGAACCCGTTGGCGTAAAAGTGGTTATGGTCAGTGAAGAGGGCTGAAGGCTTTCAGCCAACGATCGAATCAGTGACTCGGCAGCGTTCAGCTCACCCACGGAGGCCGCATGAATTACGATCCCGCCCTCCCGGGACGGCTGATCATAATAGGCAAACCGTTCTTTCCATCGACCAAGATAAGCTTTGTCCTTCAAACCTCTCAATGCAAAATGCAAAAGGATGAAAGGAATGCTGAGATAAAAGGCGATGGAATATAAAAAGCGCATATTGGAGTTGCCGGAAATTCCTGTGATGCAGGACTGTAATAATTATATCACTGCGCTACTTGGATAAAGCCTTGCCAGCAACGACAATGGACGAATGTCTTTAAGCAGCTTCAAAAGACCAACCCTTGCTCCCCACAACTGGCTACGATGGTTGTCAATAGTTCCTTTCTGGATTCTCGGGAAATTGCCGGTACGCCTGGGCTTGTTGCTGGTTGCCCCGATCGGGCCATTGGCGTATCGATTAGCACCACGCAGAAGAAAAATCGCGCTCAGCAACCTTGATCAGTGTTTTCCGCAATGGAGTGACGAAAAAAAGCATCAGGTGCTTCGCGCCAGTTTCGACTCCCTGGCCCGTATGATTGTCGAAACAGCCTGGTGCTGGTCCGGGCCATTGCAACGCTCACTCCAACTGGGGCGAGTTCATGGTATTGAAAATCTGCTTCAGGCTGAGGCCCGGGGCAAAGGGGTATTAGTGGTGACAGGTCATTCAACTTGCCTGGAAATGGGCGCCCGTATTCTGGCGCATGGCAGGACTACGTGCGGCGGCGTTTACCGACCATTGAAGAACCCTGTCATGGAGTGGTTCCAAAACAAGGGCAGGCTTCGTTATGTGGGTTTTATGGTGAGCAAGCGAAACGCTAAGAAAGTAGTTGTTGCCTTACGTAAGGGTGCGACTCTTTGGTATGCCCCGGATCAGGATTTCGGGCCGGAACAAAGTGTATTTGCGCCTTTTTTTGGAATAGAAACAGCTAGCCTGTTAGCCACCCACCGATTGCCCAAAATGACCGGCTGTGCGGTGATGTTTATGTACCCGGTTTATGACCCTGTGGACCGGCGATATGACATATATGTATCGCCCGCACTGGAAAACTTTCCCACCGATGACCCGGTTGCAGACCTGGGCAGAATTAATTCAATGATTGAAGAGCAAATCAGAAAAGCACCGGAACAATACTGGTGGATTCATCGCCGCTTTAAAACCCGGCCCGAAGGCGAACCGTCGTTCTACGATGACTAGCGGGTTCAGGAATTAACTATCGATCAGGAATCATCCGGGTAAGTTGCGGCCCAAAGCCCCAACATCATCCAGATCAATGATGAAAGATAAGTTCCATAGATCGCGAAATGTGAATTCACCGGAAACAGAATAAGCACCAGAGAGAGCAAAAAAGGAAATGCTTCCTGTCTTTGTGCTGGCCGCATTTTCCGCCAGTAGCCGAGCATCAACACCATTCCTGCGAGCAGCCCTGCCAGGCCGATAGTGCCTGTATCTGCCAATACTTCCAGCACTACGTTATGTGCATGTTTAGCGCCGATTTCGCCGCCTGATTTCATCACGTGAACATCACCCGGTTCGGCATACGATGGGTAGGCTACAGGGAAGGCACGAACACCCACGCCATTTATGGGGTGAGCTGCATACATTCGCAGCGCCGTTGAGAAAATAGGCAATCGCTCCGAGGAGGCAAAGTCCACCGCCGCATCGGTTCCTTCAAATACCTGCAAGGATTGCTCTATACGGCTCTGAAACAGGGGCGAGGCCATATAACCGGCCAGCAATACACCCAAAGCCAAAACAGGAATCGAAGCTGTCGCGAATCGGATTTGACGGTTTTCCCGATTCAACATTTGCAACAGGTAAACGAGCATTACGAGCCCCATGATGAGCCAACCTGAGCGCATTCCTGCAATCAAAACAGCGCCAAGAATGAGGCCAAAAGAAGCCATCCATGCCCATGCCGGCCAGCGCCTTCTCGCATATTCCAGCAATAACGGCGAAAGCATCGCCAGTGTGGGCCCGAAAAACTGATACTGATGTACAAACATTGCATTTAATCTGTCCGGGTGCATCACCACTCCAAACAGGTCAGTGCCCACAAATAGCTGAACAAAACCGTCTATTGCCCAAAAAACCAGCAAATATGAAGTCCATCGTAGAACCCGCCAATGAGATGAGTCCGCTTTTAGCAGAACAGCAATACTGATAGCGGCTGCCAGATAACGAAGCGCTGCTAATGACCTGAG
>JBLHGQ010000113.1:0-9377 GCA_047614505.1 Rhodothermales bacterium | reverse complement strand
CGCACGCTTGCATCACTGGCATTATCAGCCACTTTGATATCCACCAACTGGTTAATTTTCATATGGGCGATAGTCAATGATCAGGTCCTTGCGACAAGCCTCGGTTATTTTATCAATCCACTTTTCAACATTTTTCTGGGCTATATCTTCCTGCAGGAACGGCTCACCCGAATTCAGCAGATAGCAGTTGTCATAGCTGCAATAGGCACAGTATATTTAGGTTTGTATCTGGGCGTCACTCCCTGGGTTTCATTGGCCTTGCCGCTCCTGTTTGGATTTTACAGTCTGGTTCGAAAACGCCTGAAAGTGGGTCCAATGACCGGTTTAATGTGGGAAAGCATTCTTTTATTTTTACCAGCACTTGCTTACCTGTTTTGGCGCAGCCAGTCAGGCGAGTTGGATTTCCTCAACATCAGCCCTTCACTCGATTACAAATTAATGTTTGCGGGTCTGGTAACCATTCTGCCGTTGATCTGGTTCAACACGGCTACGCAAGCTTTGAGCCTAACCGTGGTGGGGTTCTTCCAATACATTGGCCCGACCGGATCAATGTTGTTGGCTGTATTTCTTTGGGATGAGTCGTTTACCCAGGGACATGTGGTCGCGTTTACCTGTATTTGGCTGGGACTGGCCCTGGTTTCAGCAGAACAAATTAAAAATATGCACAGGAGACGCAAAATTGCCTGAGATTGTTCTCGTACATGGTCTCTGGACGCGCGCCTGGGCCTTGTCTGTGTTGAAAAAAAGATTGGAGAAACGGGGGTTTTTAATTCGAAGATTTAATTACGCTACATCGACACGTGATCCGCTTGAAAGTATTGAAAAGTTGATCGGGTTCTGCCGGGAAACCAGCTCAGGCAGTTTGCATCTGGTCGGTCACAGTCTGGGTGGTCTGATGATTATGGAGATGTTGCGCCAGCTAAGCCAATCGGAACAAACCCCTTTGCCGCCAGGCAGGGTCGTTCTATTGGGCAGTCCGTTGGGCGGCAGCGAGGTAGCTGGGCGTCTGGCAAATAGTACTCTTGGTCGTTTGCTTCTACGCAACTCTGAATCCAGTCTCATCGACGGTGTAACTGCCATGGCACCTGACCGCGAATGCGGGATGATTGCCGGTAATTTACCACGTGGCCTGGGCCGCCTGACGGGAAGGTTTAATGGACCAAATGATGGCACAGTGAAAGTCAGTGAAACGTATTCAGATGTGTTAACAGATCACCTGGAAATCAGGGTGACTCATACGAGTATGGTTTTTCAGGCGGAGGTTGCGCGCCAACTGGTATTTTTTATCAATAACGGACGTTTCGATCGTCCTCATTAAGATAAACAGGCCAGCGGTAGTGCCCTGTTACATGATAAAATTAGTTCAATATCTCATCGGATTCGATTTATGGCTGGACATAGTAAATGGGCCAATATTCAGCATCGCAAAAAGGCCGTAGACGCCAAGCGAGGCAAGGTATTTACCCGTGTTAATCGAGAACTCTCTGTTGCTGCACGCGAAGGTGGCGGGGATCCGGAATCCAATCCGCGCCTGCGTCTTGCAATTGATAAAGCCAATGCGGCAAATATGCCCAAGGACACCATCGAACGGGCCATCAAAAAGGCAACCGGAGATCTTGAGGGTGTTTCCTACGAGGAATTGCGCTACGAAGGATATGCACAGGGTGGTGTTGCAGTGATGATTGAATGCGTAACGGACAACCGCAACCGGACTGTTGCAGAAGTTCGCCATGCATTCACAAAGTATGGCGGCAACCTGGGTACCGATGGTTCAGTCGCTTATCTGTTCAACAAGCTTGGCGTTTTAAATTTCATGCCCGGCACATCGGAGGATGATGTGATGGACGTGGCACTCGAAGCCGGTGCTGAAGACATTGCAACCGAAGATGATGGCTCAATTGAAGTGATCACCGGCGTAGAGGAGTTTGGAAGCGTGGTGGCGGCGATGGAAGAAGCAGGGCTCAAACCGGAAAACGCGGAAATTACAATGCGTGCCAGTATCGAAGTGCCACTAGATGTTGAAACAGGAGAGAAAGTGCTTCGCTTTCTGGATGCCCTTGAAGAGTTGGATGATACCCAGGACGTATATTCAAACGCCGATATTCCTGAGGAGGCCTATGACTCCTGAGCATGGCTGTAGAGGAGGCGTTTATGCGGATCCTGGGAATTGATCCTGGATCGCGTTTTACCGGCTACGGCATCATAGATATCCAGGGCGACCGGACTGTTGCTGTTTGTCTGGGCGTAATCAAAGCGGGGAAGGGTGAGTTCACTGAACGGCTTGGCATTATTTTTAACGGTATCCGGGAATTAATTGATGAATATAAGCCGGATCAGGCTGCAGTTGAAACCATTTTTGTGAGTCATAATGCCGCATCGGCAATCAAGTTGGGTCAGGCGCGGGGCGCCGCAGTTTGTGCCATTATCGCGGGCGGAGTATCAGTAGCGGAATATTCTCCCCGGTCGGTAAAACAAGCCATCGTAGGGCGCGGCGCAGCAGACAAAGTGCAGGTGCAGCATATGGTTCGCATTTTGTTAGGCTTGCCCGAAACTCCGCAGGAAGACGCCGCAGACGCACTGGCTGTGGCATTATGTCACCATCATACTCAAAGCACCCTGGACCGTATGTCCGGACTCCTTGGTTAGAGACTAAACGCCGGGACTATCGAAAAAAATGATCTCGCGACTATCTGGAATTTTGCTTGAAAAAGACCCGCCTAGCCTGGTGATTGATGTGGGTGGTGTCGGCTATGAAGTCGAAGCGCCTGTGAGCGTATTTTATGATCTTCCGGAAATCGGGCAGCCTGTCATTCTGGTAACTCACTTGCAGGTTTCGCAGGATCACCAGACACTTTACGGGTTCAGCCACATTTCCGAGCGCAGGTTGTTTCGGCAACTCATGAAAGTCAGTGGAATAGGCGCCAAACTGGCGCTGACCATTCTGTCAGGTGCCAGTGGAGAAGAATTAGCCCGGTTTGTTTCTGACGGTGATACCGCATCGCTGGTTCGTATTCCTGGTATCGGTAAGAAAACCGCCGAGCGCATCATTATTGAGTTGCGCGATAAACTGGAGGGGTTGCCGGTGACCTTACCTGCAGCTGGATCTGGTAATGCTCCGGGAGTAGGCGGTGCCGTGGCCGAAGCAAGTAATGCCTTGCGCTCTTTGGGTTACAAGACTTCCGAGGTCAATCATATGGTGCGTAATGTTGCCGAGGCTGGAATGGATGCCGAGCAAATTATTCGCGCGGCACTGCAAAGCATGGTGAAAGTGTGATTGATCCGTCCGACAGAGTAGTTACACCGTTTGATTCTGCTGATGACAAAGTGGTTGATGCCAGCCTGCGTCCAAAAACCATGGACGAGTATATCGGCCAACCCGTAATGCGGGAAAAACTCGGCATTTTTCTCGAAGCCGCGCGTAACCGGGGCGGTGCGCTTGATCATGTTTTGATTTTTGGTCCACCCGGCCTTGGAAAAACCACGCTGGCACACGTAATCGCACACGAAATGGGTGTAAACCTGAGGCAGACCTCAGGCCCTGTTCTGGAACGTGCCGGTGACCTTGCAGCCCTGCTGACTAATTTAAAACCCGGCGACATCCTGTTTATCGATGAGATTCACCGGCTTTCGCCGGTCGTTGAAGAGGTGCTGTACCCGGCATTGGAAGATTTCCAGATCGACATCATGATTGGCGAGGGACCTGCTGCGCGGTCCATCAAACTGGACCTGCCGCGATTCACCCTGGTCGGCGCAACTACTCGTGCTGGCCTGTTGACCTCACCACTGCGTGACCGTTTTGGCATCGTTGAGCGTCTTGAATTTTATAGCTCCGAAGAACTGGCACAAATCGTTAACCGCTCGGCTAACATTCTCAATATTGGTATTGATGAGGAAGGTGCATTGGGTATCGCAAGTCGCTCTCGCGGCACCCCAAGGGTTGCCAACCGTTTATTACGTAGAGTGCGGGATTTCGCTGAAGTCAGAGCCAATGGCTATATCACCAGATCCATCTCAGACGATGCAATGGAACTGTTAAGGGTTGATGACTGTGGCTTTGATACCATGGATCGGCGTTTGTTACGGCTGTTAATTGATCAATTTGAAGGTGGCCCGGTCGGAGTGGAAAGCCTGGCCGCGGCGCTGTCTGAAGAGCGCGGAACGGTGGAAGACGTGCTTGAGCCTTTTCTGATTCAGCAGGGCTACATTATGAGAACATCGCGCGGGCGCATGGCCACCTCAAGGGCTTATCAGCATTTTGGGCTGAAAAAGCCACAAAGCCCTGAAAATGACCTTTTTACGCCTGATTCCAAGACCGAATGAGCATTTAAGCTGCCATGGTGCAGCTCGGATCCAAATTAACTCAAAGGTTCCTTAACCCTTTTGGGCAATCCACAACGTTTTAGAGTGACAATGAACCAATGCAAAAACCATTTGTCTGGAATTTGAGGGTTTACTGGGAAGATACGGACGCCGGAGGCGTTATTTATCATTCCAACTACCTCAATTTTTTTGAGCGTGCACGAACAGAATGGCTACGGTCTCTTGATATTCATCAGTCTTTGTTGAAAGAGAAACATAATTTGGTTTTTGGTATCAGAAAAATGGATATCGATTTCCTGCAAGCGGGCAGACTGGATGACGAACTGCAGGTCAGTGTTCATTCTGTCAGTACCGGCGGAACAAGAATAAGTTTCTGCCAGGAAATGATACGCAAAGAAGATGGCGTGAAATTGGCAGAGGCCTCAGTCGTCGCGGTTTGTCTGGCAGCAGATATTTTTAGGCCGCTGCGTCTACCCGACTGGATAAGATCGAAAATTGATAACGCAGAACAGGAAAAATAATGGAAAGTGAATTACAAGTTTGGCAACTAGTTCTCGACGCCAGTTGGATGGTGAAATTTGTGATGCTGATCCTTCTGTTTGCCTCGGTTGCATCATGGATGATTATTTTCAGAAAACGCCAAATGTTGCGCAGTGCCACTCGTGGTGCTGATCAATTTGAGGAACGGTTCTGGTCCGGCACCGATCTGGCGGGACTTAACGCCGAAATTGAGGCCAGCGAACAAGAGACTAATGGTCTGGAAATGCTGTTTCAGGCCGGTTTCAACGAATTTAATCGAATGCTCGCTCAGGGCAGGATGACTGCAGATCAGGTTGTTGAAGGGGCCGAACGTGCTATGCGAATTGCACTGGCTCGCGAAACGGACCGCCTTGAACAACATTTGAGTTTTCTGGCAACAGTAGGCTCAACCAGCCCCTATATCGGTCTGTTCGGTACCGTGTGGGGCATCATGACGTCATTTCACGCTCTGGCAAATGTCAATCAAGCCACCATCGCGATGGTGGCTCCCGGTATTTCCGAAGCACTGGTAGCAACGGCCATGGGCTTGTTTGCCGCCATCCCGGCAGTAATTGCCTATAACAAATACTCCAACCAGGTAGAGCGACTTGAAGTACGGAATGACAATTTCAAGGAAGAGTTTTCCAGCGTCCTGCAGCGCCAGGCGCACTCACTGTCAGGTGATTAGATAATGTCACGACGATCCCGCCGCAGGCCGATGTCTGAAATCAATGTGGTTCCCTACATTGATGTGATGCTGGTTTTGTTGGTAATTTTTATGATTACCGCACCACTGCTCAACCTGGGCGTTGAAGTAGAACTGCCTGAAGCTGATGCGGAGCCATTGCAGACCCAACAAAATGAAGAACCGCTGGTTATTACCGTTCTGAAAAATGGTGATTTGTACTTAAATGCCGGCGGTGATCTGGACGGAACCACCAGTGGCCTGATTGACGCTGAAAGCCTGGTCACAACTGTTTCGGCGATTGTGCGAAGGAACCCGGACATACAGGTACTGGTTGGTGGCGACCGCGCCGTTGGTTATGGCGAGGTTTATAACGCCATGGTGTTGTTACAAAAAGCCGGTGTGACCAAAGTCGGGTTAATGAGTGATCCTCTGGAAAGCTCTGAAGGCGGCTAGTGTCCACGCTACAGGGATCACGATTTTCACAGGCATGGGATGTCTCCAAGGCGTTTACTCTGGCGGTTGGAGTCCATCTGCTGGCAGCCTTGTTGATTGTGTTTGGTACGTCGGACTGGGAACCATTTCGCACCCCCAGCCTCGAAGGTTTGACCATTGAGGCTGTGATGGTTGATACCGTGGCTATGCGTAACGCCCAGCAGGAAGCTGAACTGGCGGCCTTGCGAAAACGCGAGCAGGAAAGGCGGCAACAACAACTGGATGCCCAGCGAGAGCGCGAACAGCAAGAAGCTGAAGATGCCGAAAAACGCCGGCAACGCGAACTGCTGGCACAAAAGCGGCAAGAGGATTTGAGACTGCAACAGTTGCGCAAACGCCAGCAAACAGAGCGCGCAGAGAAGGTACAAAGGCAAGAGGACGAGCTGGAAAAGATCCGCCGGCTACGTGAAGAGGCAGCACGTCAACGAATCAAGGAAGAAGAGCGTTTAAAACAGTTGGAAGCAATGCGCGAACATGATGCCGCGGCGAAACGCCAGGCAGATGTTCAGTCAGAGTTAGCTGAACAAGTAGCCCGGGAGGCACGTGAATTCCGAGCGGGACAAATGGCCACACTGGCGCAGCAATACGCTATTGCCATTCAGTCCCAGGTAACCAATAACTGGCTTCGTCCCCCAACCGCGAGGGGGGGGCTGCGTTGTACACTTAGAATTGTACAAATTCCCGGCGGGGAAGTGATATCGGCTAATATTGCCGGTTCATGCAACGGCGATGAAGCCACTCGCCGCTCATTGGTTGCGGCTGTTGAGCGCACAGGTACGCTTCCTTACAGAGGCTTTGAGGATGTTTTTCAAAGGGAAATTGATTTTAACTTCAAGTATGACGGTGACCAATGACAAATCTTGCTTCGAAACCTAAGCTCAGCGCCTTGCGCGGATTTTTTTTACTCATCATTTCAGTGGCGTGTACGGGCAGCCTGCAGGCTAAACTGGAAATCGAGATTATCAAAGGCAATGCCAGCGCCCTGCCCATTGCGGTGGTGCCCTTTCAGTGGAAGGCCACCGGATATCCACCCATTACTGCGGTCACAGAGATCATTAATCAGGATCTGTATCGCTCCGGCTTATTTAAACCTATGGCCGAAGCCGACATGGCTGATCGCCCTGCTGAGGCCGAAGCAATCCGATTCGGTACCTGGCGTTTACTGCAAACAGATTATCTGGTCATCGGATCTGTTCGAGATGCTCCCGGCGGCAATGGTTATGAGATCGTTTACCAGCTTTTCGATGTACACACCCAGGATCAACTTCTGTCATTGATCACTGTGGTTGGACTGGGTGACCTGCGGTTTGGTGCACATCGCGTGGCGGATGCCATATATGAAAAATTGACCGGTGTGCCTGGGGCGTTCTCAACCCGGATTGCATACGTTTCTGCAACCCCAAAAGAGGTTGGTTATCACAATGAAATCGTAGTGGCAGATGCAGATGGTTTTAACCCGCAATCAATAGTCGGCTCTCCGGAACCCTTGTTATCTCCTGCATGGTCATCCAATGGTGAACGGTTGGCCTATGTATCCTTTGAAAAAGGCAATTCGGCCATATATTTACAAACAGTTGCAACCGGTGCCCGGGAACTGGTGTCTTCCGGCAAAGGGATCAATGGTGCACCGGCATTCTCTCCGAGTGGGCGGTATCTGGCATTGGCGCTTTCAATATCCGGCAACCTTGAGATCTATATCAGGGATCTGGCTACCGGTGATCAGAGGCAGCTGACTAATCATTGGGCGATTGATACCGAGCCTGCCTGGTCACCCGATAGCAAGACTGTATATTTCACTTCCGACAGGGGAGGCAGGCCACAGATCTATAAAGTCCCTGTAAATGGTGGAAAAGCCGAGCGCGTAACACTGGAAGGGGACTATAATGCCCGCGCTACAGTTGCTGCAAATGGACGTAGCATTGCTGTGGCACAAGGCAATGGAAACGAGTATCGTATAGGTGTTTGGGATCTGGAAAATAAACGCATGCGCATCCTTACACCGGGTGTGCTGGATGAGTCTCCCAGTTTCGCGCCTAATAGTAGTATGATTCTGTATGCGACCAAGGAGGGAGGCAGGGGAGTCCTTTCTGCGGTATCTGCAGATGGTAATGTTCGTCAAAGGTTAATATTAAGTGAGGGAGACGTTCGCGAACCCGCGTGGTCCCCTGTAATCAGGTAAACTAGAAAAAGTGGGTCGGGCATCTCGACCATCGGAAATAATCAGGAGAATCCAATGAATATCGCTTTGCGCTTGCTGTTAGCACTTATGGTCACCGTTGCTTTAGCAGCATGTAAAACCACTCCGGAAGCTGAACCCGTTGAACCCGACACATCAACGACTCCAGACACTTCGGCAACACCAGATGGTGTAACCACTTCTGCAGCCGTTAGTCCGGATGACTACACCAGCGACCGGGCGCATGAAAATTTTGAACCAGGATCTGGAAGCCTCCTGTCTAAGCGCGTCATTTATTTTGATTTTGACATGTCAAACGTTAAAGCTGAATACCGCGCGATTATTGCGGCCCATGCCGCCTATGCCGGTTCTCATTCAAGCGCGCGCATTACTCTGGAAGGCCATGCAGATGAGCGTGGAACCCGGGAATATAACCTTGGGCTTGGCGAACGTCGTGGAAACGGTGTATCAGGTCTGCTGTCTGCAGGCGGAGCTTCTGGTAGCCAAACCAGTGTTGTTGCTTATGGTGAAGAACGTCCGGTATGTAGGGTCAGCGCCGAAAGTTGTTGGCAGCAAAACCGTCGTGTGGAGATCGTTTACACAGCGAGATAACAATGAAACGTAATGTTTTAGATTTAATGTTGATGGCCAGCCTTGCGCTGGCCATTACCTTTTCAGTCCCCGCGCATGCACAGGATGATTCCAACCGCGAGCAAATGATTGACATGGTTCTGCAAATTCAACAATTGCAGGATGAGGTCAGGGGTTTGCTTGGTCAGATCGAAGAACAGGCTCACCTGATCGACACTCTGAGACAACGGCAACGAGATCAATATCTGGATCTTGATCAGCGCATAGGCGAACTGGCCTCAATGGCTCCAAGATCTTCAGCCGCAAACCAGATGCCATCAGTTTCTCCAGCGTATATTCCGCCCGAAGAGGATGTTCCTGAAGTCAGGGGAGAATTTAGTGAACCCTCTTCAGTGAGCAGCATTGCAACTCCGCAAACTGCTGCCCGTGCAGTCGCTTCGAGCCCGGAACAGGAGAAACAGGCCTATGACACAGCTTTTCAGGCCCTGAAAGAGCTTCGTTACTCAGACGCAGCCGAAGAATTCCGGTCGTTTATGCAAGCCTACCCGCAAAGTGACTATGCCGATAACGCACAGTACAGGTTGGGTGAGT